>CAKRYE010000006.1 GCA_934426285.1 uncultured Blautia sp.
CTGATCACGAAGTCATAACCCTGAGCACCTGCACATCCTTTGGAAAGTTTGACAGTTAATTTATTTCTGTCAATGGAATAGCTGGAAATCTTTGTGTTGGCAGGACGCAGGTATGCACCGTTTTCATCTGTGATACTTCCGTCTGTGTGAATGACTCTGCCATTGAGAGATTCTGTACCAAATGCTATGAAATAATCCTGTCCTTTGGAAAGGGTAAAGTCAGCATATGGAATACTGCGCTCAAATGCACCGCCTACAGTTACAGTCTGGATACACTGCAGAACCCCATTCTCAACATCATACCAGAACAGATTTGCCATAAGTCCTGCACAGGAAGCATCTGCCTTTACGGAAAGCACAGCCGGGAAATCGAAAGCTCCGCTTCTTCCAAGATGGAAACCGAAATCATTCTGGTTTGTGGAGATCAGGCTGTATAACGCTGCCGGGATATATTCTGCTGTGTTTGTAACAGAAAGATCTATATCCGCAGGTGTTTCTGCTGTAATGGAAGTACCATTGATCTTCCAGATGAAACCATTCTCCATATTGAGATTCAGGGAAATATCTTTGCCTTTTATCCCGGATAAAACAGAAGCAGGAAGTGTCCTGGAACCATTCAGGATAATGGAAATGATATCTTTTTCTTTGGAAGCCTTGATCAGATCGTTGATAGCATCCCAGCCTTTCTTCTGGAAACTTTCCTCAATATAAGGTTCCCCGTCACCAAGTTTTCCGAGGGTTTTTGTATCCTGATGTTTGCACCACTTACAAGTGTAAGTTATGATTCCGTCAGTTTTGGCAGTTGGTTCTGTAGTGATAACACCGTTGTCATAGTCATGTCCATATGCGGAAATGGTGTATCCATAGGAAATTGTTTCATTACAGTCTTTACAGTAGGTATCTCCACTGTATCCGCTGGAAGTACAGGATGGAGAGGAGTAGTAACGTTCTGCAGTATGTTTGTGTTCGCATTTACTTCTGATAATTGTGTAAGTAACAGTTTCACTTACATAATTTCCTTTATCTTCACCGGTGTAAATTGCGGCAGCAGAATTGTTTCCAACCTGTAAATCTTTAGCTGCATCTTCTGTCTGCCACTTCCAGTTTGCAGGAAGAAGGTTAGCAGCAATCTCATTTACTTTCTTACAGGACCACGGAACGGATATTTTGGCTGTAGATGGATAGCCTGGTGCTTCAGAAGCTGGATTGATAGTTGCCTGTATTGGACCATATATCTTTGTAGCATAATTATCTTTGCTGATTTTTATCCATACGTTTGTTTTTTTGGCATTTGCTACTGTTTTTACGTTTGGACAGGTTGAACTCCAAATAGTAGTTTCGTTTGGACTTTCTGTTGAATATTCGACATTACTGCCAGTTGGAAAGATGCCCGTTATAATTGGGTGTTCATCTCCATCATATGTTCCATTATATGCTGTAATTTTGATGGAATCTTCATCAAATGTTGCTGGATTAATCCTAAGTATTCCGTTTTCGGCATTTATTTTATAATTTTTATTTGTGTAGCTTTTCAGAGTGATTGGATAGCCGTTTGAGTTTACTGGAGAGGATGTTTCAGCAGTAGTTGTGAGTTTTATACCTAAGGATTCGATAGTATCATTTGCAACTAATTGATTTTTAGAATCCGGGACTGTAAAAGTGAGTGCCGGATTATCAGTTCCATAGGTTTTTTCAAGGTTAGTAATATTGATGGTAATACCTTTCGGAGATATTGTGGCGTTTTGTGGTTTTGAAGTCCAGGGAGTATAATTCTCTTTGGAAATTTGTATATAAACACTGGTATTAGCGGCATCCGCTACAGATTTTACGGTAGGACAATCATCTTTCCAGTTTATTCCATCGATACTGTATTTAATAGTGCAGCCGTCTGGACAGCCTGTAACAGATGAAATTGCTGCGTGGGGCGCGCCGTCATAAGTACCAGAATATGGAGTGATCTGGATAGCTGAGGTGGAAATAGGAGCAGGTTCAATAGTAAACTTCCAATTATTATCTGTTAGACCAGTTATACTATTATAAAAAGCACCCTCATCAATATCAATTTTTACTGTATATGTTCCTGCATTTACCGGAAGACCATTTATTAATTTATCTTTATGAAAATAATTTACTGTTATATTGCTGCCCATTCCTTCAATGTCAGACTTAGGTCTAACAGTAACGGATTTCTGCTGTCCATCATATGTGAGGTTGGATGGAGGTGTAAAGGTAAATTGGCTAGCAGTAGGAGCTACTTTGCTACGGGTGAAAGAATAGTTAGCACTATCAAAAGAATATTTTCTGCTATCATTTCCCACAGTTACAACATGATCCGTTCCAGTCAGCCAGGCATATAGAGTAGTATCAGATGGATCGATAGATGAATGATTATATGGTCCATTTCGTTTTACTGCATTTATAGTTATTTCGGAAGAAGCTGCATTTGAAATTTCGCATAGATAAACATCATTATTTTTACTATCTTTTGGCGTACAGTCAATTTTTGTTGCCTTAACCGATCCGCCAGAAATGGTAATATTAGAAACAGTATTACCAGAGATAGAGGAAGCGCCACCTACGCTAAACATACCACTGCCGATACCAGCCCCTTTTGTAGAGGATGTAGTAACCGAACAGTTAGAAATGGTAATATTAGAAACAATATTACCAGAGATAGAGGCAGAGGCACCTCCTATGTGATGACCACTGCCGATACCAGCCCCGGTTATAGAGGATGCCTCAATCGAAGAGTTAGAAATGGTAATATCAGAAACAATATTACCAGAGATAGAGGCAGAGGCACCTCCTACGTAATAACCACTGCCGATACCAGCCCCGTTTGTAGAGGATGCCTTAATCGAACAGTTAGAAATGGTAATATTAGAAACAGTATTACCAGAGGTAGAGGCACCTCCCATGTGATGACCACTGCCGATACCAGCCCCGACTGTAGAGGATGCCTCAATCGAACAGTTAGAAATGGTAATATTAGAAACAGTATTACCAGAGATAGAGGCACCTCCAATGTGCTGACCACTGCCGATACCAGCCCCGCAACTAGCTTGGGCGGCTAAACTGCCAGTAACAGTGTTGGTACTAGTGATAGTAAGACCTGAATTGTTATCTTTTTGTAAAGCAGCAGAAGAGTGCAGTGTTGTTTTTAGAATATTCTGTCCTTCTAAATAAATACAAACTTGAGCTGTGACAGTTGATGTAATTTGTAATGCTGGACCATCGCCAGTATTGATGTTTACATTATTCAGATAAATCTTGACTTCACCAGAAGTGACGTTGTCGATTACAATTCTATTTGAGGTTTCAGTACCAGTGCCAGTAAATCGATATGAGCCAGATGTACTTATTGTATAAACTGAGTTATTATAGTTGTTTATATCTATTGGACTAGTTCCTGCTGTACTACCACCATCAGTGGCAGCTGATACATTACCTTCCTCATCATCAAATTCTGGAATTTCTTCAGAACTAAAGGTAGATGCCCCCCCAATGGTGTCATCTGTTGTTGCCGGATTTTCGTCTGTGAATACTTCTGGGGTTTCCCCTGTTTCTTCTGGTTCTGTTTCTTCCGGAGCTTCGGAAGTAAATTCTTCCGCGAATACCATCTGTGGCATACTTGTGAAACATAGCGCAAGTGCCATGATTCCTGCCAATAATTTCTTTTTCATAAAGATCGCCTCCTTATAGAATATAGTCGTATAGCTATATTATACACTATAGGTGGAGATTATGTAATGCCCTTTTGAGAGGGAAAAAGTGCCTTTTTGTGGATTTATAAAAATCTGCATATTGTAAAAGCTGATATTTTCAATGACATATTATCATAGTGAAAGAGAGAAGTAGTTGTAACGGACTGCTTCTCTTTTTTAGTCTCAGGAAAGGAGAAAATCTGCGAATGAACTGGATAGAAAGTCTTTTTAAGATTGCTGGTGAGGTTTTCCGTATGATCGGCGAAGCAATCAACGAAAATAAAAATGAGTGAGGGGTGAATGAATGGTGGAAAATGCACAGTCTACAGAGAAAAAGGAACTGACAGAGATTTTCTGTCTGCGTCTGAATCTGGAACAGAAACGTTACAAGAAGAGAATGCTGAAAATGAATCCTGAAGCGGTGTTTGGTAAGGCATATGAGATCAACTGTATGCTTTCAATTTATGAAATGCTGATCGAGAAGTCAGAGAAGATGGAAACAGATATCCTGAAATGCCTGCTAGTAATTCCGGATATCCTGCATTTCTTTTACCGCAGGTGGATGAAAACAGGGGATTCGTTTCAGATGGAACTGGAAAACAGTATGGAGCAGGGATTGAAAGAAATTGAAGCTATGCTAAATATCACAGAGGAGAAAGCTGCATGAAAAAACGTGTCATTTGTGTACGGACCTGTATAGTGAGAGAAGGCTCTGTATTATATGGGAGTAAGGATGGAAAGAGAACAATCACATCACCAGAAGAGGCGGCTGAATTTGCTGCCTCTTTTTTCAAAGACTCAGATAAGGAAATGATCTATGTGTGTACTTTGAACGGGCATGGTGAGCCAGTGGCAATGGAAATGGTTGCAAAAGGCGGTGTGAATTACTGCCATGTAGATATGGCACAGATTTACAAGACTGCGATCATCAGCAATGCTGCAGGTATTATCTGTTTTCATAACCATCCGTCAGGTAGTATAGAGCCAAGCAGGGAGGACAGACTGCTTACGGAAAAAATGAAAACAGCAGGAAGATATCTGGACATCCCATTGCGGGATCACATCGTTATTGGTGGGGATGGAGCATTTTACAGCTTCAATGAAAATGAAGAAGAAACAGAATACAGCTATGAATAAATAAAAGATCAGAAAATCGGAGGAAAAGATTATGGCAGCTAATATTGAGACAATGTTTTATGTAAGAGAAACCCCATGGCATGGATTAGGAACAAGAGTACTTACAGCACCAGCATCTAAAGAAGCTCTGGAAGTAGCAGGACTGAACTGGAAGGTAATCCAGGAACCGGTATATACAGAAGCGAATGAACTAATCGAGGGATACAAGGCAAATGTAAGGGACAGTGACCGCAAGGTGCTGGGAGTGGTAACGAACCGATATAAGGTCATCCAGAATGAAGAAGCATTCAGCTTTACGGACAGTCTGCTTGGTGAAGGTGTACGTTACGAGACAGCAGGTTCCCTGCAGGGAGGAAAAAAGGTATGGCTCCTTGCCAGAATGCCACAGGATTATATCATCACAGGAGAAAGAATCAGTCCGTATCTGGTATTTTCCAATACCCATGATGGTTCCGGTGCGATTAAGGTAGCATTAACTCCGATCAGGGTTGTGTGCAACAATACGCTGAACCTTGCGTTATCAACGGCAAAGCGTTCCTGGTCTATGATTCATACCGGTGATATACAGGGAAAACTGGAAGAAGCCAAAGATACGCTATTTAAAGCGGAATCTTATATGGATGAGCTGGGAAAGGAAATTGAGGACCTGAGAATGAAGAGAATGTCAGATCAGCAGGTGCTTGATTATATTGAGATTTTACTGCCACTGGATGAGAACATGACTGCACAGCAGAAGAAAAACATCATCCGTCTGCAGGAGGATATGAAGATGCGTTACTTTGATGCTCCAGATTTAAAGGGTGTAGGAAAAAATGCCTACCGTTTTGTCAATGCAGTATCGGATTTTGCCACACATGCAGCTCCATTACGAAAGACAGCGAATTATAAGGAAAATGTATTCTCAAGAACAGTGGAAGGCAATCCACTGATCGACAAAGCCTATCAGATGGTATGTGCCGCATAGGGAGAATGTTATTAAGATAAAAAACAGACAGTCAGGAGGATAGGGATTATGAAACGAAATACAATACCGACAGGAAAACTTACAAGAGAAGAATGGTTACAGCTCAGGAGAAAAGGAATCGGAGGTTCGGATGCTTCGGTCATTATGGGGAAGAATCCATACAGAAGCATCTTGCAGCTCTGGGAAGAGAAGACTGGGAAACTGCCAGTCACAGATGACGGGAATGAGTATACCTACTGGGGAAATGTGATGGAGCCGATCATCCGTAAGGAATTTATGAACCGTACCGGATTAAAGGTACGTCAGAAACACGCCATGATCTTTCATAAGGAGTATCCGTATCTGTTTGCAGATGTAGATGGGATTGTTACGGATGAACGTGGCGAGAAATGTATCTTTGAGGCAAAGACAGCAAGCCAGTATAAGGCCGAACAGTGGGAAGACGGGGTACCGGAAGAATACATCTTACAGGTACAGCACTATCTGGAAGTGTGTGGGATGGACAAAGCATACATTGCAGCACTGATCGGCGGCAATAAGTTTGTATTTCATACTATTTACAGGGACGATGAACTGATAAGGAACCTTGTCAGCAGGGAAAAAGATTTCTGGGAAGGCTGTGTGCTTACAGGTACGGAGCCTGTCATGGATGACTCCGATGCTACCAGGGATTATCTGGATCAAAAATATAGTGATCCCATTGAGGGTTCTATCCAGCTGCAGGAGGATATGAAGTCTGTGCTGGCGGAATATCAGGATGTTGACTGTAAGGTAAAAGAGCTGGAAAAGCAGAAAACAGGTCTTGCAAATCAGATCAAGGCGGCAATGGGAGAATATGAAACCGGGGAGGTGGATGGAACTGTTGTTTCATGGAAGAAGATCAGCAGAGAATCTCTGGACAGCAAAAGACTGCGCAAAGAACAGCCGGAGGTATTTGCAGAGTACAGAAATATTAGTTCTTATAGAAAGCTTTCAGTCGCATAAAGGACAGAATAAAAAAATGAAATACTATATCGGCTAAATACGATTATGTATTATAATGATAACTATAATAGGGAGTAGGAGAAAATTCTATGAAAAATATATTAGCGGTATTTAATTGTCTGGTGAAAGTAAGATATCCAAACGGGGAATATCATACAGAAGATGACAGGTATTGGATGCAGTCACATCAGGATTTATTTGAGACATTAGAAGAAGCAGAAAAATATATATCAGAGATATTTGACGATGTATACGAAAGAATTGATTCTGATGATCCGGAAGAATGCCCGTATGATCTGGTAAATGACGAATACGATATTTATATCAAAATACTTAATGACAAATTTGATCCGGCAGGATATGATTCTGGTTCCGTGGATATGCTATGTTTTGACCATGATATCAGAGCCAATGGCGAATATCTGAAATACGTAGATTATGTGGAATACAGATACGATTTCAAAACAAGAAAAAGTAAAAGATATGAAAATGTCTACGGATGCGAACCGATACAAAGGGATATCGGAGATTATAAAAAGACTGCGGAGTTTAAAAACGGTGATATCGTGAAATTTAAAGTTTCCGATAAATTATATGCAGTAAGCGGTGCACCGAATAAGGAGAGCCTGAACAGAACGGTATGGAATTTGCTGTATGCAGTAGTTCCGTATGAATTAAATAAAGAAATGGATCTGGGATTAGAAATAGATTCCATACATCAAAGTGAACTGGAACTTGTATCCAGAGGGGAGAAACATCTGCATATTGATACTCATAACTATATTTATACGATAACTGATAAGGGGGAATGAAACAGGGAAAATAAAACAGTTGTCTTTAGGGAGAAGATTCATATGGGATTGATGGACATTAAAAAGCAGTGTAAAAGATGCCAGGATGTATTTACAGAATCCGGCAGTATCAATCCATATAAAAAGAATCTTGGATTATGGAAGAATTATAGGAGAAATCAGAGGCTATGGCAGAAAGAAAGATCAGGAATCTAAATCCTGAAGAGATAGAATGCCGCGTGGGAACCGTCATGGAGCAGGGGATTACTCTGCTTCTTTATAAAAATGCAAGGGTAGATCAGACAATACTGGATGAGGTATTTGGCATATTTGGATGGCAGAGGAGACATAACATGATCGGCAGTGAGTTATACTGCATCCTCAGTATCTGGGATGATGAAAAACAGCAGTGGGTGCAAAAAGAGGATGTGGGAACGGAAAGTGATTATGAGAAAGCCAAGGGGGCTGCATCAGATTCATTTAAAAGAGCCTGCTTTAATATCGGAATTGGAAGGGAGCTGTATTCAGCTCCTTTTATTTATATTCCCATAAATAAAGTTCAGGTGGGTGATAAAAATGGGAAGAAGTATGTAAAGGACAGATTTTCCGTGAAGAATATACACACTACTGCAGATAAGACGATCACAGATCTGGAGATCGTAAACCAGAGAGGGGAAACGGTATATACATATCGGACAGCTTCCACATCCCGGCAGTCAATAGAAACAGACCAGAAGGAAGAGCAGGCAGAGCTGATATCAGATCAGGATATCCAGAACCTGTATGCAGAACTGGGAAGGACCGGGGTGACAGTACAGAAGATACTGAGCAGATATGGGATCACAAGTGTAAAGGAAATGGACCAGAATACTTATAAAAGAGCACTTAGTGGATTAAAGAGAACAAAAACAGCAGCATAAAGTAAAAGAAGTGGAGGAACAGAACATGATGGAGTATAGAAAATTTGTAGAAGAGTTAATGGCAGAGATCAAAGAAGAAACAGGATTAAAGGCAGAGTTTCATGAAGCAGATGAGAAAATGCCACAGGACGGTATCTGGGTATATATGAGAGAAGATGATGGCGGTTCCAATATTGTGCGGCTGTTTACAGCAGAATCTTATAACCAGTGGACACAGAGAAAAACAACATTCACGGCAATTGTAAGGGGTGTAAAGAAGTCAGTAGAAAACTTTGATAATATGTGCGTGCCGGATAAGCTGAAGAAATTAAAAGATTATGAGCAGGTAAAAGAAAACCTGTTTATCCGACTGATCAATTTTGAGAAGAATAAAACTGAGCTGGAAAAGGCTTTTTATAAACGAAATGGAGATATAGCACTTACCCTGTATATGAAAATTGCTGATGAAGATGGGATGCTGACCAGCCTTAAGGTACCATTAAAATGTGTGGAAAGATGGGATTTGGAAAAAGAGGATGTTTTTATGGTTGCCTTAAAGAATACTGTATCAATGATGCCGCCGAAAGTATATGACATGATGAAGATGCTCCTGAATCCTGAATATGATGGGGAAGATATTGATGATCCTGATTATATCCCGTTTCAGGATACAATGGGAAACTGTCTGAGTACAGGACAGAAAACAAATGGAGCGGTTGCAATATTCTATCCGGGTGTTGCAAGATTATTCTGCGATAAAATAAATACAGATGGACTGTATCTGGTATTCACAAGTATACATGAGGTGATGGTACATAATGCAAGGATGATAGAACCAGAAGATCTGGCATCAGTGCTGGACGATACCATAAAGGACTCAACTCCGGAAGAGGATGTGCTTACTAAGCATATTTATTATTATAATGCAGAGACAGATCGGATTATCATGGTAGAATAAAGAATGGTCTGCTGTAAAATAAACACGTTAATTTGCATTGATATTTAAGGAAGAAGGTGATATTATATTTTTATGAAGACGAAAGGAGTTGGTTGTATGCCTAATATAAAGCCAATATCTGATTTAAGAAATTATACAGAAGTACTGAAAGAAATATCAGATGGATCACCTGTTTTTTTAACAAGAAACGGAAGAGGTGAATATGTGATCCTTGATATGGAAGAGTATGACAAATTACGTGCTACAGTACAGCTTATGTCAAAACTTGAAAAGAGTGAACAGTCTGCACGTGAAAATGGCTGGATTTCATCAGAAGATGCAAGGGAGAAGCTGGGCTTGTGAGAAAAATAATGTATGCACCGGAAGCTCTGGAGGATTTGAAGAAGATTAAAGCGAATATTATAGAGAATTTTGATGATGAGGAAGTTGCTGTAAGATCGCTGAGGAAGCTGATGGATAAGATTGATGTTCTTACAGATTTTCCCTATATGGGAGAGGAAGTCAGGAAACTGTTAGATATCAACAATGATTACAGATGCTTATTCTGCAATCCAGATTATGTATTTTACAGAGTTGAGGAAGAATATATCAGGATTGTGGCGGTAGTCAATGAGAAGCAGGATTTTATCAGAATCCTTTTGGAAAACAGAAAATGATGAGTAAAGAGACGGGAATTGTTCCTGTCTCTTTTTTTGTACGTAAATTTTGGAGGATGAATATGGAGGGTAAGAGTGATAATAACAAAGTTATGCTGGCAGGAAAAATCGCAGCACCGCTTAAATTTCAGATGGAACATAAGGGAGAAGCTTTTTACAGGACAATACTGCAGGTGAATCGGCAGAGTGGTCAGTGTGACCTTATTCCACTGCTTTTATCGGAACGATTGCTTGACGATACGAAAAATTATAAAGGACAGATAGTTTGTGTGACTGGACAATTCAGATCATATAATAGCCATGAGAAAACAAAAACCTGCCTGTTACTTCATGCGTTTGTAAAAGAATTAGATATTCTGGATTCAGATGAAGAAGCTGGAAGCATGAATGAAATATTTATGCAGGGATTTTTATGTAAACCACCTGTTTATCGAAAAACACCTTTAGGACGGGAAATTACAGATGTTTTGCTGGCAGTTAACAGAGAATATGGGAGAACCGACTATATCCCATGTATTGTGTGGGGGCGAATGGCAAGATATGTGTCCAGACTCAAAGTTGGAGATCAGGTACAGGTAACTGGCAGAATACAGAGCAGGGAATATGAGAAGATGGAAGCAAGTGAAAAGGTCAAAAAGAGAGCCTATGAAGTATCTGTTTTCCGATTAAATCTTGTAGAATGAGGTATATACGGTGTAGAACGAGGAAGTTCTGCACCGTAATAAGCAAAGTATGAGAGTGTATTTTTTATAGGAATTTAGAAAATAAAAAGGAAATGAAATTAGAATGAAATATGGATATGCAAGAGTAAGCAGTACAGAACAGAATCTTGACAGGCAGATTCTGGCTTTGAAAGAGTTTGTTTCAGAGGAAAATATTGTGGTGGATAAAGCCAGTGGTAAGAACACGGAGCGTGAAGGCTATCAGGCTTTGAAAGGGAGACTTGGACTACGTGAAGGAGACACTTTATATGTAACTTCTCTTGATCGCTTGTCCAGAAATAAGGAAGATATTAAACGGGAACTGCAATGGTTTAAGGAGAAGAAAGTCAGATTGAAAATCCTTGATCTGCCTACATCATTAGTAGAAGTTCCGGAGGGGCAACAATGGATTCTGGAAATGATACAGAATGTCCTGATAGAAGTCTTGTCAAGTATTGCAGAGCAGGAAAGACTGACAATACGTAAACGACAGAGAGAGGGAATAGACGCTGCAAAGAAAGCGGGAAAGCATCTTGGTAGACCAGTATTATCTGTTCCAGATAACTTTCCTGACGTTTATTTGCAATGGAAAAGAGGAGATATAACGGCGCGAAAAGCAATGGAGATGTTGGGAATGAAAAGCGCAAGCTTCTATCGGAAAGTACAAGAATTTGAGAAAAAATGAATCAAAAAGTCCGTTCATTTTGATACATATTTCAAAAAGAAAATCGGACCTTATGATACACCAGAACTAATGTAGATACTGGCGTATCATAAGGTAGAGGTTTATGGAGATTAAGTCAGTTGTCCCTTTTTTGAAAAAAATTACAAGTTTATGCACCAATCGCAGGGAATTGGTGCATAAATGGAGAAAAAATTTTTAAAAAGGGACATTCGGATTATGTTGTTCAAGAAAGTCGAATACATTGTTAAGGTATTGCTTCTGAAATAATTCATACTCTTTTTTGTAAGAACAGGTGCTTTCGGTTTCTGATGATTGAGCTAAAATGATTTCGTCAATGCTATGAAGTGGATGATTTCCTGAGTTACATTTACACCGAACAAGAAACGAAAGCATACCTAATATATTACGTTGATATGGTAAATTTGGCAGATATATATTGGGAGTTTTTTTTAAGCTCAGATGCGAAAATACTTTACTATATTTGGCTGAAAAACTAAATCTTTCAAATTTAAAAACATCATTCCATATTTTGGCAAAAGGAATATCTTTAGCAAAAATAGATGAATAGTCAGCTGTTATCTGTTTGTAATATTTCTCTATGAACTGAACGTAACAACTGTAATCTAAGGGAATTGTATCATACAGTTCAGCGGTTATTACATCCCAGAGATCTTCCAGTAATGGAATTGTACAATAGTTAAGCATACGAAAAAAATTGCTTATACACTGCGTTGCATCTGTGGCAAATTTATCCGTTGATTGTTCTACGGAAGAAAAACGTTCTCCTAAAGAACTAAATGGCTGAGGCGGATAAGGAACATCTTGTAGATTGCGACTATTTAATGCAGCATAACACGTGTAATCTAAAAAGATTGATCGGTTATATGTAATGGGTAATGTGAAAATATAGTTGCTTATGATTTCAATAAGAGCCTGACTTTCTAACGCATGAGCAGAGCTGTCTGCATTCTGTATCTGTGATAAAAAAATTTCCAAATTGTTTAAAAGTTTGAAACCATAACAGGATTCGAGAACTATATCAAATAAGACAGAATCGCAATGGTTACATTCGCTCTTGTGTTTACACTTGCTGCAATCATTGTGTTCGTTGCAATCATTGAAAAAATGTTCGAAGTGAGTATTTTTCCATTCTTCTGATTCCTTGGCTAATAATAAATACCTGTTAATGAGGTTCCTTTTTGATGAGGAATGTAATGCTTTGTCAAGTGGAACAGTGTTGTTGCTTTTGAATAAAAAAAGAAAAGGTGTACTTTCATATACAGGCACAGCTAATTTCCCTGTGTATGAATTATATGAGTTTTCTATTAACAGATAATGGGAATATCCAGTTCTGTTTTTTGCAAATCGCTTATAATAAGTGGATTTATATTTTTGATAAATGGCGGGATCTTTATTCTCTTTACATTTTTTTTGGCGATTCAATGAAGCAAAAAAGCCATACTCAATGTCCCTGTCGTTTGCTCCGGTCAGAGCGATAGAGTTTGGATTATGGTTAAATTTTACCTTGACCTTATCATTTCTAAGTATGGCAGTAGATAATTGATTCTGGAATCCGTGTAATATACAGTGATGAAATAAGCTGGCCTGGCATAAAAAGACTAATGTGCTGGCTTGGGCTCTTACAATATCTTTTGGATAGTAATCATTAAAAAATGATGTGCTTGGAAGATAATCGTTGGATAATATATATTCTGAAAAAAGTTTGCATGCAGGTATCATTTCATTAAAGATTGTCTGGAACGTTTGGGTCGTATCAAAGCTGGAAGATAACTTTTCCTTTAGTTTGTTAACGATGGTGTGTGAATCTATATGATAAAAGTATTTTAGTCTGTAATACTTTTCACCAATTTCTGTATTACACTTCATAAATTCTCCTCCTAATAGTTTATATTTTCCTAAATTATACAATAAATAATATAAAAAGTAAATCATAAATCAATATATGTAATGCTGTATAAGCAATATTAATTTAGGTTTTTCAAGACTATAATAAGGCTGTAAAAAATACAAGGGAGGAAAATAAGATGTGTGATTTTTTCAATCCTAATTCAGGATTAAATATAATTCCTGTAAATCAGAGAGCTGCACCATTTAAAAAGAGAAAGCGAGTGTCACTTGAACTTGCCGAAAGGCAGGATAATCTGCTTGCTCTTAGAAATTACGATGACGGCAGTAAAGAATGTGTTAAATTTTTTACTAATGTGGTGGGAACTGGTAAAATTATAAGATATATTTTTCCAGAGGAATACAAGGTTCCGGAAGTCGTGGATATTGAATTTCCTTACTGGAATAAAGTGATAGCAGTTCCGTTTCCAGTAAATGGCAGAAAATTATATCGAGCATTATGTGATGAAGGTATCTGCTTCAATAGGGAGATGCTTTCTGAAACTGAAATCGTGCATTTGTTGGAACAGTATTATATGCCGAAAATTAAAAATGCTCCACGAGAAATGGCAAATGCTCTTTGCGGATGGAATTGCGGAAAATATGTCACTGGAAAGACACTTGAATTTTATGGAAATGATGCAAAGACGTTGTTTCCAACACTTCCGAGATTGAATAAATATCTTTGCGAAGATAATGTGACTGTAAGCGATATGCAGGAATATATTTACATTCTTAATATGGTAAAGAATACCGAACTGCGTTTGTTGCTTCTTGTACATCCAATGGCTGCAATGTTATCTAGTATTTCTGAGAGAGCAGCTCCGGTAATTAACTTTATCGCTGAGGGTAAGATCAGATATGCATTAGCATATCTGACACAAGTTTTTGAGCGCTATAAACCCATCATACATACAACATCGCAGACCCAGAAAGAAATTGACAAAATATTATCCAGAGTTCGTGATGAAACCGTTGCTTTTAGCGCGGATTTTGAAAGACACATGTCTGCATACGAGCAGAATAAAATGGAGCGAAATGTTGATGAAGTAATCGATGTTGTGTCAGGTATGAAGATATTACCCGCACCATACATGAGAAAAGTAACAGCAGGAGGTAGTATTTTCAGCAATTATGAGATTTCCGACAAACGTGTAATTACAGAATACGTTGATGATGAAGACTTCGAAGAAGCTTTTATGAACTATGCAAGCTGGGAAAATAACGATATTCCCGGAAAAGTGTTTGCAGCATTTGTGATGTATGTTGAAGAGAATATACAGGAAGTTACAAAATACTTGCAGGCAACTAAAAGTGAAGAACCACTGCAAATTTATTGTGTTGTGATTAAATTTCTTGTGGATTTGTTTGAAAAGTATGATATTTCAATGCTAAAAGAGTTGCACCTTGAAAACTATATAAATATTGTTTCGCACTTGAATAAAAATCAGGAAAATGGAGACATAACGGAAACATTCCGTGAAATTATGCGCAAGGAAATTCAAAAAATCATGACAGCCGAAAAAGGAGAAGTTACACGTGTACATCAGCAAATGGTGTACTACAATGATGAATTTATTTGGATTCCGTCGGAACTGTTGAAACAAATTCTGAAAAAAAGAAATCTATTACCTGTAAGAAAGAAATTACTTACTAAATTACGAGAACGCAAAGTTCTGGTAACAGACGTAGGTTTTACAAAAAAACTCATGGTGGCAAATCAGAGATTTGAAACTCTACAAATCAAACGAGAATTTTTTACAAGAATTGGTGAGGCAGATATAGTTGAACTTGGAAAGGAGTATGATGATGGTTTTTGAGAAATCTTCAGGAGCGACTATTCATTTACAGAATACACCCAATGCGCATGAGTTATATCTTGGTAAGTCCGGAAGTGGAAAGACTTGGGCGATATGCAGACGCATAGAGGAACTTTACAGTTTCGGTAAAAAGATTCTGATAGTAGATTATTCTGGAAGTTATACGATAGAAGAGCTGAAGAAAAGTGGACTTTCTACAGAATATTTACAGGTGATTGACTTTACTTCACAAAAAGTGACATTTCCAATCATGGATGGAAGTGAAGCTGACGCAGATAGAATTGTCTCGCTCGGAGATAATGTGCTGGGGATTAATGGATCATTACAGAAAAAGATACTGTTCGATGTGGCTGCAGAAGTCTGCAAGGGAACAAACGCATCTTTCGGAGAAATCCAGGCAGTTCTTGAAAAACGGCGAGAAAATGCCATAGATAATGAGGACCGTGAGTATGCCGATCGTGTAGAAAAGGTTATGGATCGTTGGCAGCTTTTAGCTGAACAAGAGAAAATAAATGTCTGGAATACTGATGGAATGGTACCTGATAGCGGCAAAATAGTAATATTACAAATGTCAAAGCTTCCTGCTAATCAAAGGAAAATTTATATGAATACAGTATTGTGGATTCTTTGGCAGTTATTGGTACAGAGAGAATCAGGATTTGATGTAGCTGTTATAGATGAGGCACAGCATATAAATTTTAATGCCGAAATACCATCACAGATTATGCGTGAAGGCAGAAAATGGGGAATCGGATTACTATTATCTACACAATTTCTTGCAGGATTGGATAAGGAATCTGTATCAACTATTTTACAGGCAGCAAATACATTCTATTTTCAGCCAGATACAAGTAATATAAAATGGACTGCAAGTCAAATTGAACCTGAAAGACCTTATGAATGGCTTCCAATTTTGCGAAATTTAGAAGTGGGAGAAGCC
This sequence comes from uncultured Blautia sp., assembly GCA_934426285.1. GTDB lineage: Bacteria > Bacillota > Clostridia > Lachnospirales > Lachnospiraceae > Blautia_A. Next base: position 16,145 of record CAKRYE010000006.1, read on the forward strand.
GTTTTGTGCGGTGAATATACCATTAATCAAAACCGTAACCCTGTGAAGAAGCCGAAGCCTATTATAGTAAAAATCAAAAGGAGGTATAAGAATGCGCGATACATATACTGATAGTAAGAGAAAGATTTCTGTGGGAGGTCCAATGGAGAACAAAAGGTATGACACAATAAAAATTAAACGAAAAGGTATGCAAATTAGCTTTGAATTTCCACCAAAGTCAGCGAGAGATGAGCTGATTGAGCGGGAAGTGAAAGACATTATCTCAGGAGAGCTGAAAGAAAAATCACGTAAAATTTACATTAGTTAAAGCCGACAGAGGCAGGAAATTTTCCTGCCTCTGTAATTTTTGGGGAGGATAAATTCTATGAAGAGAGTCAGAATGCTTCTCCGCGTAAGTTCCAACCAGCAGCTGGAAGCGGACGGAGATTTAAGTGTGCAGAGACAGCTTGTGAAAGATTACATATTCAGCCAGTCTGACTGGCAGCTGGATGAAAAGGAATATTTCGAGGGCAGTAACAGTGGTTACAAGAATGCAGTGGCAGACAGAAATATTCTGCAGGAAGCACTGCAGGACGCAAAAGCGAAGGAATATGACATCCTGGTTGTATACAAGGATGACCGTATGGGCAGGCGTATGTGGGAAATCGGCGCATATATTATGAGCCTGAAAAGCTTTGGTGTGGATATTTATACAGTTAAAGATGGCTGCATTTCCCCGGAATCTGATGATATCATGGGTCAGATGATGCTGGCATTGAGATATGGAAATGCCCAGAAAAGCAGTTCCGATACAGGAATGCGTGTAAAGGATACCGCACAGAAGCTGGTGCAGAAAGGTAAATTCATGGGTGGAAAGGCTCCATACGGATATAAGCTGGAACTTTCCGGGGAAGTCAGCAAACATGGCCGTGCTTTGCATCATTTGGTAGTTGTGCCGGAGCAGGCAGAAGTGGTAAAATATATTTATGAACTTTCTTTACATAAAGAATTTGGAGCGGCGAAGATTGCCAGGATTCTGAATGAGCATGAGGTTTATAAGAACAGAGCACCCAGAGATGTCTGGAAGTGTGGTACGATTGTCAGCATTCTTACAAATCCAATTTATGCAGGCTATACAGCCTATAAGCGGAGAGAACGAATTGATGGCAGATATCACAAGCTGGAAAGCAGAGACTGGGTATATGCCGAGAAGCCTGATCCTGAAATTACGATTATAGATGAGAATGTGTGGAACCGAACACAGGATACCAGAAAACAGAGAGGTGACAAATATATTAAATCTCCGGAAAATAAGGATGTCACTATAATAAGAAGAAACAGTGGGATGCTTGCACTGATTGATGTTCTTCACTGTGGTTACTGTGGACGAAAAATGACAAATGGCAGCAGATATAATTACTGGACGATTAAGGATACAGGAGAAAGGCGTACCAGTAAGGTAGCTATTTATAAATGCCAGAATGCCTGGAGCGGGGTTCCCCATAACAAAACCAGTCAGTATCGCGCAGATCAGATTGAACCTATGGTATTTGAGGCACTTGCTGAATATATCGGAAAGCTTCAGGAGAATGAGAATGTATTTACTCAGATTGAGGAAAATCAGAACCGGCAGAAAGTAATCAAGCAGTCGGAACTGGACAGGGAGCAGAGTGAACTGAAAAATATCCAGAATAAGATTGCAGTTATGGAGAGCAACATTCCAAATGCCATGACAGGAGATTATCCTTTAAGTCTGGAGGAACTGGCAGATATCATCAGGAAGCATAGGGAACTGGAAAAGAAGCATAAAAGGATTGTAGAAGAAAAGGAAGCAGAACTGGACGCAATGAAAGTTTCCATGGATGACTGGGAGAACATCAGAAGCAGGATTCCCACATGGCAGGATGTGTTCTGGAATGCAGATACTACAACAAAGAGAGTGCTTGTAGATAAGCTGATCGAGAGAATTGATATTACCAGAGATAATATCAATATCCGCTTCAAAATCAATCTGAATGACTTCTTCACCCTACCCCGAATTACTGACTATCACGACGTACCGGAATAAAGGCAAGGATTATACGATTACTTCGTCTACTGCCTATGATCATAAATGGATTCGTGGCAGAAATATATTTGACAGCATTGACCGGATCGTGGATGAGCTTTTTGAAAATTATCTTTCCAGACCAAATGTAAGGCAGCCGATCCTGACACAGTATTGTGATGGAAAACAGGTTCAGTGCCGTAACAGAGGATGGATGACGCAATGGGGAAGTAAAGCACTGGGGGATCAGGGATATTCTGCTATCGAAATACTGAGAGCATTTTATGGAAATGATATGTATATCAATGTGGCAGAGGCTGTTTCGGGTGTTCCTGCATCCTGGCCGGGATTTGATCTGACTTTGGGTGTATCGGGCAGCAAGGTGACGCAGATTCAGGAACAGCTGAATGTGATAGCGGATGCTTATCCGGCACTTCCAAAAGCGACGGTGGATGGAATATACGGTAAGGAAACCCAAAATGCAGTTCGTATTTTTCAGGGCATTTTTGGCCTGGGAGAAACAGGAATTGTAGATTATCCCACCTGGTATAAAATTCAGGAAATCTATGTAGCGGTAAGCAGGATTGCTGAACTTAACTGAATCAAGTAAGTCCCCTGCTTCAATTGCAAATATCCGCTTGACCTGAGTTATGGGTAGGGGAGCCCGGGGAAATAAAAGGAAAATTTGTAGCAGAGACAGTTGGCTTTTTTCAGTCTGTTATGTTATAATCGACTCAGATGCGAGGTACAATAGATGAGTGGTAAGAAGAAAAATATAATGATGATCGTGTTGCTGTTTGCGTTGCTTCTGGGGCTGATCGTTCCGGCCTGGGCACAGTCGGAAACAGGAACAAAGACAATACGGGTGGCATATCGTGAGGATGCTGACTTTATTAACAAAAGCAGCAGCGGAGTTTACAAAGGATACGGAGTAGAATACCTGAATAAGATATCTCAGTATACCGGCTGGAAGTATGAATATATCAATGAATCCTGGGAAGATCAGCTGGCAGATCTGAAATGTGGGAAGGTAGATCTGATCTGTAATGCACAGAAAACAGAGGACAGGGAGAAAGACTATGATTTCTCCTGTATGCCTATCGGCACAGAACAGGCAGTGCTTTATACATCTGAGGATAATGAAGATATTTATTTTCAGGATTATGAGCATATGAATGGCAAAAAAGTGGGGCTGCTGAGAGACAGCTATCAGAACGAAGAGTTTGAGCAGCGCCAGGGCGAAAAAAAATTCCATTGTCTGGAGAAATATTATGAATCTGAACAGGATCAGATAGAGGCCCTTGAGCAGAAGAAAGTGGATATGATCCTGGTGGGAAGTATCTCCAAACACGATTCACTTAAGATTGTGGACAAATTTGGGGATGCACCTATGTATATCATGGCAACAAAGGGAAATACAGAGGTCATGAGCGGGGTAAATAATGCTCTTGAGCAGCTGGAGTCAGAAGTGCCGGATCTTAGAGAGCAGCTTACAGAACAGTATTTTATGGATAGAAACAGGAATTCCAAGCCTCTTTTTACCAGGGAAGAAACGGAATATATCAAAAGCGTCAGAGCACCGATAAAAATAGGGTGTATCGGTGATCAACCGCCATTGGTGTATACAGATAAAGAAACAGGAAAGCTGGACGGAATTTATATAGCACTTCTGGAAAAATTCAGTGAGATCAGCGGGATACCTTTTGAACTTAAAAGTCTTTCTCCGGACACAGATTCCATAGAGGCAGTACAAAGTGGAAACTATGATTTTATAGCCGGAATTACTGGTTGTCAGGAAATGATCGATGATCCTGAAGTTCATCTTACGGGTAGCTTTTTTACAAGAGAATTTCAGATTGTAGCAGAGCGGGGAGCAGATATCAATACTTTGGAGATGCCAATCGTTTCTATAAACAGTATATTTGAGAAATATAAAAGCCTGAGACCAGAGGGAGGATTTTCTCATAAAGCGATTTACTGTGATTCTCCCCAGGCGGTTTTGGATGCGGTGGTAAATAAAAAGGCAGACATGGCTGTTGTGGACAGCTATGCAGCATCTTACTATCTGCAGGATGAAAAGTACCATAATCTTGCATTGTCAGGAATTGTTTATGCCAAAGCAGAGACCTGTATGATATTTGCAGATAATGCAAATCCGAATCTGGTTTCTGTTATCAATAAAAGTATTGGAAGTCTGAGCAGCCAGGATGAGGAGAATATTATCAGGCAGTATTCCATAAATCTGACGAAAACTTTTTCTATATGGGAATTATTGGAGAAATATAAATATCAGATGATATGTATCCTGATTTTTCTGGTGGCATTGACTGTAATTGGAATTGCCAATAACCGGCACAGAACCCAGATGCAGGTGGAGGCTGCTGCGCAGGAAGCATATCGCAGCAGGATGGAGACGGATGAACTGACAGGACTTCTGAATAAAGAGGGATTTTACCGGAGAGGCAGTGAATTTCTGGAGGAACATCCGGAGGCAGATGCCAGGATTCTCTATATCAATGTTGAGAATTTTAAACTTGTCAATGATCTGTTTGGCGAGGAGGCAGGTGACGAGTTCCTGAAGTATATAGGCCGGGAACTGGAGAAGGTTTTTGGCAAGATAGATAATGTCAGCAGCAGATATGAGGCAGATCATTTTGTGATCCTGACATTGGAGAATGAGGACAGGATACAAACACAGATGAAGCGCTTTGGTGATCAGATCAGAGATTATTATCTGAAGACTACAGTGGAGATTTCTGCCGGTATTTATGAGATACGGGACAGATCCAAGAGTCTGAGGATTATGTGTGACCGGGCTCATCTGGCAGCGGAGAGCATTAAAAAGAATCATATGGTTCAGGTTGCTGTATATGATGATACGCACAGAAAGAAACTGATCCAGGAGCAGATGATCATTAATGAACTGGGTGATGCTCTTAAGGAAAAGCAGTTTAAGGCATTTTTTCAGCCAAAATACGATATGCGTACTGACCGTATTATCGGAGCGGAGGCATTGGTTCGCTGGGAACATCCGGAAAAGGGATTGCTTTCTCCGGGGATTTTCATTCCGGTATTGGAGAAAAACGGATATATTGCAAAAGTGGATCTCTACATTTATGAGGAGACCTGTATTTTCCTGAAAAAATGTATGGATGAGGGGATTCCTCTGCATCCTGTGTCTGTAAATCTGTCCAGGGTAGGGTTTTATAATCCGAAGTTGTTTCAGACTCTTTGCGAAATTGCAGAACGTTATCAGATTCCAAAAAAATATCTGGAGCTGGAGATAACAGAAACTGCATATGCCACTGACTCAGAAATGATCTTTTCAGTTGTGGAGAAGCTTCGCCAGGGAGGCTTCCGTGTTCTGATGGATGATTTTGGAAGCGGATATTCTTCTCTGAATATGCTGAAAGAAGCCCCTATTGATGAGATTAAACTGGATATGCGTTTTTTAAGTGCAGCAGATCCTTATGAAAGAGCAGAAGAAATTCTGCATATGATCATTACTATGGGAAATCATATGAAGCTTTCCATCATTGCAGAAGGTGTGGAGACAGAACAGCAGAAGGCAATGCTTCAGGCGTTCGGCTGCAATAAGGCCCAGGGATATTTCTATGCCAGACCTATGAGGGAAGAAGAATATACAGAATTGCTCAGAGAAGAAACAAAAGAAAATTTATAAACAGACAGAAGAACAAAAAATCCTGTCAGCAGGAAATGCAACAGAGCTTTTCGCTGACAGGATTTTTTGTTTTCATAAAACTACTGTAAAAGATCTGCAGAAAATAAGGACAAAACTATTACAGCGAATTCTTATATAATTTACAAAAAAAGAACTGCATATTCTGCAGTCCTTTACTCAAAATGCGGAAGATGGGACTTGAACCCACACGAGCGCAATGCTCACAAGATCCTTAGTCTTGCTCGTCTGCCAGTTCCGACACTTCCGCATATCGCATTCATGGGATTTTTTATGTTCTCCCTCGCGACAGTTGATACTATATCAAATGAAACGCCTCATGTCAACACCTTTTCTTAAAAAAATAAAAAAATTTCAATATTTTTTTGAAAAAAAGAGGAATTTGAAATTTTGTGTAGAATATACTTAATAAGAGGTATTTTGTCATTGCTGTTATTGGTGGAGGAATTGCCGATGAATATCAGAGAGAGCATGGAACAAAGAGAACTGAAACAGCTAAGTCCTTATGCTGCCCACAGCCTTCATTCCAAAGGCAGGGAACGGCAGGAAGAGGAATGTGATGTACGAACCGTTTATCAGAGAGACAGAGACAGAATCCTGCATTGTAAGGCTTTTCGCCGAATGAAGGATAAGACACAGGTTTTTCTGGCGCCTCAGGGAGATCATTACAGAACCAGAATGACTCATACACTGGAGGTGTCACAGATTGCAAGAACCATAGCAAAAGCATTAAGTCTGAATGAGGATCTTGTGGAAGCCATTGCACTTGGTCATGATCTTGGTCATACTCCTTTCGGACATGCCGGGGAGAGGGCACTCAATAAGGTGAATCCCGATGGTTTTGCTCATTATAAACAGAGTGTTCGTGTGGCACAGGTGCTGGAGAAAAACGGAGAAGGGCTGAATCTTACCTGGGAGGTTCTTGATGGAATCCTGAATCATCGCACCAGCGGGAATCCGGCTACGCTGGAAGGACAGATTGTGCGTCTTTCTGATAAGATCGCGTACATTCATCATGATATGGATGACGCCCAGAGAGCTGGGATCATATCAGAAGATGATATTCCGATTACCTTGCGGATGCTCCTTGGATATACGACCAGAGAGAGATTGAATACCTTTGTTCATGATATAATTGAGAATAGTTTTGAACAGGATACGATCAGAATGTCAGCAGAGATTTATGAGGCTATGATGACTCTCAGGGCAATTATGTTTGCCAATGTATATGAGAATTCTCTTGCCAGAAAGGAAGAGGAAAAGGTAGTGAAGATGCTGACAGAATTATATGAATATTATATCGAACATCCGGAAGCTATGTCAGCGGAATACAGAGAAATGATCGCAAAAGGGGAGAAAAAAACACAGGTTGTATGTGATTATCTCTCGGGAATGACAGATCAGTATTCTATGGATAAATTCCGGGAGATTTACATACCAAAATCATGGGAAGTCTATTAAAAAGGAGGACGAAGCTTGCGTTATTCGGATGATATCATTGAAGAAGTAAGAATGAAAAATGATATTGTAGACGTTGTATCCCAATATGTGAAGCTGAACAGGAGAGGTAATACTTATTTTGGCTTATGTCCTTTTCATAATGAGAAGACACCGTCCTTTTCTGTCACACCGTCCAAACAGATGTATTACTGTTTCGGATGTGGGGCAGGAGGAAATGTTTATAATTTTGTAATGGAATATGAGAATTATACCTTTGGAGAGGCACTGCAGCATCTGGCAGACAGGGCGGGAGTGCAGCTTCCAAAGATCGAATATTCCAGAGAGGCCAGGGAGAAAGCGGAGAAAAGAGCTACTCTTCTGGAGATCAATAAGCTGGCAGCAAGCTATTTTTATTATCAGCTGCGGAGAGAAAACGGCAGTCAGGCTTATACATATCTGATTAACAGAGGGGTAAGCGAGGATACAATTAAAAAATTCGGCCTGGGTTATTCGGATAAATACAGTGATGATCTGTATAAGTTTCTGAAGTCGAAAAATTACAGTGATGATTTGCTTAGGGAGTCTGGATTATTTAATGTAGATGAGCGGCATGGGATGTATGATAAATTCTGGAACCGGGTTATTTTCCCAATCATGGATGTGAATAACCGTGTGATCGGTTTCGGGGGACGTGTGATGGGCGATGGAAAGCCCAAATATTTGAATTCCCCGGAAACGAGGATTTTTGACAAGAGCAGGAATTTGTATGGTTTGAATATAGCCAGAACTACCAGGAAGAATTATCTGATCCTGTGTGAAGGTTACATGGATGTGATCTCCATGCATCAGGCAGGTTTTACCAATGCGGTGGCTTCATTGGGAACGGCTCTCACGTCAGGACATGCCAGCCTGCTGAAAAGATACACCCAGGAGGTTTTGCTGTTGTATGACAGTGATGACGCAGGTGTCAGAGCTGCTCTTCGTGCAATTCCTATCCTGAGGGAAGCTGGGATTACGTCCAGGGTGGTCAGCCTGAAACCCCATAAGGACCCGGATGAATTTATTAAAGCTCTTGGCGGAGAGGAATTCGAGAAACGGCTGGAACAGGCCATGGACAGCTTTATGTTTCGGATTCATATGGCTCAGAAGGAGTTCACAATGGAGGAGCCCCAGGGACAGAACCGTTTTTTTGAACGGTGTGCACAGATGCTTCTGGAGCTTTCAGATGAACTGGAGCGGAATCTGTACATAGAAGCAATTGTAAAGGATTACAGAGGTTATGGGATCAGTGTGGAGGATCTGCGGAAGCGTGTGAATACTCTGGCGTTAAAGGGGACTCCTGCAGAACAGAGGATACAGCCCAAAGCTACAGGAGCACAGCCAAGGAAAAGGGACAGCGCCAGCGAGAAGGCACAGAAACTGATGCTGACCTGGCTGGTCACTTATCCGGGTATTTTTGATACAGTAGTCAGATATGTTCAGCCATCGGACTTCGTAGTGCCTCTTTACAGACAGGTGGCAGAGATGCTTTATCAGCAGCATGAGGAGGGAGATGTGAATCCTGCCAGACTGATGAATGCTTTTATTGACAGCGAGGAGCAGAGGGAGGTTTCTTCTCTTTTCAATGCTACGATCCATCTCGAGACACCTGAGGAGCAGAACAGGGCTTTTTCAGATGCAGTACTCCGTATCAGAGATGAGAGTCTGAAGGAGAAGAACAAAACATTGGACCCTGCGGATATGAAAGGTCTGCAGGAGCTTGTAAAAGCCAAAAAGGATCTTGAGGATCTGCGAAGAAAGCGGCAGCAATTGCATATTTCTTTTGAATAAGGATAAAATATAAACACTATATGGAGGTATAGAGCACATATGGAAATGAATATGGGTAAATTCAGCGAGAAACTGGTAGAACTTCTGGAACTGGCAAAAAAGAAAAAGAATGTTCTGGAATATCAGGAGATCAGCGACTTTTTTAAGGATCAGCCTTTGGAAGTAGAACAGATGGAGAAGGTTTTTGATTTTCTGGAAGCCAGCGGTGTGGATGTACTTAGGATTACAGACGGTAATGCGGATGACATGATCCTGGATGATGACGGTGATATTGATAAGCTAGACGGGGAAGAGGAGATCGAGCTAGACAAGATTGACCTTTCTGTTCCGGAAGGCGTCAGTATTGAAGATCCGGTTCGCATGTACCTGAAAGAAATTGGTAAAGTGCCTCTTCTTTCAGCAGAAGAAGAAATTGAGCTGGCCAAGAGAATGGAAAATGGAGATGAGGCTGCAAAGAAACGTCTGGCAGAGGCCAACTTACGTCTGGTAGTCAGCATTGCAAAGAGATATGTGGGACGTGGAATGCTGTTCCTGGATCTGATCCAGGAGGGAAATCTGGGTCTGATCAAAGCAGTTGAGAAGTTTGATTATCGTAAGGGATATAAGTTCAGTACTTATGCTACATGGTGGATCCGTCAGGCAATCACAAGAGCGATTGCAGACCAAGCACGTACGATCCGTATTCCGGTTCATATGGTCGAGACCATCAACAAGCTGATCCGCGTTTCCCGTCAGCTGCTTCAGGAGCTTGGACGTGAACCTACGCCGGAGGAAATTGCGGACAAGATGGATATGTCTGTAGAGAGAGTCCGTGAGATCCTGAAGATTTCTCAGGAGCCGGTATCTCTGGAAACACCTATCGGTGAAGAGGAAGACAGTCATCTGGGAGATTTTATTCAGGATGATAATGTTCCGGTACCTGCAGACGCCGCAGCATTTACTTTACTGAAGGAGCAGCTGGTAGAGGTTTTAAGTACTCTTACAGACAGAGAACAGAAGGTGCTCCGCCTGCGTTTTGGTCTTGATGATGGACGTGCCAGAACACTGGAAGAGGTTGGAAAGGAATTTAATGTAACAAGAGAACGTATCCGCCAGATTGAGGCAAAGGCTCTGAGAAAACTTCGCCATCCAAGCCGCAGCCGCAAGCTGAAGGATTACCTGGATTAAGGAGCCTGTTATGCAGCTTTCGAAACGTTTGTCTGCAGTGGCAGGCCTGGTGACCAGGGGAAGCAGACTGGTAGATGTTGGATGTGACCATGGATATTTGCCCGTATATTTATATTTGAACCATATGATTCCCAGTGCAATTGCCATGGATGTGAGACCGGGGCCTCTTTCTAGGGCAGAAGAACATATTGCACAATATGGATTAGGAGAATACATAGAGACCAGACTTTCGGATGGTCTTGCAGCTCTTGGAACAGATGAGGGCGATACTCTGGTGATTGCCGGGATGGGAGGTCCACTGATGGAGCGGATTCTCACAGAAGGCAGAACTGTACGGGAAAGTTTTCAGGAGATGATACTCCAGCCACAGTCGGATATCCCCCATTTTCGGAGATTTCTGAAGATGGAAGGCTGGAGGATCCAAGAGGAAAGAATTATCCGGGAAGATGGAAAGTTTTATCCTATGATGAAAGCAGTTCATGGAGAAAAAGAGAATTTCCTGCCTGGTACACCGTACACGTTGTCAGAGTGGTTTGGCGGAATGCTCCTGGAACGTCGGGATCCTGTTCTTGGAGAATATCTGAAAAGAGAACTTCGGATTCGGGATGGGATTCTGGAAAAGCTGCAGAATGCACCGGATCCGGGACAGCGACTGGAAGAAGTAAGAGAGGAAAAGCGGGTGATTTTAACCGCATTGGAGAAATATGAAAGCATATAAACTGATCTCCTGGCTGGAGAAAAAATATCCTGCAGATGCAGCAGAGGACTGGGATAATGTAGGACTTCTTACAGGAGATGATAATACAGAGGTCAGCCATGTTTTTCTGGCTCTGGATCTGACAGAGGAAACACTGGCTGAGGCTATAGAAAATGGGGCGGATATGATTCTTACCCATCACCCTATGATTTTTTCAGGAATAAAAAAGATAAATAATCATAGCTTTACAGGGAGAAGGATTCTTACACTGATCAGGAAGGGCATTGTTTATTATGCTATGCATACTAATTACGATGTGCTGGGAATGGCAGATTTAAGTGCAGATTATATGAAGCTGGAGAACCCTTCTGTACTTTCTGTAACAGAAGAGAGAGAAGGAGAGATTCAGGGATTTGGCAGAGTAGGGGATCTTCCTGACAGAATGACTTTGAGGGAATATGCGCAGCTTGTGAAGAAGTCACTGAAATTAAAGGATGTGAAGGTCTATGGAAATCTGGACAGCGAAGTAGGCCGGGCAGCAGTCTGCACAGGCTCCGGAAAAAGTATGATTCAGGATGCTATTGCAGCGGGAGCAGAGGTTTATGTGACAGGAGATATTGATCATCATACAGGCATTGATACGGTTGCCCAGGGGCTTGCTTTGATAGATGCCGGACATTACGGTACGGAGTATATTTTTATGGATGCCGTAAAGAAAGAATTGAATCAGGCATTCCCGGAACTGACTGTTTCCTGCGCAGGTGTGAAAAGTCCTTATGCTATTCTGTAAAGAGAATTTCTGACTTTGGTATCATTATTTGAAACTTGTTGAGACAGGGAGACTGCAGATGCAGTCTCCTGTGTGAATTTTGGAGGCTTGTACAATGGAACAAAGGACAGTTAAAGTTACCATAAATGGAGAGACAAAAGAATATCCTTGTAAAATAACCTACGGGGAGATTGTAAAAGATTATGAAAATACTGCAGAAGCCCCCATTATCCTGGTGATGGTGAACGGAAGGCTGAGAGAGCTTCATAAGCACTTAAAGGCAGACTGTACGATTCAGTTTATCACGACCCGGGATGCCATAGGAAACCAGACTTATAAAAGGAGTGCATGCCTGATCCTGCTGAAAGCGATTTATGATGTGGCAGGGCAGGATAACACGGATAAAGTAGTGATCCATTATTCTGTTGGGCATGGATATTTTTTTACCATGAAGGGTGGAACTGCTCTTACCCAGGAGTTTATTGACCGTGTGAAAGAGCGAATGCATGAAATTGTAGATGCCAATCTGCCTATTATGAAGCGAAGCGTGAATACAGATGAGGCAATTGCCTTGTTTCACAAACATCATATGTATGATAAGGAGAAGCTCTTTAATTACCGTCGGGTGTCCAGAGTAAATCTTTACAGTATTGAAAGCTTTGAAGATTATTTTTATGGATTTATGGCAAACCATACAGGATACATCAAATATTTTGATCTGTTTCTGTATGAGGGAGGATTTGTTCTGCAGCTTCCGGATATGGCAGAACCAGATAAGATTCCGGAGTTTAAACCCAGAGAAAAGATTTTTCATGTGCAGAAAGAATCACAGGAATGGAGTGACAAACTGGAAATTTCTACAGTAGGAGATCTGAATGATAAGATTACCAGGGAGGGAATCCAGGATATTCTCCTGATCCAGGAGGCTATGCAGGAGGCCAGGATTTCGGAGATTGCCTCTCAGATCGCAAAAGCCGGAAATAAGAAGATTGTAATGATCGCAGGTCCGTCATCTTCCGGAAAGACCACCTTTTCCCATAGATTGTCTATTCAGCTGTCAGCACATGGAATGAAACCACATCCAATTGCAGTGGATAATTATTTTGTAGACAGAGAAAAGACACCGAGAGATGAAAACGGGAAATTTGACTTTGAATGTCTGGAAGCCATTGATGTGGAACAGTTTAATAAAGATATGCTGGCGCTTCTGGATGGAAAAAGAGTAGAACTTCCTGTGTTTAATTTTAAAACCGGATTAAGGGAGTACAGAGGTGATTTTCTTCAGCTTGCCCAGGATGATATTCTGGTGATCGAGGGAATTCATGGCCTGAATGATAAACTGAGTTATGCACTTCCAAAGGAGAGTAAGTTTAAGATTTATATCAGTGCTCTGACACAACTGAATATTGATGAACATAATCGGATTCCTACAACAGACGGAAGACTGATCCGCAGGATTGTCCGGGATGCCAGAACCAGAGGTTCTTCTGCTAAGGATACCATAGCTATGTGGCCTTCTGTAAGAAGAGGAGAGGAGCGGAATATTTTTCCCTATCAGGAAGAGGCAGATGCCATGTTTAATTCGGCATTGATCTATGAACTGGCATGTCTGAAGGTTTATGCAGAACCTCTTTTGTTTGGAATAGACAAAAATGAACCGGAGTATGTGGAAGCCAAACGATTGTTGAAATTTTTTGATTATTTTGTGCCGGTGCCCAGTGAGGCAGTTCCCTATAATTCCATTCTCAGAGAGTTTATTGGAGGAAGCTGCTTTAATGTTTGATTTATTTTCTTTACAAGTGTGAAAAATCGTGTTAGAATAGCAGTTGCGCAACCAGGCCAGGTGATCGCGGCTGAACAGACGAAAGGGTTCAGACGAGGAAAGTCCGGGCTTCGCAGGGCAGGATGCCGGATAACGTCCGGTGGAGGTGACTCCCAGACCAGTGCAACAGAAATAAACCGCCTCACTTGTTGAGGTAAGGGTGGAAAGGCAGTGTAAGAGACTACCGCCGTCCTGGTAACAGGGCGGGCACATGTAAACTCCATTTGAAGCAAGACCGAACAGAAAGCGATACGGCTGCCCGTCGTGCTTTCAGGTGGGTCGCTTGAGCCTTATGGCAACGTAAGGCCTAGATAGATGATCACCCAATGACATAACCCGGCTTATCGGTCTGATTGCGTATAAAAGAATAGTGATTAATGATGATTAAAAAGCTCTCCCTTCTGTAGAACTGAAACAGAACGGAGAGCTTTTTTACAAGCATATATTTATTTGTTGCGTTTTCCGGTATACTTTTCGTCACAGTATTTACATCTGTAGACTTCTTTTTCTTCATCTGCAAGAACGAAGATTTGATCCAGACCCTGTTCAATAGAAGTGATACAACGGGGATTTTTACATTTGATCACGTTAACTACCTGTTTTGGAAGCTTTAATTCCTGTTTGGCAACAATCTTGCTATCCTTGATAATATTTACGGTGATGTTGTGGTCAATGAATCCCAGGATATCCAGATCCAGATTTTCGATGGGGCATTCCACTTTTATAATATCTTTCTTGCCCATTTTATTGCTGCGGGCATTTTTAATGATTGCAACAGTACAGTCAAGCTTGTCAAGCTTCAGATCATGATAGATGGTCATAGCTTTTCCGGCTTTGATATGGTCTAATACATAGCCTTCCCGAAGTGCGCCTACATTTAACATGGTAATTTTACCTCCAGTAATGTGAGAATCAATGCCATACGTACATATACTCCGTACTGAACCTGCTTGAAGTAAGCGGCTCTTGGATCGGAATCCACTTCAGTTGAGATTTCATTTACACGTGGAAGCGGATGGAGAATGTACATATCCTTCTTTGCAAGTTCCATTTTCTGTTTGTCCAGAATATAGAAGTCCTTCATACGTACATAATCTTCCTCGTTGAAGAAACGTTCCTTTTGTACGCGGGTCATATAAAGAATGTCAAGATCCGGAAGGGCATCTTCCAGTCTTTCGACTTCCTGGAAATCAATATTATTTTTTATCAGCACATCTTCGCGGATATAACTTGGAATGCGAAGCTCCTCAGGGGAAATCAGTATGAATTTTACATTGGGATAACGTACCAGAGCCTCGATCAGAGAATGAACAGTACGTCCGAATTTAAGATCTCCGCACAGACCGATGGTGATATTATCCAGGCGTCCCTTCAGGGAACGGATAGTAAGAAGATCGGTTAAGGTCTGGGTGGGGTGCTGGTGACCTCCGTCTCCGGCATTGATCACTGGAATAGAAGAAGCCATGGAAGCTACTAACGGAGCACCTTCTTTGGGATGGCGCATAGCACAGATGTCTGCGTAACAGGATACAACACGGATGGTATCTGCAACGCTTTCGCCTTTGGATGCGGAACTGGAATCAGCGGATGAAAAGCCAAGAACTTTACCGCCCAGATTCATCATTGCTGCTTCGAAACTAAGGCGTGTACGGGTACTTGGCTCATAAAATAAGGTGGCAAGTCTCTTATCATCACAGACATGCGCATATTTATCGGGGTGTTTCTCAATATCGCTGGCCAGATCCAGGATAGAGTTAAGCTCTTCCACAGATAAATCCAGCGGACTCATTAAGTGTCTCATATTATACCTCCATATTTTATTGATGAAGAATACATCATTCGCCTATTATGATATAATACTCAGGTGCTTTTTTCAAGATGCTTTTATAAGTATTTTTCATAAGCAGTAACCGTTTCCTTTACATAAATTTAATCTGTTTCTGGTATTGCCTGCCTTGAAAAAAACATGGGTGTAGGCTATAATAAAGTGAATTATGAAAATGAATTTTCGTGTGCTGCAGATTTGCAGTGTAAAAATATAAAATAGAAATTTAGGAGTAGAAGCAATGAATTATCAGGAAAGCCGTGAATACATAGACAGGGTAACGAGGGAGATCCCCAGCGTGCTGGGACTGGAGCATATGCGAGAATTAATGAAAAGACTGGGAAACCCTCAGGAAGATCTGAAATATGTTCATATAGCAGGTACCAATGGAAAGGGCTCGGTAATCGCTTTTCTATATTCTGCACTGTCTCAGGCAGGCTATCGTGTGGGAAGGTATGTTTCCCCTACTTTATATTCTTACAGAGGAAGAATCGCTGTGGCAGGACAGATGATTGACAGAGATAGCTTTGCCCTGTATCTCACCCAGGTGACAGATGCGATCCAGGCTATGACAGCAGATGGTTTTCCTCATCCTACAGCTTTTGAAATAGAGACAGCTGTGGCGTTTTTATATTTTAAAAACAAAGGCTGTGATCTTGTGCTTCTTGAAGTGGGAATGGGTGGAAATCTGGATGCCACCAACATTATCAATAATACTCTTCTTGCAGTTCTGGTATCTATCAGTATGGATCATATGTCTTTTCTTGGAAATACCCTTTCTGAAATTGCAGAGAAAAAGGCTGGAATTATTAAAGAAGGCTGTCATGTGGTGACAGTACGGCAGAAACCGGAGGTTATGGAGGTTATCTGCGAAAAGTGCAGAAGCAATCATGCAGAATGTACTGTAGCAGATGCAGCACAGGCGCAGGTGGCTGAGGAAGGCGTTGAGGGTCAGACCATTATTTACGAAAAGGAACGTTACAGAATTCCTCTGGCAGGAATTTACCAGAAGGAAAATGCGGTGGCTGCTCTGAATGCGCTGAAAGTGTTGGACGGACTGGGATTTCCTACTACTGCAGAACAGAAAAAAGAAGGGCTGGAGAAGGTATCCTGGAACGGAAGGTTTACAGTTCTGGATGCAGAACCCCTCTTTGTGGTGGACGGGGCACATAATCCGGCAGCAGCAGATATGCTGGTGCAATCCATAGAGCATTATTTTAAAGGGAAAAGACTGATTTATATTATGGGAGTTTTCTCAGATAAGGATTATCAGGGTGTGATCCGAAAGACGGCACCCCTTGCAGATCAGATATTTACCATACAGACACCGGATAATGTGCGGGCTCTTCCTGCACAGAAGCTGGCAGAGGCCATAAAGGAGATAAACCCTCATGTAGAAGCTGCAGAGAGTGTGAAAGCAGCGGTGGAAAAGGCATATGGTCTTGCTGAGGATAAAGATGTGATCCTGGCTTTTGGTTCGTTGTCCTTTATCGGTATTATGACAGAAATTGTTGAGGAAGAAAAGAAGAAACGAAAGGAACAGCAGAATGATTGATTTACTGGAAAGCAGAGATAAGATTGATAAGATTGATATGGAGATTGTCCGGCTCTTTGAGGAAAGAATGAAGATATGTGAGGATGTGGCAGAATATAAGATCGCTACAGGCAAAAAGGTGCTGGATGCAGAAAGAGAGAGACAGAAACTGAAGGCTCTGCGTGGTAGAGCGCATGGGGAATTTAACCAGCTGGGTACTCAGGAACTGTTTGAGCAGATTATGGCTATTAGCCGGAAGCGGCAGTATCAGCTTTTGACAGAGCATGGTGTAGAGGATGAAGAAAAACTGGAAATGGTGGATTCTCTTCCGCTGAACAATGTCACAGTTGTTTTTCAGGGGGTAGAGGGGGCTTACAGTTATGCTGCCATGAGGGAATATTTCGATGATGATATTAAAAGCTTTCATGTGAAAACATGGAGAGATGCTATGGAGGCTGTAGTGGAGGGGAAAGCAGACTATGGGGTGCTCCCTATCGAAAATTCCACTGCAGGTATTGTGGCAGGAATTTATGATCTTCTTACAGAATATGATCTGAATATTGTGGGAGAGCAGATCATCAGTCCTCGCCATGTATTGCTGGGACTGCCGGAGGCTTCACTGGAAGATATCCGTTGTATATATTCCCATTCTCAGGCACTGGCTCAGTGTTCCAAATATCTGGAAGCCCATCCGGAATGGAGAACACAGGAGATGGAAAATACTGCAGGTTCTGCAAAAAAAGTGAGAGAAGACGGTGATATCACTCAGGCTTCCATTGCAAGCAGACAGGCAGGAGAGCTTTATGGTTTAAAGGTTCTGGCAGAAAATATCTGCAGCAATGATAAAAATGCAACCCGTTTTGTGATTGTAAGTAAGAAACCTATATATGTGAAGAATGCAAATAAGATCAGTATTTTCTTTGAACTGTATCATGAAAGCGGAACACTTTATCATATGCTTTCTCATATTATTTATAATGGATTGAATATGACCAAGATTGAATCAAGGCCTATTCCCGGCAAAAACTGGCAATATCGTTTTTTTGTGGACTTCGAGGGAAATCTGCAGGACAGTGCTGTGAAAAATGCTCTCCGCGGAATTGAGGCAGAAGCTGACAGAATGCGCATTCTGGGAAATTACTAAAAATCAGTTTAGGAGAAATAAAATGGCTAGATTAAATGAATGTATTTTGTATCGTGACTTTGAACATGGAGATCTTCTGGATAAAATGGCAGAAATTATGACTTTATGGGAGAAGGATGCGGCAGATTTAAAATCAAAGGAGGGACAGTTCTTTGAATGTGTCAATGGTTTGGTGGAAATGGCAGGTTTATATGGATTTTCAGGAAACCTGTGGCATTGCTATCTGACCTTCCTGCTGGTTAATAAGGAAAATGCTTTCAGTACAGCAAGTGAAATCAGAGGTGCTGTAAAAGGAAGCATCAATGAACTGGTTTTAAATGATTTTGAGATTTTCAAAGAGCTTTATGATTTTGATCTGAATGTGCTGGATGAAGCTTTCGGGATTTCCTGCTGTAAAGTTATCTGTGATTATATAAATACAGGAAGCAACAGTAAGATGTTTAATTCAAGGATCCGTGACCGTATCTGCGAGATGAGCAGGACTCTGGCCGGGGCAGAGACTACCGAGGAATTTATGGCAGATATGGTGCAGTTTTATAAGGATTTTGGTGTGGGAAAGCTGGGACTGCATAAGGCTTTCCGTGTAGGACGTGATGAGAATGATAAGGTGGAGATTCAGCCCATTACCAGAATTGCACATGTGAAATTGGAGGATCTTATCGGATATGAGATTCCTAAACAGAAGCTGATTGAGAATACAGAGGCCTTTGTCAGAGGCAGAAAGGCAAATAACTGTCTGCTTTTTGGTGATGCAGGTACAGGCAAGTCTTCCAGCATTAAGGGAATTCTTAACCGATATTATGATGAAGGTCTGCGTATTATTGAGGTGTATAAACATCAGTTCCAGGATCTGAATGATGTGATTGCGCAGATCAAAAACAGAAATTATAAATTTATTATTTATATGGATGATCTTTCTTTTGAAGAATTTGAAATTGAATATAAATATCTGAAGGCTGTGATCGAGGGCGGACTGGAGAAGAAGCCGGATAATATTCTGATCTACGCAACAAGCAATCGCAGACATCTGGTGAGAGAACGGGCAGGAGACAAGCTGGAGATCATGGACGATGATGATCTGCACTCTTCAGACACTGTACAGGAGAAATTGTCCCTGGTATACAGATTCGGTGTCCGTATTTATTTTGGAGCACCTGGTAAAAAAGAATTCCAGACAATTGTCAAAGCTTTGGCTGAAAGAAATGGTATCAAGATGCCGGAGGATGAACTTTTGCTTGAAGCGAATAAGTGGGAGCTGTCTCACGGAGGATTGACAGGAAGAACAGCACAGCAGTTTATTGATCATCTGCTGGGTATTCGGGAAGAATAGCTGAAAGACACCGGATAGGAAGGAGAAAAAATATGGCAGTGATGACGTTTGCGGCGATAGATATTGGTTCCTATGAAGTAAGTATGAAGATTTTTGAATTGTCAAAAAAAATCGGATTCAGGGAATTAAATGATGTAAGGTATAGTCTGGAATTGGGAAAGGGCGTATATTCCAATGGAAAGCTGGACACGCAGATGCTGGATGTTCTGTGTGAGACTTTAAATGATTTTAAAAGGATGATGCAGGATTTTGGGGTAGTGGAATATCGTGCCTGTGGAACAAGTGCGCTGCGGGAACTTACCAATCCGCTGATCATTGTAGAACAGATTTATCGCAGAACAGGTTTTAAAGTAGAGATATTAAGCAATGCGGAACAGCATTTTCTGGGCTATAAATCAATTGCTGCCATTGAAAGAGGTTTTAAGAAAATGATCCAGAAGGGAACTGCCATTCTGGATGTGGGAGGAGGAAGCCTGCAGGTTTCTCTTTTTGATAAGGATGCCCTGGTTACTACCCAGAGCCTTAAAATGGGAAGCCTGAGAATCCGCCAGCGTCTTCAGGAACTGGAAAAAACTACCATTCATTATGATAAACTGGTGGAGGAATTTATCCGTAATGACCTGACAAATTTTCAGCGTCTGTATCTGAAGGACAGAGATATTAAAAATGTTATCCTTATGGGAGATTTTATCACCGATATGATCTTTCAGGAGGAGATGAAGGATAAGATCATTACCAGAGATGAATTTATGAAGCGTTATGAGGACACGGTGGATAAGACAGAGGACGTGCTAGCACAGGAAATGGAGATTGATCCGGAGTATGCTTCTCTGGTTGTGCCTACGATGGTAGTGTGCAGAAGCTTTATTGATATTTTTCAGGCAGAGGCTCTGTGGGCTCCCGGTGTATCTCTTCTGGATGGTATTGCTTATGACTATGCAGAAAAGAAAAAATTTATAAGAAGTGTACATAATTTTGAAAATGATATTCTGGTGACTTCTAAAAATATTGCAAAGCGGTATTCCAGCAGCAAAAGTCATATTCAGGGAACCATGAATCTGTGCCTAAACATTTTTGACAGTATGAAGAAAGTGCATGGAATGGGAATGCGGGAAAGACTTCTCATTCAGATTGCGGCTTTGCTTCATGATTGCGGTAAATATATAAGCATGGGAAATGTTTCTGAGTGTTCCTATCAGATTATTATGTCTACAGAGATTATTGGTCTGTCTTCTCTGGAAAGAAAGATGATTGCTTATGCTGTCAGATATAATACCACAGCTTTTGTCTATTACGATGAAATTCAGATGCTGGGAGCCGGGATTGATAGGGAGAGCTATATAAAGATTGCTAAAATGACAGCGATTCTGCGGCTGGCCAATGCCATGGACAGAAGTCACTGTCAGAAGGTAAAGGGAATCAAAACTGTGCTGAAGGACAGAGAGCTGCAGATGGTTATGGATTCCAGTCAGGATATTTCCCTGGAATTGGGACTTTTGCAGGATAAGGTTGCGTTTTTTGAAGAGGTTTTTGGTATCCGCCTTGTGATCAGAGGAAAAGGAAGGGCGTAAAGGAGGAAAATAATGGAACTTGAGAAATTTGAAAAAAGCGAATATTTTGTGAACCGGGAACTGAGCTGGCTGAAATTTGATGAACGTGTTCTCAGTGAGGCCAGAGACAAAACACTTCCTTTATTTGACAGACTGAAATTTTTAAGTATTACAGCTTCCAATCTGGATGAATTTTTTATGGTTCGTGTGGCATCTCTGAAGGATCAGGTGCATGCGGGTTATCATAAGACAGATATTGCCGGGATGACAGCCAAAGAGCAGCTGAAGGAAATCAGTCTGCGTACCCATGAATTGGTTCATGTGCAGTATAATACGCTGAACCGTTCTCTGGTTCCTGCACTGGAGAAGGCTGGATTTCATCTGGTAGGAGCCCATGAGAATCTTACAGAGGAACAGAAGGTTTATGTGGACAGATATTTTGAGGATAATGTTTATCCGGTGCTTACGCCTATGGCTATGGATTCTTCCAGACCATTTCCTCTTATACGGAATAAAACACTGAATATCGGCGCATTGATTTCCAAAAAAGGAAAAAAGGAAAAAGAAGAGCCTATGTTTGCAACTGTACAGGTTCCTTCTGTGCTTCCGAGAGTAGTGAGGATTCCTTCTGTGAAAGAGGGAGATACTTCGGTAATTCTTCTGGAAGAGATTATTGAAAAAAATATTGATAAGCTGTTTTTGAGCTATGATGTAGTTTGTGCACATCCTTATCGTATTATGCGTAATGCAGATCTTACTATTGATGAAGATGAGGCAGAGGATCTGCTGGTAGAGATTCAGAAACAGTTAAAGAAACGCCAGTGGGGAGAGGTCATCCGTCTGGAGATAGAAGACAAAATGGATGAGAGACTGCTGGATATCCTGAAAATGGAGTTTGATATCAAAGAAGCGGATATTTTCAAGATCAATGGACCGCTGGATTTGACTATGTTAATGAAGGTATATGGGGCAGAGGGCTTTGACCAGTATAAGACCCCAAGATACCAGCCGGCTCCTGTGCCTGCTTTCCAGAATGATAAGGATATTTTTCAGGTGATCCGTGAGGGTGATGTATTTCTTCATCATCCATATATGAGCTTTGACCCTGTTGTTAATTTTGTGCGTCAGGCAGCAAAGGACCCTGATGTTCTGGCAATCAAGCAGACCCTGTATCGTGTCAGTGGTAATTCTCCTATTATTGCAGCCCTTGCCCAGGCAGCAGAGAATGGCAAGCAGGTTTCTGTTCTGGTAGAATTGAAAGCGCGTTTTGATGAGGAAAACAATATTGTCTGGGCCAAGAAACTGGAAAAAGCAGGCTGCCATGTTATTTATGGTCTGGTTGGTCTGAAAACACACAGTAAGATTACTCTGGTGGTGCGCAGGGAGGAGACCGGAATCCGCCGTTATGTGCATCTGGCTACAGGTAACTATAATGATTCAACAGCAAAGCTTTACACAGACTGCGGTATATTTACCTGCGATGAAAGATTTGGCGAGGATGCTACAGCTGTGTTTAATATGTTGTCCGGCTATTCGGAACCGAAGCGTTGGAATAAACTGATTGTGGCTCCTATCTGGATGAAGGACAGATTCGTAAGTCTGATTGAGAGAGAGGCTGAGAATGCAAAGAAGGGACTGCCGGCACAGATTCGTGCAAAGATGAATTCCCTTTGTGATCCCAAGATTATGGCTGCCCTTTATTATGCATCTTCCTATGGAGTACAGGTAGAGCTTCTGGTAAGAGGCATCTGTTGCCTGAAGGTAGGACTGCCTGGAATCAGTGAAAATATCCATGTGCGTTCTATTGTAGGCGAATTTCTGGAGCATAGCCGCATTTTCTATTTTGAAAACAGTGGAAATCCTGAAATTTATATGGGAAGTGCTGACTGGATGCCAAGAAATCTGGACAGACGTGTGGAAATTGTTTTCCCTGTGGAGGATGAAAAAATTAAAAAAGAACTGGAGCATGTGCTGGATCTGGAATTCAGGGATAATGTAAAGGCTCATATCCTTCAGCCTGATGGAACTTATGTCAAACCGGATAAACGTGGAAAGGTACAGCTGAATTCCCAGATGGAATTTTGTATGGAGGCTACAGAGCGAGCTGTTCAGCAGAAACACGAGACAAAAAAATCCAGGGTATTTGTTCCTGCAGAACCAGCGGAGGATATTGAAGATTAAAATGCGGCAGCAATAAAAATGCTGACCTTGAGAAAGTCCATGGAATCTGAAGAAAAAGTCCATGGACTTTCCCTGATATTGGTGAAAGCAAAAATGCTGAAAAGCTTTTACCCGGAGAAAACCTTGTAAATACGGGACTTTTACAAGGAAAATTCGCGAAAAATAAAAAAATTGAAATTTTTTTAAAAAAGTACTTGCATTTTAGAAAAATATGGTGTATATTAAATGAGTCGACAGCGAGAGACGCAAACGACACAAGGAAATGGCCAGTTGGTCAAGGGGTTAAGACGTCGCCCTCTCACGGCGAAAACACGGGTTCGATTCCCGTACTGGCTGCTAACAAATAGTGGGAAACAAATGATCAGAATTTCGGTTCTGGTCATTTTTTTTGCCAGAAGCAATTACATATGCCTGAGTGCAAAATGCTTGAAATAAATTTAAAATTCGTTTATAATACAGAACAAATGTTCATGACTAAAGTTATTGTTTGCAGGTGTTATGCCTGATCGAAGGCAGAATATATTTCAGAAAATATGCCAAGACAGAAAGAAAGGAAAGATAACAGATATGGCAAAGAAAGAAACCTATGATGCAGGGAGCATCTCTGTTCTGGAGGGTCTGGAGGCAGTCCGTAAGCGTCCGGGAATGTATATCGGAAGTGTTTCAAGAAAAGGACTTAACCATCTGATCTATGAGATCGTAGATAATGCGGTGGATGAACATCTGGCGGGATACTGCAGTCTGATTCATGTGGTCCTGGAAAAAGACGGATCCTGTACAGTTACAGACAACGGAAGAGGAATTCCTGTAGATATGCATGAAAAGGGAGTATCTGCAGAGAGACTTGTATTTACCACACTTCATGCAGGTGGTAAATTTGACAATTCAGCCTACAAGACCAGCGGAGGACTTCATGGAGTAGGTTCCTCAGTTGTCAATGCTTTGTCTACATATCTGGATATCAAAATCAGCCGCGATGGATATATACATCACGATCATTATGAAAGGGGAATTCCTACGCTGGAACTGGAAGAGGGACTTCTGCCAAAACTGGGAAAGACCAGACAGACAGGAACCAGCATTAATTTCCTGCCTGATCCGGAGATTTTTGAGAAGACAAGATTCTCTGCAACAGAAGTAAAGAGCAGACTCCATGAGACTGCTTATCTGAATCCGGAGCTGACGATCCATTTTGAGGATAAAAGAGGCGCTGAGATAGAGGATATCACATATCATGAACCGGATGGGATTATCGGATTTATTAAGGATCTGAATCAGAATGCAGAGGTTCTCCATGAACCGGTTTATCTGAAGGGAGAGTCTGATGGGATTCAGGTAGAGGCAGCTTTCCAGTTTACCAATGAGTTCCGGGAAAATGTACTTGGATTCTGTAATAATATTTATAATGCAGAAGGTGGCACACATCTTACAGGATTTAAAACCACCTTTACTACAGTGATGAATACTTATGCCAGAGAGATTGGCGTTCTGAAAGATAAAGATCCTAATTTTACAGGTGCAGATATCCGTAATGGAATGACAGCGGTTGTTTCTATTAAACATCCGGAACCTCGATTTGAGGGACAGACCAAAACAAAGCTGGATAATCAGGACGCGTCCCGTGCCACAGGTAAAGTGGTGGGAGAGCAGATGGTACTTTATTTTGACAGGAATCTGGAGACTCTGAAGACCATTCTTTCCTGTGCAGAGAAAGCGGCAAAGATCCGTAAAACAGAGGAGAGAGCGAAAACCAATCTTCTGACCAAACAGAAATATTCTTTTGACTCTAACGGAAAGCTGGCAAACTGTGAGAAAAAGGATCCTTCCCAGTGCGAGATCTTTATTGTGGAGGGAGATTCTGCGGGAGGTTCTGCAAAGACTGCCCGTAACCGTAATTATCAGGCAATCCTTCCTATCAGAGGTAAAATCCTGAATGTAGAGAAGGCAACTATTGATAAAGTACTTGCCAATGCAGAAATCAAGACCATGATCAATGCTTTTGGATGTGGATTCTCCGAGGGATATGGCAATGACTTTGATATTTCAAAGCTTCGTTATGATAAGATTGTGATCATGGCTGATGCTGATGTGGATGGAGCTCATATTTCTACCTTACTCCTTACTCTGTTCTATCGCTTTATGCCCGACCTGATCACAGAAGGACATGTATATATTGCCATGCCGCCGCTGTATAAGGTTATGCCAAAGAAAGGACAGGAAGAATACCTGTATGATGACAAGGCGCTGGAAAGATACAGACGTGCCCATAAGCCTGGAAGCTTCACCCTGCAGAGATATAAGGGTCTGGGAGAAATGGATGCAGATCAGCTTTGGGAAACTACTCTGAATCCGGAAACCAGAATGATGAAACGTGTGGAGATCGAGGACGCAAGACTTGCATCCAGCGTGACAGAGGTTCTTATGGGAAGTGATGTGCCGCCGAGAAAGAAATTTATTTACGAGCATGCGCAGGATGCTGAACTGGATATCTGATATAAATGGAGGAATGAAATAAATGGAAACAAAACAGGAGAATGTGATCCCTACCGACTATGCGGAGGTCATGCAGAAATCCTATATCGACTATGCCATGAGTGTTATTATCTCCAGAGCTCTGCCGGATGTGCGTGACGGATTAAAGCCTGTACAGAGAAGAACACTGTATGATATGTATGAACTGGGGATCCGATATGACAGACCTTACAGAAAATGTGCCCGTATTGTAGGTGACACTATGGGTAAATACCATCCCCATGGGGACAGTTCCATCTATGAAGCTCTTGTAGTGATGGCCCAGGATTTCAAAAAAGGTAAAACTCTGGTTGACGGACATGGAAATTTCGGTTCCATTGAAGGCGACGGTGCAGCTGCCATGCGATATACAGAAGCAAGACTTGAAAAACTGACACAGGATGTTTTTCTTGAGGATCTGGATAAGAATGTTGTGGATTTTATGCCAAACTTTGATGAGACAGAAAAAGAACCTGTGGTGCTTCCTGTCAGAATTCCCAATCTTCTTGTAAACGGAGCTGACGGCATCGCAGTTGGTATGGCAACCAGTATTCCTCCTCATAACCTGGGAGAGGTAGTCGATGCTGTAAAGGCATATATGAAGAATAATGACATCAGCGTCAAAGGCCTGATGCGCTATCTTAAAGGACCGGACTTCCCTACAGGCGGTCTGGTGGTAAATAAAGATGACCTGCTTAAGATCTATGAGACAGGAACAGGAAAACTCCGCGTCAGAGGTAAGGTGGAGACAGTGAAGCTGAAAGGCGGCAGGCAGCAGCTTGTGATTACGGAGATCCCATACACTATGATAGGTGCGAATATAGGAAAATTCCTGAATGACATTGCATCTCTGGTGGAAAGCAAGAAGACAACAGATATTGTTGATATCTCAAATCAGTCCTCCAAAGAAGGAATCCGTATCGTTCTTGATCTGAAGCGAGATGCTGATGTGGAGAACCTGACTAATATGCTGTACAAGAAAACCAAGCTGGAAGATACATTTGGTGTCAATATGCTTGCAGTTGCAGATGGCAGGCCTGAAACTCTGAGTCTGAAGCAGGTGATAGAGCATCATGTGGATTTTGTATTTGATGTTACAACCAGAAAATATACCACACTTCTGAATAAAGAGCGGGAGAAGAAAGAAATCCAGGAAGGTCTGATCAAAGCCTGTGATGTGATCGATCTGATCATTGAGATCCTTCGCGGCAGCAAAAGCCGTGAACAGGTAAAAAAATGTCTGGTTGAGGGAAATACAGAAGGAATCAAATTTAAGTCCAGATCCAGCGAGAAAGCTGCGAAGACACTGCAGTTTACAGAAAGACAGGCTACGGCTATCCTGGAAATGCGGCTGTATAAACTGATCGGTCTGGAAATGGAAGCGCTTCAGGCGGAATATGGAGAAACCATGAAGAACATTGCTCTCTATGAGGATATTCTGAATAATTATGATTCTATGGCAGCTGTGATCATGAAAGATCTGGATCAGATTAAGAAAGAATATGGTTCCAGGCGTCGTACAGTAATTGAAAATGCAGAGGAAGCCGTATACGAAGAAAAGAAAATGGAAGAGATGGAAGTTACATTCCTGATGGACCGTTTCGGTTATATGAGAGTGATCGATAAAGCTGCATATGAGAGAAATAAAGATGCTGCCACTGCAGAAAATAAATATGTATTCCATTGCATGAATACGGATAAGATCTGTATATTTACAGATAAAGGCAAGATGCACAGCGTTAAAGTGGCAGATATACCTCTGGTACGATTCCGGGATAAAGGTACACCGGCAGACAATCTGAGTAATTATAACAGTACGGAAGAACAAATGCTCTATGTGGCGCCGCTGGCAGAAATCAGACAGTCAACCCTGCTGTTTGTTACAGCTTCTTCTATGTGCAAGCTGGTGGCAGGTGCAGAGTTTGATGTGGCAAAAAGAACGATCGTATCAACCAAGCTGGGAGATGAGGACAGCCTGATTTTTGTGGGAGCTGCAGATGAGATGGAGCAGATCGTCCTTCAGAGCGAAGGGGGATATTTCCTGCGGTTCCAGAAGCAGGATGTTTCTTCTATGAAAAAAACATCTATCGGTGTCCGGGGGATGAAGCTGGCAGAAGGAGACCGGGTATCTCATGCATATATGCTGGAGACCAGGCAGGAGTATACGATCGAGTATCATGACAAACCATATACTCTGAATAAGGTGAAGCTTTCCAGGCGTGATACCAAAGGCACAAAGCCGCGTATTTAAAACAATAAAAAGAAAATGCCGGAAAAGCCTTGCATTTACCCATAATTGGTGCTACAATAGGAAAAGATTAGAACTTGTTAAGATAGGAGTGGGCGTGAGCCCACTCCTATTTGCTGAATGGAAAGGCAGGTGGGAAAATGAGCAGACGGGAAGAGTATGAGAAAAGAGCAGAAGAGCTTCTGGCGCCGATTGTGGAGCAGAATGAATTTGAACTGGTGGATGTGGAATATGTAAAGGAAGCCGGAAACTGGTATCTGAGAGGATATATCGACAAACCGGGTGGGATCACGGTGAATGACTGTGAAACAGTAAGCAGAGCTTTCAGTGATAAGCTGGATGAGAATGATTTTATTGAAGACAGCTATATCATGGAGATCAGTTCTCCGGGGCTGGACAGACCGCTGAAAAAAGAAAAAGATTTTCAGAGAAACATGGGAAAACTGGTGGAGGTCCGTACCTACCGGCCAATTGAGAAACAAAAAGAGTTCTGCGGTATATTGACCGCGTTTGACAGTAACAGTGTGACAATCGATGAAGATGGCACAGAGCGCACATTTGAGAAAAAGGATATCGCTCTGATACGTCAGGCAATTGAGTTTTAGTGATAAATTCGGGAGGATAAGAAAAAAATGAACAAAGAATTAATGGAGGCGCTGGATATCCTGGAAAAGGAAAAAAATATCAGCAAGGATACATTGCTGGAGGCAATTGAACAGTCTCTGATCCAGGCTTGCAAGAACCATTTTGGCAAAGCGGACAATGTACATGTGACCATTAATCCGGAAACCTGTGATTTTGCTGTATATGCAGAGCGAAATGTTGTGGAATATGTGGAAGACCCGGCATTGGAAATTTCTCTGACAGATGCTCAGAAAATCACATCCAGAGCAGAAATCGGCGGGATCGTCCAGGTTCCCATCCAGTCTAAGGAATTCGGACGAATTGCAACACAGAATGCCAAAAACGTAATTCTGCAGAAAATCCGTGAGGAAGAGCGCAGAGTACTGTATGATGAATATCATGGAATTGAAAAAGAAGTGGTAACAGGTATTGTGCAGCGTGTGATGGGTAAGAATGTAAGCATTAATCTGGGTAAGGTAGATGCTGTTTTAAGCGAAAACGAACAGGTTAAGAGTGAGCATTTCAAACCTACAGAGAGAATCAAACTGTATATCCTGGAAGTTAAGGATACACCGAAGGGACCTCGTATTCTGGTATCCAGAACTCATCCGGAACTGGTAAAAAGACTTTTTGAGTCAGAGGTTGCAGAGGTGAGAGATGGTACTGTAGAGATCAAGAGTATTGCCCGCGAAGCTGGTTCCCGTACTAAGATCGCAGTATGGAGCAATGATCCGGATGTAGATCCTGTAGGAGCCTGCGTAGGTATGAACGGAGCCCGTGTCAATGCTGTGGTAGAAGAACTCCGCGGTGAAAAAATTGATATTATCAATTGGGATGAGAATCCGGCAATTCTTATTGAGAATGCTTTAAGTCCTGCAAAAGTAATTGCAGTTATGGCAGATCCGGATGATAAAACAGCACTGGTGGTTGTACCGGATTACCAGCTTTCTCTTGCAATCGGCAAGGAAGGACAGAATGCGCGTCTGGCAGCAAGACTGACAGGGTTCAAGATTGATATCAAGAGTGAAACCCAGGCAAGAGAGTCCGGCGATTTCTATGATTATGATGAGGATGAGGAGTCCGGTGACGAATATGCAGAAAATGCTTCCGAAGCAGAGTCCGGTACTGAAGAGACTTCTGCAGAGGAGCAGGAAGCAGCAGATCATGAAAACGAAGAGTAAGATTCCTATGCGCCAATGTACAGGCTGCAGGGAAATGAAAAGTAAAAAAGAAATGATAAGAGTCCTGAAGACTACAGAGGATGAAATTGTACTGGATACTACCGGGAAGAAAAACGGTAGAGGTGCTTACCTGTGTTTCTCCAGGGACTGTCTGGAAAAGGCAATGAAAAATCATGGCCTGGAGCGTTCTTTGAAGGCAGGGATTCCGGACGAAGTATATGAGCGACTGAAAAAGGAGCTGGAGGATATTGAAAAATAACAGAGTACTGTCACTGATAGGGCTGGCTACCAAAGCAGGCAAGACTGTAAGCGGTGAATTTTCCACTGAGAAATCAGTAAAAACAGGAAAGGGACTGCTGGTTATTGTAGCTGAGGATGCATCAGAGAATACCAAGAAGAAATTCCGAAACATGTGCAGCTTTTATGAAGTTCCGATTTCTTTTTATTCAGATAAAGAGAGCCTTGGCAGGGCAATGGGAAAGGAATTCCGTGCCTGCCTGGCTGTCCAGGATGAAAACTTTGCGAAAGCAATCATGAAGGAGGTATAGCAATTGTCAAAATTGCAGGCACATGAGCTGGCCAAAGGGCTTGGAAGACAGAACAAAGAAGTAACAGAAATAGATAAATATAATAGGGGAAAGGAGCATATTGCGAAATTGGATACTCCCAAAACAGAAGAAAAGGTTGTAACAGCAAATCTTGAAGGAGAAAAGGCTGAAACACCTAAAAAGAAAAAGAATATTATCCGTGTTTATCATGCACAGAATGCAAGCGACGGAGGAAAAACAAGAAAGAAAACAGGAAAGCCTGCAGCTGAAAAAACAGCAGAGGCACCAAAGGCAAATGAGACAGTAAAACCAGCTGTGACAAAATCAGCAGAAACTCAGTCTCCACGTCAGACAACTTCAGACCGTGCAGGTGCCGGCAGCAGAGGATCCCGACAGGGAGATGGCCAGAACCGTCAGGGTGGTCGTTTCCAGGGCGAAGGCCGTCCACAGGGAAACCGCTTTGGCCAGGGAAGAGGCCAGGGAGATGGCCAGAACCGCCAGGGCGGTCGCCCACAGGGAGATGGAAGAAGCCAGGGAGGCAGATTTGGCCAGGGCCGTTCACAGGGAGATGGTCAGAACCGTCAGGGTGGTCGCTTCCAGGGTGAAGGCCGTCCACAGGGAAATCGTTTTGGCCAGGGAAGAGGCCAGGGAGATGGCCAGAACCGCCAGGGCGGTCGCCCACAGGGAGATGGAAGAAGCCAGGGAGGCAGATTTGGCCAGGGCAGACCACAGGGCGAAGGCCGTCCGCAGGGACAGCGCCAGAATACCAGAAAGAATGATGACATGGTATTTGCACCTGAACTGACCAAGACTTCCAAGGACAGCAAGAGAGAGCGTGACAGAGAGAATAAAAATAAGAAAAAAGAATTCGATAAGAGCCAGAACAATGGTGGACGCAGACCAAATCAGGGAGGCTTTAACAAGAATTCCAGATTACCGAAGGCACTGCAGAAGCCGGCTCCTCAGCCAAAACAGGAAGAGAAGAAACCAGAGGTTAAGGAGATTACCCTTCCGGAGAAGATGACCATCCGCGAACTGGCAGAAGCAATGAAAATGCAGCCTTCAGCCATCGTAAAGAAGCTTTTCATGCAGGGTATGATGGTTACTGTGAACCATGAGATCGATTTTGAAAAAGCTCAGGAAATTGCTCTGGAATATGATATTGTTGCAGAACCGGAAGAGAAGGTGGATGTGATCGGAGAGCTTCTGAAAGAAGAAGAAGAGGATGAATCCAAGATGGTTCCAAGACCACCGGTTGTCTGTGTTATGGGTCACGTTGACCATGGTAAGACATCTCTTCTGGATGCTATCCGTAAAACAAATGTAACCAGAGGTGAGGCTGGTGGTATTACACAGCATATCGGTGCTTCTGTGGTAGAGATCAACGGAGAGAAGATTACTTTCCTGGATACTCCAGGACATGAAGCATTTACTGCAATGCGTATGCGTGGTGCTAATTCTACAGATATTGCAGTTCTGGTTGTTGCAGCGGACGATGGTGTAATGCCTCAGACAGTAGAGGCTATCAGCCATGCAAAAGCAGCAGGTGTTGAGATCATTGTTGCTATTAACAAGATTGATAAACCAAGTGCCAATATTGAACGTGTAAAACAGGAACTTTCTGAATATGAGCTGATTCCGGAAGACTGGGGCGGAAGTACAATTTTTGTACCTGTTTCCGCACATACAGGAGAGGGAATTGATACCCTTCTTGAAATGATCCTGCTTACAGCAGAGGTATGTGAGCTGAAAGCAAATCCAAACCGTGCAGCCAGAGGTCTGGTTATTGAAGCACAGCTTGACAAAGGAAAGGGTCCTGTTGCTACAATTCTTGTACAGAAGGGAACTCTTCATGTAGGAGACTTCATCGCAGCAGGAGCATGCAGCGGTAAGGTACGTGCAATGATGGATGACAGGGGACGCCGTATTAAACAGGCTGGTCCTTCCACACCGGTAGAGATTCTGGGTCTTGGTGATGTTCCAAATGCCGGCGAGATTCTGCTGTCCTTTGACAGTGACAAAGAGGCGAAGAATTTTGCAGGAGCATTCGTATCAGAAAACAAGAACCGTCTGCTGGAGGAGACAAAGGGTAAACTGTCTCTGGATAATCTCTTTGATCAGATTCAGGCAAGTGACCTGAAAGAACTGCCGCTTATTGTAAAGGCTGATGTGCAGGGTTCTGTAGAGGCTGTAAAACAGAGTCTGACCAAGCTTTCCAATGAGGAAGTGGTTGTCAAAGTTATCCATGGTGGAGTTGGTGCCATCAATGAATCAGATGTTAGTCTTGCGGCTACATCTAATGCGATCATCATCGGCTTTAATGTCCGTCCTGATACTACAGCGAAACAGCTGGCAGAGCAGGAGGGTGTAGATCTCCGTCTGTACAGAGTTATCTATCAGGCAATCGAGGATGTGGAAGCTGCTATGAAGGGTATGCTGGATCCTGTATTTGAGGAGAAAGTAATTGGTCATGCAGAGGTTCGCCAGCTGTTCAAGGCATCTGGAGTTGGTACAATTGCAGGAAGCTATATTCTGGATGGTGTTTTCCAGAGAAACTGTAAGGTTCGTATTTCCAGAGAAGGAGAGCAGATCTTCGAGGGAGAACTTGCATCTCTGAAGAGATTTAAGGACGATGTAAAAGAAGTTAAGACGGGCTATGAATGTGGTCTTGTATTTGACGGCTTTAATGATGTAAAAGAAGAAGATAAGGTAGAGGCCTATATTATGGTAGAGGTACCAAGATAGGTATCAGTATACAGCCGGATAGAAATGTCCGGCTGATAAAATAGGAGTGAATATCTGAATGCGAAAAAACAGTATTAAGAATACAAGGATCAATGGTGAGGTTCAGAAAGAGCTGAGCACCATCATCCGTAATGAGATCAAGGACCCGCGTATTCATCCCATGACTTCTGTCATGGCTGTGGAAGTGGCTCCTGATCTGAAAACCTGTAAGGCATACATTAGTGTGCTTGGGGAAAAAGAAGCAAAAGAAGCAACGATCAAAGGATTAAAAAGTGCAGAAGGCTATATCCGACGTCAGCTTGCTCATAATATGAATCTGAGAAATACGCCGGAGATTCGTTTCATCCTGGATGAGTCCATTGAATATGGTGTGACCATGTCCAAATTGATCGATGATATTGCAAAGAAAGATCAGTCTCACAGACAGGAAGCTGATATTGATGATTTCCAGGATGAGGAAGAAATTTGAGAGGTTAAATATATGAAAAATATTGCGGAGATACTGGATGGTGTGAAAACAATGGGAATCGGCGGACATGTTCGTCCGGACGGTGACTGTGTCGGTTCCTGTATGGCATTATATTTATATGTGAAAACCTACTGGCCGGAGATTCAAGTGGATGTGTATCTGGATCATCCCAAACCAGTTTTTGGCCATATTGACTGCATGGACGAGGTTAAAATGGAACTGGATGGTGAGAAGGAATATGACCTTTTTGTTACCTGCGATGTGAGCGCAAAGGACAGACTGGCCATTGCAGCTCCCTATTTTGACTCTGCAAAAAAGACGGCTTGTATTGATCATCATGTCAGCAATCCTGGATTTGCCCAGATCAATCATATCAGGGGCGAGATAAGTTCGGCCTGTGAGGTGCTGTATGGTCTGTTGGATCCTGAAAAAATAAATTGCACGATCGCCAAACCAATCTATACAGGAATGGTTCATGATACAGGAGTGTTCCAGTATTCTTCAACTTCTCCGGATACCATGCGGATTGCCGGAGAACTGATGAAAACAGGATTTAATTTCAGTAAGATTATTGATGAATCTTTTTATCAGAAAACTTATATCCAGAATCAGGTTATGGGACGAGTTCTGGCAGAGAGCATTATGCTTCTGGATGGGAAATGTATTGTTGGCTATCTCAAAAAAAGAGACATGGACTTCTACGGTGTTGACGGTAAGGATCTGGATGGTATTGTCAGTCAGCTTCGTCTCACTCAGGGTGTGGAGGTTGCTATGTTTATCTATGAGTTTGAGCAGCAGTCCTTCAAGGTTTCTCTTCGCTCTAACGGAAAAATTGATGTGAGCAGGATTGCAGTATACTTTGGCGGCGGCGGACATATGCGTGCAGCAGGCTGTGATCTGCAGGGATCTGTGTACGATGTGATCAATAATGTGACAGAGCAGATATGCAAACAGTTTCAGGAGACAGAGGACTGATGGATGGAATCATAGTGATCCGCAAGGAAAAAGGTTATACTTCTCATGATGTTGTGGCAAAATTGAGGGGAATCCTTCATATGAAAAAAATCGGGCACACAGGAACCCTTGACCCGGACGCAGAGGGGGTTCTCCCGGTAGCACTGGGCAAAGCTACAAAGCTGGTGGATCTGATCACTGATAAAGAGAAAATTTACGAGGCAGTTATGCGCCTTGGAGTAGTAACAGATACACAGGATATGACAGGAACTATTCTGTCACAGACGGAACAGATTTCGGTGACTGAGCAGGAGGTAAAAGAAGCAGCGGAATCCTTTCTTGGAGAACAGCTTCAGATTCCACCCATGTATTCAGCACTGAAGGTAAATGGGAAAAAACTCTATGAGCTGGCAAGAGAGGGAAAGACTGTGGAGAGAAAGCCACGGCCTGTACACTTTTATCAGATTGAAATTCTGGAGATAAATCTGCCGTTAGTGCGGTATCGTGTAGTCTGCAGCAAGGGAACCTATATCCGTACACTGTGCCATGATATGGGAGAGAAGCTTGGCTGCGGCGCTGCCATGGAATCTCTGGTGCGTACAAAAGTGGGAAAATTTGAATTAAAGGATGCCATTACACTTGCACAGGCAGAGGAAGCTGTAAAGTCCGAAGCTATACAGGATAAAGTTCTGGGTATAGAAGAAATCCTGGGAGAATATCCCCGAATCTGCTGTAAAGAAGAGGGGGACAGGCTTCTGACTAATGGGAATCCTCTTCCTCAGGGAGTGGTTTCCGGGTGTGAGAAGAAGGGATGGATCAGAATGTGCAGCAGTGGAGGTGTATTTGCCGGAGTTTATCAATGGGATGAAAGGCGGTTTCTATATTTCCCTGTGAAAATGTTTTAAGGCATTATCCAGACATTACGATAATTAGGAGACACAATGGAATATATAAGAATCGAGAATGATTTTCCCAGGATTGCCCACAGTGCGGTAACTCTAGGAAAGTTTGACGGCATACATCGCGGGCACAGAAAGCTTGTGGAGAAAATTATCGGACAGAAGCAGGAGGGAGCACAGGCAGTAGTGCTGGCTCTTGGAAATGCTTCCAGAACTATTCTTACCAAAGAAGAAAGATGTTGCCTGCTGGAGAAGCTGGGCGTAGATATTCTGCTGGAATGTCCGCTGAATGACCGGATCCGTCATATGAAAGCAGAAAATTTTATAAAAGAAATTCTGGTAGGAGACCTTCAGGCCTCCTACGTGGCTGTCGGGGAGGATTTCCGGTTTGGTTTTGAACGAAAAGGAACTCCGCAGATGTTGAAAGAATACGGCAGAAAATATGGCTTTGATGTGGAAATCCTGCCAAAAGAAATGGATGGACGCAGGAAGATCAGCAGCACTTTTATCCGGGAAGAACTGAGCAGAGGCAATATGGAAAAATTTCATGCTCTTATGGGAATGGATTTCTCCGTAGAGGGAGAAGTGGAGCATGGACGTGGAATGGGACATAAATATCTCCTTCCCACAACAAATCTGATTCCTCCTGCGGAGAAGCTGATGCCGCCAAACGGTGTCTACATCACAGTTTCGTATTTTAAGGAAAGAACATACCAGGGAATCACCAACATTGGCTATAAACCTACAGTAGGAGGAGAGAAATTTCTTGGAGTGGAAACCTATCTGTTTGATTGCCATGAAGATCTCTATGGTCAGTACTGTCGGGTGGATTTTAAAAAATTTCTCAGACCTGAACAGAAATTCACATCCCTGGAAGCTTTAAAAAAACAGCTGGAAAGGGATGCAGTCAAAGGTCAGGAATACTTTCGGGAAGAAAAAATATTTCGGGAAGAAAAATAAAAAAAGAGTTTACACACCATGGGCAATGTGCTATACTATCCAAGGTGAATTCAGCCCATGTTCAGGGACAGGAAACTCCGACCATCCCTTAATATGTGGCGGTCCAATCAATAATAATATATAAACAGGAGGAAATCAAAATGATTTCAAAAGAAAAGAAAGCAGCAATCATGAAAGAATATGCAAGAACTGAAGGCGATACAGGATCACCAGAGGTACAGGTAGCTATTCTTACAGCAAGAATTCAGGAGCTCACAGAGCATTTACAGAGCAACCACAAAGATCATCATTCCAGAAGAGGTCTTCTGAAAATGGTAGGTCAGAGACGTGGACTGTTAGCTTACCTGAAGAAAACAGACATCGAAAGATACCGTGCACTGATTGAAAAATTAGGTTTAAGAAAATAATTAGTATGCGGAAGGGGCGGATATACCATCCGCCCCGTTTTTAGTCAGAAAAGCTGTCAGCAGCAGACTTTTCCAGTGAATGCAGGAGTTATTTCCGAGACTACTGAAAAGACTATTTCTATAATAATGCAGAAGATTGCAGGGAAGTTTGTGGTAAAAGTAGTTTTTTCAGTTGTTTCGGACTCCTGTTTCCATACTCATCCTTTAGTAGTGATACAGCCTGGATGAAGAATATAATAATGAATTTATATAAAGGAGAATGAATATGTACAAAAGTTATTCCATGGAATTAGCCGGAAGAACATTAACCGTAGATATTGGCCGTGTGGCAAAACAGGCAAACGGTGCAGCTCTGATGCATTACGGAGATACTACCGTATTATCCACAGCAACAGCATCCAAAGAGCCAAGAGAGGGAATTGATTTCTTCCCGCTGAGTGTTGAATACGAAGAGAAAATGTATGCAGTAGGAAAGATTCCGGGAGGTTTTAATAAGAGAGAAGGTAAAGCAAGCGAACATGCTATCCTTACATCCCGTGTTATTGACAGACCTATGCGTCCTCTGTTTCCAAAGGACTACAGAAATGATGTAACACTGGTAAACATGGTTATGTCTGTTGATCCGGAGTGTAATCCGGAGATTCCGGCTATGCTGGGTTCTGCGATTGCAACCTGCATTTCCGATATCCCCTTTGACGGACCTTGTGCTACCACACAGGTTGGTCTGATCAATGGTGAATATGTGATCAACCCTACTATGGCACAGAAAGACATTTCTGACCTTCAGCTTACAGTTGCTTCTACAAGAGAGAAAGTGATCATGATCGAAGCCGGTGCAAAAGAGGTTCCGGAAGATAAAATGATCGAAGCTATCTATAAAGCTCATGAAGTAAACCAGGAAATTATTAAATTTATTGATAAGATCGTAGAAGACTGCGGTAAACCGAAACACAGCTATGAATCCTGCGCTGTTCCGGAAGAACTTTTTGCAGCAATCAAAGAGATCGTACCTCCTGCAGAAATGGAAGTTGCGGTATTCTCTGATGATAAGCAGACAAGAGAAGAGAACATCCGTCAGGTAACAGAGAAACTGAAAGAAGCTTTCGCTGAAAAGGAAGAGTGGCTTGCAGTTCTTGGCGAAGCTGTATATCAGTACCAGAAGAAGACTGTCCGTAAGATGATCTTAAAAGACCACAAACGTCCGGATGGCCGTGCGATCACACAGATCCGTCCTCTGGCAGCAGAGACAGACATTATCCCCAGAGTACATGGTTCAGCTATGTTCACACGTGGACAGACACAGATCTGTACTATCACAACTCTGGCTCCTCTTGCAGAGGCTCAGAGACTTGACGGGCTTGATGAGTTTGAAACTACAAAGAGATATATGCATCACTATAACTTCCCGTCCTACTCTGTAGGTGAGACAAAACC
>CAKRYE010000007.1 GCA_934426285.1 uncultured Blautia sp.
TCACCAACACGTCCGATTGTTGTATCAGCGATTACAACCTTAACCGGTTCACCGTTGGAATATCTTAAATTCTCTTCGAATAATTTGGCAGCTGATTTTGCCATGTTCATTGTCTGATCTTCCAGAGATCCACGAACATCCAATGCTCCTCTACGACCATCGATAGTAGGTCTGATTCCGATTACCGGATAGCTGCCGATTAATCTGCTCTTTGCCATAATAAAATTACCTCCTGAATTTATTTGTGTCTTTACCCCTGTTTTGTTTATCAGGAAAACACAGTGTTTTTTTAAATCATGGTTTTTCCTGACTGTTTCTGTTATTATTATACATTTGCATTCTATAATTTACTTGTGTTATAATAGCAAAAAATAGTACAATATTCACTTTTTCTGTAATGATTATAAAATTTCTGTAAATTTCTGAGAGGAGGAGATTTTTTTGCATGATTTAGGACGTAATGAGGACCGGCCAAGAGGAACCTATGCCTTCCCTTTTGAGTTTCATCACATTGACCATACCCATCCCAGATATGTCATGTCTTACCACTGGCATGTAGAATATGAGATCATACGGATCCTGAAAGGGAAACTCACTGTCACTTTAGACGAAAAAAGTTTTGTTGCAAATGAAAATGATGTTATTTTTATACATAGCGGAATTCTCCATTCCGGAATCCCGGAGGACTGTGTTTACCAGTGCATTGTTTTTGATATGAATACTTTTCTGAAAATCAATTCTGCCTGCGCAGAATATATACAGATGATTCTTCACCAGGAAATGATGATTTTTCCTCATTTTACAGAAGAACAACCGGAGATTCTTTCCTGCATCTCCTCTCTTTTTCGCGCGATCAGTGAAAAAAGAACCGGTTATGAGCTGATTGTATTTGGACAATTTTACCACTTTTTCGGTCTTATTTTTAGTAATCATTACTGTCTGGACAATCCCACACAAAACCGCAAAGATTACAAACGTATCCTGCAGCTAAAACAGGTTCTAGAATTTATTGAAAAGAATTATGCCAATCCTCTGACTCTGCAGCAGCTTTCTGCCTCTGTGTCCATGTCCCCCAAATACTTCTGCCGGTTCTTTTCGGAAATGACGCATCAGACACCAATGGATTATCTGAACCGGCAGCGGATCGAGGAAGCCTGCTACCAGCTGGCAGCCACCGATGATTCCATCACTGAGATCGCCTATAGAAATGGATTTAATGATCTCAGTTATTTTATCCGCACATTTAAGAAATACAAGGGAACCACCCCCGGAAAATACAAACGAAGATAAAATACTAAAAAAGAACCGGCATATATATGCAGGCTCTTTTTATGTATTTCCTCTGATTTTATTCAACAGAAGCTATGGCAAATGTCTGAGTGACATTTTCTTTTGTAACAGAAGAAATCCCTGATTCAAATTGGATTTTAAGAAAACAGACTTTTATTATGAATCTTTTCTTTTGCTGCTGTATTTATTCTAGCAGACCCAAATATATATTTCAATTAGAATCGTCTACTATTATCTTGGATAATCTGACAACAAAATACTACCCATATTTCCCTTTATGTTGCTTTTTGGTTATTTTTTATATTTTTTTCAAAAATAATACCACATTTCAGTACATTTTGATTGACAAAACAACAGATAGGAATTAAAATTATAGTTACAAAATCCAATATTTTTGGTCTTCGAATCAATTTTATTATCAGTTTTTATTCAATCACATTTCAAAGAACAAGGAGGTATCTTATGAAAAAAATCATCAATGCACCGGAGAATTATGTAGATGACATGCTCAAGGGTATCTATGCAGCCCACTCAGATGAAGTCAAATATGCTGCTGATGATCTGCGCTGCTACTGCAGAGCAGAAAAAAAAGACGGCAAGGTAGCAATCATCACAGGTGGAGGTTCTGGTCATCTCCCTCTGTTTCTGGGTTATGTAGGCGATGGATTGATCGATGGCTGTGGCGTAGGCGGCGTTTTTCAGTCTCCTTCCCCAGAGCAGATCTATAACATTGCCAAAGAAGTAGAAGCCGGTGCAGGTGTATTGTATCTGTACGGAAACTATACCGGAGATATTATGACCTTTGATATGGCCACAGATCTCTGCGATATGGACGATATTGAATGTAAAAGCATCGTTGGTGCAGATGATGTGAATTCTCACAAAGATCCTGCCACACGACGCGGTGTAGCAGGAATCTATTTCATGTTTAAAGCCGCAGGTGCACGCGCTGACGAAGGCGGCACACTGGATGAAGTTCTTGCAGCTGCACAGCTGGCCAAGGATAATACCAGAACTGTAGGTTTTGCCTTAACACCATGTATCATTCCAGAAGTAGGTCACGCCAACTTTGAATTAAAAGAAAACGAAATGGCTATGGGTATGGGAATCCACGGCGAACCCGGTGTATGGAACGGACCTTTAAAAACCTCCCGCGAAATCGCTGAAGAATCTCTCAACACTCTTCTGGGAGACATGCCATTAGCAGAAGGCGAAGAAGTTTCCATATTAATAAACGGACTGGGCGCTACCTCCATTGAAGAATTATACATTTTATCCAATGATGTTACAGAGATTCTTCGTTCCAAAGGAATTAAAATCTACAGAACAATCGTAGGCGAATACGCTACTTCCATGGAAATGGCAGGCGCTTCTATCTCCATCTGTAAAATGAATGATGAAATGAAGAAATATATGGATCATCCTGTAAAAACTCCATTTATCTGCCAGAAATAATAAATATAAGGGGGAACAAAAATGGACAAAATCCTTTTCGAACAGATTCCCGACTTATTTGCCAGTGTAGGAAATCTGTTTATAGAGAAAAAAGAAGAATTATGCGAAATGGATGCTCGTCTTGGTGATGGGGATCTGGGACTTACCATGAGTAAAGGCTACGGTTCACTTCCGGATATCATGCGCGCAGAAGCAGAAGGTGCTGCCGGAGATATTGGTAAGCTTCTGATGAAATCTGGTATGAAGATGTCATCTTTGGTTCCTTCCACAATGGGCTTTCTTATGTCAACCGGCATTATGGAGGGCGGA
Organism: uncultured Blautia sp.; assembly: GCA_934426285.1. GTDB lineage: Bacteria > Bacillota > Clostridia > Lachnospirales > Lachnospiraceae > Blautia_A. Next base: position 3,055 of record CAKRYE010000007.1, read on the forward strand.
AAAGCCTTAAAGGGAAAAACCGAAATAGATGCTTCTGGCCTTGCCGCTTATCTTACAGGATTTGCAGCCGGTGTACAGAAACGAGGCAAATGCGAGCCAGGTCAGCGCACCATCTATGATTCCATCCTCCCCGCAGCACAGGCTGCTGAAAAAGCAGCAAAAGAAGGATGCTCTTTACAGGATGTTATCACCCAGGCATTAGCAGCCGCCAAAGCAGGAGTCGATGCCACCAAAAACATGGTGCCGGTCTTCGGAAAAGCCGCCGTTCATGCCGCACAATGTGTAGGAGTTGAAGATCAGGGAGCTGTGGCTGGTTATTACAAAATCTTAGGATTAAGTAAATACATATGTGAATGATTTTCAAAGACAGCCTCAGTCCCGTAACAAGGATTGAGGCTGTCTTATTTTTTCAAAAGAAAGGAGGAATTTTTTTGCTTGCAATTTCACGCCAAAACCTTATCAAAGAGCTTTTACAGGAAAACAAAAGTGTAACTATCGCAGATCTGGCAGTGCGTATGAACGTAACCCGCGAAACCATCCGGCGTGATCTGCGTGCCATGGAAAAGGAACATGAGCTGATCCGCACCCATGGCGGAGCCTATATTCTGGACGGTGTCCAGAATGATCTGGACATTTCCACCAGACAGGTTTTAAAAATTGAGGAAAAGAAGGCCATTGCACTGAAATGTGATGCACTGATCCAGACAGGAGAAATCATTTATCTGGACAACTCTACCACAGCCTGGTTTATTGCCAACAAAATATCAAACAGGAAACTTACGGTTGTTACCAATTCACTGGAAATAGCCAATATCCTTTCCACCTCCCAGACCATCCATCTGTTTCTCATCGGCGGAGAATATTCCCAGAGAACCAAAAGCTTCGAGGGCAGCAGTGCCCAACGCAGTCTAAGGCAATATTTTTTCGATAAAGCTTTCATTTCCTGCCGAAGCGTAAACATGGACTCCGGGATCACCGATACCAGTGACAATTCTGCAGTCCTTCACCAGCTGGCTCTCTCCCACGCCAAACAAAAATATCTTGTGGTCGATCACTCCAAGCTGGATAATATTTCCTTCTCAAGCGTTGCCCCTCTTACAGATCTGAACGGTATTATTATGGATACCGAATTTTCTCCTGAGTGGAAACAGTATCTGGACACACACAATATCCGTTATTACTGACCTGATACAAGTAAGTCCCCTGCTTGTTGCTCTTCGCAATTGAAGCAGGGGACTTACTTGTTTCAATTAGAAAAGGGAGCGGAATACTTTCCGCCCCCCTTCATAATACGCTTATTTTTTATCTACATACTTCTCAACCGGTTTGATACCCATCTTCTCGAAGGATTCTTTAAAGGGTTCATATGCAATCCCTTTTTCTGTGATAATACCAGTAACCAAACTATGGTCTGTTACATCAAAGGCAGGATTTACAACACCTACCCCCTCAGGAGCCATACGTTCCTTATACCACATTTCTGTAACTTCCTCTGCTTTTCGCTGTTCGATATGAATTTCATCTCCGGACTCCAGAGTCATATCAATGGTAGAGGATGGTGCACATACATAAAACGGAACTCCATAATGTTTTGCAATAATGGCAACACCACTGGTACCAATCTTATTTGCAAAATCTCCATTAGCAGCCACACGGTCACAGCCAACAAAAATAATTCCTATTTTTCCGTCTTTCATCGTATAGGATGCCATATTATCGCACTGCACATAGGTGTCAATGCCTGCAGCCTGCATTTCATAAGCGCTTAACCGGGCTCCCTGTAAAAGCGGACGGGTTTCATCACAGTAAACATGAAGGTCTTTCTTCGGATCCCATCCATGCTCCAGAGCAATATACATCGGAGCCAGGGCTGTTCCATATTTTGCTGTAGCCAGTGTACCTGCATTACAGTGAGTCATAATGCCCACACCTTTTCCCAGCTTTTCAAGAAGCTCAAATCCATAAGTACCGATATTTCGGCTGATCTGGATATCCTCTTCTCTGATCGCATCTGCTTCCTTCATCAGGCGTACCTTCAGATCCGGAATATTCATATGGTCTTTTTCTGTAAGCATTACATTATGCATACGATTGAGAGCCCAGGAAAGATTTACAGCTGTAGGTCTGGATGAGTTGATATATTCCATCATCTCAGTACATTCTTTTACAAATTTGTCTTTATCCTCTGTTTCGATCTGATCAGCCAGAACATAATATGCATATGCTCCTGTAACACCAATAGCCGGTGCTCCTCTTACTCTCAGTGAATAAATAGCTTCCCAGATATCCCCTGCCTTGGAAATGCTGAGGTATTTACACTCGTTCGGAAGCAGCGTCTGATCCAGGATCACAATTTCTTTTTTGTTTTCCGCAAGTTTCACGGTATCCAGATTAAGTGCATTTTCCATAACATCCGTCTCCTTTATCAAATATTCTTTTATGCATCAACCTTTGCAATCGCATCCTTCAGAGTACCAAGGAAGCATTTGCCGCACTTTTTATCGCCTCTGTTTTTAATAAAGTCAACTGCTGCGGTAATACAGATTTTCTCTGCACGCGCCCGTTTTGCTTCATCCTCAATACTGGTGATATCCTTTACATTTGCCATACCAACGATACGGCGGATCAGCTCCAGTCCTGTTACAGCAGAAGTATCTTCAATGATGGTAGCCATATAATATTTCCTGTACAGTTCATTCTTGCACATGGTGTCTGTTACATGTTCTTCATAGTATTTTTCCATTTTTTCTTTTGTCATATTAACAACATCTACCAGAACGATCTCTACCCAGCTGCAGAATTCGTCCGCACCGGCAGCATCCCCGTTGGCCCATGCAAAGATCATATTTGCGATCACATTACCAATATCATATCCCATAGGTCCGTAGAAGCAGAACTCAGGGTCAAATACCTTTGTGCTTTCTTCATTGATAAATACAGAACCTGTATGTAAATCTCCATGGATCAGTGACTGTGCCCTTGTCATAAAATCCATTTTCAGTTTTGCCACTTCACAGTGAAGCTCCTGGTCATCATAAAGAGTTTCTTTTACAAACTCAGCGATAGGAGGAAATACGTGATTACGTTTCAGTTCATCATTATATGGCTCTGTATACACCAACGCTTCTGTAATATCGCATAATTCCGGATTAATAAATTTACGCTGTAGTTCTTTTTTCTCCTGATGGTCCATCACAACATCTGTAGTTCCCATCAGAACCTGTGCCATAAAAGTAGAGATCTGGTCTGCAAATTTAGGGAAAATCTTATGTTCCAGCATTGCTGTACGCATAATTTCATGATCGCTGAGATCTTCCATACCGCAGGCACTCATAACAGTATCATAGAAATAAATCTCCGGTACATATCCAGGTGCAAGTTTTCCTTCAAGAACAAGAATCTCTGATTCAATTCTGTTTCTGTCCGTATCCAGCTTCATATCCGAGGAAATACGGGCTTCCACCCCTGCCTGTTTGATAATCACGCTGTGTCCTTTTCCATCTGTTACTTTAAATACATAGTTAAGATTTCCATCTCCGATTTCCTTGCATTCCATACTGTCCACATCCCAGCTTATCTGAGGAACCTTAACTTTTGCATATTCAATTGCATCGTCCGTTTTCATAAGAAAATAAGAATCAAATTTTGACATGATCTTTTCCTCCATCATTTATCCCATTATCTGTTATAAACTATCAATCTTCTTTTACAGTGATATATGCTGCAACCAGTGCCAGGCAGAGAACTGCACCCTTAACTGCCGGAAGTACGTAGTATACAACGCCGCACATTGTAAGTCCGTTTTCCAGTGTAGAAATAAGAAGAGCACCTACAACTGTTCCCAACGCATTTGGTCTTTCAGCTCCACCTACGGAACGTCCGATAAATACTGCTGCCAGTGAGCTCATCAGATAGCTGTCACAGCTGTTGATCTGAGCTGCTGAGTTACGGGAAGTAACAACGATACCTGCAACTGCAATAAATACTGCTGCAAACATACCTGCCATAAATCTGTATTTCTTAACATTGATACCGGAAAGCTTTGCCGCTGTTTTGTTTCCGCCCATAGCATATAAGTAGCGGCCATGTTTTGTTCTCTCCAGAAGTACCCAGCATACAACTACACAAAGAAGCATAATAATAATGATATATGGAGATTTTCCGATATTCATAGAAGCGGTAGTCCATCCTTTTCGGAGTGGAGAATTATCTCCGCCATGTAATGCTCCAAACCATTTCGGTGCACTCAGGCCGGCAGATACAGCACTTCCGCCTGTAAACGCAAGACCAAGTCCTGCATGTACGAACTGCAGTGCACAGGTTGCCAGCATGTCCGGAATCTTACATACCAGTATTAAGAACATTGTCAACAGATACATTACCATTGTAAACACAATAGTAAGAACAATAGCCAGCCACAAGGGAGCACCAAACCACAGAAACAGTGCTGCAAAAACATAGGCACTGAAGGTACCCAGCGTACCGGCTGACATATCAAATCCATCCGGTGCCATAGATACAGTTGCCGCAAGAGCAAAAATTGTAACTACTGACATGGCACGGAGAATATTCATCAGGTTATTCACTGAAAAAAATGCCGTGCCCTTAATTGTTGTAAAGATAATAACTGAAACCACAAGCACAATTACCGCTGCCCAGCTCAGCAATCCTTTTCCAATCGTTTTCATCTTTGAATTCTGAACCATATTATTTTCCTCCCAATACATTGATGCCTGGCATCATTTCTGATATCAGCCTGCAAATTTCTCCTCTGAACCAGTTGCATAATGCATGATCTCGTCTTCGGTAGTTTTTGCAGTTTCCAGCTCTGCCATAATCTTTCCGTCAAACATAACATACATACGGTCAGTAATTGACAGCAGCTCTGAATTTTCACATGTAGCATAGATGACACAGTTGCCTTCCTTTGCGATCTGATTGATCAGATGGAAAATTTCCTGTTTGGCACCAACGTCTACACCTTTTGTCGGTTCATCAAATATATATACATCACAGTCTGCAGCCAGCCATTTGGCAACTGCAACCTTCTGCTGATTTCCTCCTGAAAGATATGCAACCCTCTGTTTTACCGAAGGGGTCTTAATGCTAAGACTCTGCACATACTCTTTCGCCTTCTGAGCCGTCTTGCGGTCATTTACAAAAGACAGGGTGCAGAAATCTCCAAGACATGCCGCCGAAATGTTAAAGGTTACAGTTTCTGCAACAAGCACTCCCTCCTTACGCCTTTCCTCCGGCACCAGGGCAATTCGGTTCTTTACTGCATCAGACGGGTTTTTAATCTTTAGTTCTTTACCATTCAGAGTAATGGTACCCCCTGATTTGCGATATGCACCGAAGATTGTTTTACACAATTCTGTTTTACCTGCCCCCACCAGGCCTGCAAGTCCCACAATCTCTCCTTTTCTTACATACATGGAAACATCCTTCACACGGCCTTCACGCTCATTCAGATGCTCCACAACAAATGATTTTTCCCCAATCTCACAGGTTTCTTTTGGAAAGTTTTCTTCAAAAGAACGTCCCAGCATTTTATCAACGATTTCTTTTGAAGTTGTCTGTGGTGTAATAGGAGAAGTATCCACGATCTGACCATTTCTCATAACTGTGTAGGAGTCGCAGATCTGAAGAACCTCCTGGATACGATGTGTAATAAAGATAATTGCAATGTTTTCCGTTTCTCTCAAATGTCTTACAACACGGAACAGTTCCTCTGTTTCCGTATCTGATAATGGTGCTGTAGGCTCATCCAGAATCAGGAAATTACATGAATTCTGAACCGCACGTGCTATCAGGACCATCTGCTTTTGCGCCAGCGTTAATGTGCCGCACCATCTACGCACATCAATGTCAATATTAAGGCGGGCCAAAGCCTCTTTTGCATCTTTTCTTATTTTTCCATAGTTGACAAACTGTTTATGTCCCATGTTCATGACCATATCATTAAACATTACGTTCTCAGCAACTGATAACGTAGGAACCAACGCCATATCAACTTCCTGATATACAATCTGGATGCCAAGCTTCTTCGCGGCAGCCGGATTTCTCAATTCCACCACATTCCCATTATACAAAACATCTCCTGTGTAATCAGGATTCGAACCTGCCAGAACCTTCATCAGTGTTGATTTTCCGGCTCCATTTGCTCCCATAACCGCGTGGATCATACCTGTATGAATCTCAAAATCAACATTTGACAGAGCTTTTACACCAGGAAATTCTATGGAAACATTTCGTGTTCCAAGTGTGATTTTATCCATATATTCCCTCTTTTCCGTAATTCTTTTCCGTCGCAGATAATCCAGTACGGAAAAAGTGGCGCCGGAGCCTTGAACCCCGACGCCTCACTTTACTTAGATATTTTCACTAACAAGTACCGCCTTGCAAAAGGATCAGTGTCCAAGTGCTTCTACCATCCAATCGCAGGTAGGCATCCAAGAAGTATCGGAATAATCTTCTCCAGCAACATCTGCCAGGTTTTCAATATTTATGCCGTCCTTAGAAGTAACCATTTCCTGGGTAACAATAACTGAAGGAATTTCCATCCAAGCTCCCGGATCTGCATAATAGCAGGAAGCCGCTTCAATATCCTCATACTGATCTGCCATTTCAAGTGCTAATACACGACATGCAAATTCTCCATTGGATGTCCAGTTTGTAGTAGCGCAGGCTTTCCAGTTTTTACCTTCCTGCATGAACTGAATATCTTCATTACAGATATCTACGGATACCATTGGGATATCGGAATCAGCTTCACGAAGAGCCTGATATACACCCTGTGCATATGCATCATAGCAGCACCAGATACCATCAATATCGCCTTCGCCATATTTCTGTAAAGTAGCAGCAGTTACATCACGCATAGATGAAGTAGCATTCTGATCATCGATCGGCGCGATTCTCTCAACTGTTTTAATCTTTCCATCTGTTTCAAATGGTTCATAACCTACCTGACGGCGGTCAAATGGGCTGTTATATCCGGCACCCTGCTGAACCTGAAGAATATTTACAGGCTCGCCTGCCTCTGTTTTGTCCGGATACATATCAAGGATAGCCTGAACCAGAGATTCTGCAAATCCTGCATCCTGCTGGAAGAACTGTGTAACGCCATCAATCTTAGCAGTCTCACCATTTGCATCTTTAAATGGTGTATCAAATGTAACGATCTTCAGATCCGGATACTGTTCCAGGATTCCTGACAGGAAATCATATGCGTATTCCTGACCACCATGGGAAACCATCAATCCATCATAACCACCCTGCGCGCACTGTTCAATTGTACTCTTCCATGTATCCGCATTATCATTGCAGAAGAAAGTGCTTGCTTCCATGCCAAGTTTCTCTGCTGTTGCGGTAAATGAATCCGACCACATCTGGAAGATTGTTGCAGATGACATATACATAATGTATGCAATCTTTTTACCTTTTAACGGTGACTCTGTGGTGCTTTCTGTTGCTGTGTCAGCCGCTGCATCATCTGCTGCATATACCGGAACTGCTGCAGCCACCATTGTTGCTGCAAGTAACGCTGCGATTATTTTTTTCTTCATGGATATTCCTCCTTTTTTGGATAATTTGACGAAGCGTTTTTGTTTTTGTGAGTTTATATTAACATATATAAACAATTTTGTAAACCTGATAATGTGTCATTTTGTTCGTTTTTTTGTTTTTCAGTACATTTAGACAATTGTATTGACCATATTTTGAACAATTTTCATGTTTCAATTCTGCTTTTTATGTAAAAGAATCACAAAACCCTATTCAGCTTGTGCATAAGTACTAACAGTAATTGGCAATTTTGACTAATAACTTTTGAATTGTTAAGTTTTTTTCAATCTTTTTACCACAAAAAACAGCAGTTATCTGCACAGATAACTGCTGTTTTGGTATGAATGTTGTTTTTTGCCCGTTTTTGTTGCATTGTTTAAAATCCTAGCGAAACACATCAAATATAAGCGAACTTTTCCCTCAAAGGCATCCTTTTTGTAATATTGTGCAGGCATAAAATGCAGTTTCCGTTGTTGCAATCACAGCATATGCCTCTTTTGCTTCTTTGTAAAAATCTTTTCTGGAAATCATTCCACAGGCTTCTTTACCTCTCGGATCATATTTTGCCACAATTTGTTTGAATTCATCCCAAACCGGACATTCAAGCTCAGCATGACGAGGCTCTTTATCCATAATCAGCACCGGCTTATCCACAAAATCATCCAATGGCATCAGCGTAAGAATAGCATCCATAAGATCTGTGGCTTTTAATCCATCGCAGCGTACTAATATACTGTTTTTCGCCATAGACGCAGCTGCAAAATTGGCATCTCCTATGACTAGCTTGTCCCCATGCCCCATTTCAGCCAGAACCTTCAAAAGCTCAGGTGAGAGAATTGGCGGTATGTACCTTAACATAAATTCACGTCCTCCTTTTTTATTTCATAGGACTATTTTACGTCTCTCTTTATTTTCAGTCAATTGCCAGTATTACCGATTTTTTATTTCTCTTTTTTGGTATTTTGCTATTTTTGATTGACAGCCTCCAGAAACTGTTGTCCGTATTTCGCATATTTATGTTCCCCTACCCCCGAAACGCTCAGCATTTCTTCTTTACTTTGAGGCTTGATCATGCACATATGTACCAGTGTTTTATCCGAAAAGACAATATAAGGAGGCACTTTTTCTTTTCTTGCAATTTCCATACGAAGCTGACGCAGTTTTTGAAAAAGAGGTTCATCCCCCTCCTGCAAAATGCCTGAAGCTTTAGACTTATTGTTTTCTTTGGATTCCTTTTTCTTAATTTTTTTTGGCTCTTCCTTTGCCATTTTCATAGTCAGAACACACTTTTCATTTAAAAGCAATTCTGAACGGTCTGTAAGCTTCACCAATGTATATTCATCATTGGAAAGCCTGATGTATTCTTTTTCCAGAAGGAAATTAAAAATCTGTCTCAGCCTGTATATGGGAATTTCTCTGCATTTTCCATAACAGCTGTTCTCTTCCATATGGTACTGGCGGATTTTTGCTGTATTGGCACCGCGCAATGTATCCAGGATCACATTTACTCCATATCGCTGTCTGCACTCATCCACACATCTGACAATACTGCATGCTTCTGCAGACACATCTACTTCTTCAAATTCCGTAAGGCAGTTCTGACAATTTCCGCAGTAATTAGGACCATACTCGCCAAAGTATCTCAGAATATATTCTCTGAGACATTCATGGGTAAAACAGTAAAATGTCATTTTCTTCAGGCGTTCCTCGTCCCGCTCCTGCACAATAGCCCTGGTTACAGGATCCAGTTCCTGATTTTCCTGATTATTTTCAATAAAAAAGCGGTTGGTGATCACATCCTGCCCACTGTAAAGCAATATACACCTGGCCGGTTCTCCATCACGCCCTGCACGTCCTGCTTCCTGATAATAGCTTTCCATGTTTTTGGGCATATTATAATGCAGCACATATCGGACATCAGACTTATCAATTCCCATTCCAAATGCATTGGTGGCAACCATAATCTGACAGCGGTCATAAATAAAATCATCCTGATTATTCCGTCTTTCTTCATCAGAAAGCCCTGCATGATATCTGGTTGCAGAATATCCCTCCTGGATCAGCTTCTGACGCACTTCTTCCACAAGCTTCCTGGAAATACAGTATATGATTCCACTTTCTGTCCTGTGTTCTGATACATAATCCCTTATAAATCCATATTTATCTTTGGGTGTCTGTACAGAAAAAAACAAGTTCTGCCTGTCAAATCCCGTAGTGGTCACAAAAGGCTCCTGAAGCTGAAGGATATCAATAATATCCTCTTTAACCTCCTGTGTGGCAGTAGCTGTAAAGGCACTTACAACCGGGCGACTTGGAAGCCTTTCTATAAATTCCATGATCTTCAGATAGCTGGGGCGGAAATCCTGTCCCCATTGAGACACACAGTGAGCTTCATCCACTGCAATCATGGAAATCTTTACATGAAGGGCAAAATCCAGAAATTCTTCATTAAGCAATCTCTCCGGAGCTACATAGATAATAGGGTATCTTCCTGTTTTCGCAAGCCTGAGCACTGTATAATACTGCATTTCACTCAATGAACTGTTAAGAAATGCAGCCAGTATTCCAGCCTGATTTAAGGCACTTACCTGATCTTTCATAAGAGAAATCAAAGGAGAAATCACCAAAGTGATTCCTCCCATCATTAGTGCCGGAATTTGATAACACAGGGATTTCCCTGCCCCTGTAGGCATAATACCCACAACATCCCTTCCGGAAAGGATGGTATCAATCACCTGTTCCTGTCCTTCTCTGAATGTATCATATCCAAAATATTTTTTCAGTATTTGATTTTTTGTCAAAATTTTCCAATCCTTTCCAGGCAGTAACTGCAGGATCATTGCAGCCACACAAGTTTCTCACAATTTCTATATTATGTCACGCAAAACAGTCAGTCCATATTCTGCCAGACTGTGATCTTCTTCCGAGGTACCACCGCTGATTCCCAGGCCGCCTATGATGGTATTACCGCATTTCAACGGCACTCCACCTCCAAATATTGCAATCTTTCCGCTTTCAAGTGTATCCACTCCATAAAATGTACCACCCGGTCCGGCAAGCTCTCCCAGTTCTCTGGTAGACATTTTTACAGCTACCGAGGTATATGCTTTCTTTACAGCTACATCATAACTTACCAGATAGGCGCCATCCATTACATGAACCGCAATTGGATTTCCCTCCGGTCCACAGATTGCGATCACAGAATTCATGCCCCGGCGTATGGATTCCTCTTCAATTTTTTCAATCAGCGCCTTGGCTTTTTTGAGAGTTATCCTGGACTGGATTCCCATCTGTGCCAGTACTTCACGGACAACTTTTTCATCAATCCCATTACTTATCTCAGAAATAGTATTCTGCGTTTTCACTTTCTGCCTTTCCACATCTTGTTTTTCTATATTTTGCTTTTCCACATTTTTGCCCTCTGTCCATTCTGGGGCATCAGATAATTCCACATATTTTGCAAGAAGGGATAAATAGTCTGATAATCTGTTCAGATATTTCTTGCTTTCCGTATCTGCTCCAAATTTTACGGCAACCTGTGCCAGGCATCGTTCCGTTCTTCTGGCTACTGCCCGGGTTACATTTATTTCTGCTGCAGTCCTGTTCTGCTCGGATACCTTTTTCCCAGCCTGCTGTCCGCATAATTCTTCCAGTCTGTCCGTCTCTTTCTCAAGATTGCCAACCATCTCCTCATTGACTTTAAAATCCCTGCTGTAGGGGTCCTCTACTCCCGCTGCGATCAGATCCAGATTGTCCTGTATACTGCTCAGCATTTTTACCGTTTCTTCCCATTTCAGCATACACTTTACCAGCCCAATATGACTGTTCAGCTCATCAATTGCTCCTACAAGCTGGATACGGTCATCCGACTTGGAGACGTTTTTGGTACGGGCCATATCTGTAATTCCCTTATCTCCCCGTTTTGTATATACGCTCATATTTTTCATCTCCTGTAATGTGCAGAATGTTTCCGGTTAACTGAGTTTCTGATTTCAGCGGCAATAAATTACCTTTTTCAAGAGCCCGGCACAATGTCCGGGCCCAAAGGGCTTTCAGCAAGCCTTATAAACTGGTCAAAATGACCACAGTTTTTTATAAATCCTGATGATATCTTCTTTGGCTGGTACTCTGGGGTTATTTGCTGTGCAGGCATCTGCCAGTGCAGCATCCGCCATCTTATCAATCGCTCCAAAGTATGCATCTGGTGTAATCGTTCCCAGTTCCTGAATGGTCAGCGGAATGTTCATCTCTTTCTGCATAAACTGAATCCAGTTTACCAGAGAACGTACCGTCATAACCTTATTATAGTTACTAAGCCCAAGAATATGGGCTACATTTGCATATCTCTTCACTGCCGGAAGATATTCTTTCTGGCTTTTACTATGTTTATTAATATCAGAGTTGAATTCAACAATATGGGGAAGAAGCATAGCGTTCGCTCTTCCATGAGGAATATGGAACATAGCTCCCAGCTGGTGTGCCATACTGTGAGTAATTCCAAGTCCTGCTGTATTAAAAGACAATCCAGCTAGGCAGGATGCTACATGCATTTTTTTACGGGCATGCATGTCACTGCCGTCAAGATAGGCACGTAACAGGAATACTCCGCAAATCTCGATTGCTTTCTCTGCAAGGGCAGAAGAAAATTCATTATGTGCTATGCTGACATAGGATTCCAGTGCATGGGTAAATACATCCATACCTGTATCAGCTGTGATAGCCGGCGGTACACTTTTTACAAGCTCAGCATCCAGGATCGCCTCATCTGCAGTCAGACTGTCAGCAATCAACGGATATTTTACATGTGCCTCTGTATCGTTTACAACAGCAAAGGATGTAACCTCTGATCCGGTACCGCTGGTAGTAGGAACAGCAATCAGGCCTACCTTTCCGTAATTATTGATCTTCAGGGCAAACTCACGGATTGCTTTGGAAGAATCAATGGCAGAACCACCTCCAACTGCAACAACCGCCTCTGGCTGATACTGAAGGAACTTCTTTACGCCTTCTGCAATCTTATTCAGCGGTGCATCCGGCACCACATCACAAAAAATATCATATTCAATTCCTGCACTGCTTAACGGTGCAGTAATAAGATTCACCATTCCGCTTTGTACTACAAATGGATCGGTAATGATCAAAACCCTTTTGTATGGGATTTCTTTCAGTCTGTCCAGGGCATTATCGCCAAAATGGATGGCTGTTTTCATTTCGAACGTACTGAAGTTATTCATTTATAATGCTCCTTTTCCGTTACTGTCCACTTGGTGCACAGTAACTCTTTCTCTGGTTTCAGACAGGATATCTGCACTCTATACCCAGTTTTTCAAAGTATATCCTCCACCTGTCCTCAGGTCTTTTATCAGTTACAACCATATCTACTTCTTTCATACTTCCCGCAACTGAAAAAGCTTTTTGGTCAAATTTCGTACTGTCTATAACCAGAATTTTCTTTCGTCCCGATTTCATCATAGCTCTTTTGGTTGAGCCAAAGGCCTCCTGTGATTCCATAATCCCCCATTCCTGATCCAGAGCTTTGCAGGAAATGATAACCTTATCTACATAATAAGACCGGATAGATTCATCCGTTTTAGAGCCAAGGAAGGCCAGATAGCCTTCCTTCATAACTCCACCTGTTGAAATAATATTCCATCCGGACACATCTGCCAGCTCCAGCAGGATCTCCAGGGAATTTGTGATCACAGTAAGTCTTTCTTTTCCTTTCAGTGCCTTTGCCACAAAAACTGCTGTGGTACTGGCATCCAGAAAAATATGGTCTCCATCGTTTACCAGGGAAGCTGCAATTTCCGCCATTTTCTGCTTTCCCGAAACATTCTGGTTTTTACGGACATTAAAAGGTAAATCAATGCTTATATCCTCATTTATCACCGCTCCACCGTAACTTTTTATGGCAAGCCCTTCTTTTTCAAGCTTGTCCAGATCACGGCGTATGGTCTCTTCAGAGACATTGTAAAGCTGGCTGAGTTCACTGACCACAACCCGCTTCTCTGCCTGTAGTTTATCGAGAATCAGTTTTCGTCTCTCCAATGCAAGCATACTCGTTGCCCCCTTTACTGAGGAATTTTTCAAACATTTAATACCGAAGATTCAATAGTCAAGAGAATATTAACAATCCCGGCTTTTACAAAATGCTGTCAATCATTCGTCTGTCAGGATGTGCGATCACGGAAGAATCCAGATACATTCCCTTTGTAGATACCAGCTGTTTTGCTCTCTCAATAGAAGCCTCTACAGCTGAAACCTCGCCGGTGATCATCATATATGATTTTCCACACATACCTTTTGCAATACGAAGTTCGATCAGATCAACGATTGCTGTTTTCGCTGCCTGATCTGCTGCTTCAATAATGGAAGCAGCATCATAAGTTTCCAGAATTCCCAGTGCACTGATTTCATCCACCTGTGTGGTTCCATAGATAGCCGGGAAAATAGATTCATGAGGATTACCCAGTACGAAACTGTCAATACACTTATCCTCATATGTAGTAACTGCCGCATCAACAGCTGCCTTTACCGCACTTAAGTCACCGGTAATAATTGCAATATATTTACCAGGACATACGGTCTGAGCCTCGATGATCTCTACCTCAGATGTTTTTACCATAGCATCTGCTGCGGTAACGCCGGTAGCTGTAGTTTTAAATTCAATCATTCCGATTGCTTTACTCATTTTGTGCACGTCCTTTCTAATTTACTGCAATTATGATATAACGGTCTGTCACTTCTGTCACTTTTCCATTAACAGAAGCATGGATTCCTACGCTTAAGCCCTGTGCAGGCTGAGCGATCATCTGTCCTCTGGTTACCGTATCACCGGCTTTTACTATTGCCTGAGCAGGTGCTCCGATATGCTGGCTCAGAAGGATTTTTACTTTCTTAACCTGCACCAGATCTTCATGGAGAGGTGCATCTTTGTCATATTTTGTAAGACCAAGACGTGCCATAAGACGTTCTTCAGGAACTTTACGATATTCTCTTGATTCCTGAACCGGCTTTGGCTGTACGCCCTGAGGCGGTCTGATACCTGCTTTTCTAAGTCCGCCCTTCATATCAGCCAGAAGGCTTCTGGGTGCCAGACTCTGAGGACAGGAATACATCTCACATACACCGCAGGAGCTGCAGAAGGATGCATCAATATATGGATTCAGATCTCTGAAATCCTGATTTGCTGCTGCACGCATAAATTTTGCAGGATCAATGGGATGTCCCAGATTATGTCTCGGACATAAATCAGTACATGTATTACACTGGCAGCAGATAGATGCTGCACGTTTTAAATCTATGGAAGAAGTCCGCTGCTTCTTCGCTACGATAAGATGGTCTTTTGGCAGTACCAAAATCGCATTTGTTGTCTTAGTCACCGGATCAGAACCATTTCCGATACGTCCCATCATCGGGCCGCCGACAAAATAGACCGGATCTTTTACTGTTGTATTTCCAGCCTGGGCAACAACTTCCTCCAGTGTACATCCAAGAGGAACTCTCACTGTGACCGGATCACTTACCTCAGCAACAACAGATACATATTTATCAGTTACCGGCTGCTTCTCCTCAACCGCACGATATACGTTATAAACAGTTTCTACATTGAATACGGCTACTCCCTGCTCAATAGGCAGTCCGCCCGGCCGTACCACTCGTCCTGTAGCTTCATAAATAAGTACAACTTCGTCACCCATAGGATATACCTCATCCAAAAGATGAAGTCTCATTCCCGGGAACTCCTCAATATGCTGGTTCAGCGCATTGATTGTCTGTACATAAGATTTTTTGATTCCAATGATTGCTTCAGAAGCTCCTACCGTTTCCTGGATCATATGGAATGTTTTCATAATTTCATATGCATGTTTTTCCAATAACTGTCTGTGTAATTTCAGTAATGGTTCACACTCTGCACAGTTCATAAGAATGGTATTTGCCTTATCTGTGAGCTTCATATAGGTAGGAAATCCCGCTCCACCGGCACCTACTACACCATTCTGCTGTATAATATCCTGTAATTCTTTGATTTCCATGGCGTTACTCCAATCCCGCACCGTCATCAATGATTCCGACTATAGCCGCATCTACCGGTGCTGTTTCTACGCCGCAGCCAATTCTTGCTGCGCTACCCTGTGCCACCAATACATATTCTCCCACTCCTGCTCCGATCATATCGATCGCAACAAGCTGGCTGAGGTCACCCTTCATATGATGCACAGGCTCGATGATCATAAACTTATTTCCTATTAATTTTTCACATTTACGGGTGGAAACAACACTCCCAACCACTTTGCCTACTATCATATGAGCCTCCGAATTATTATTGTTATGTCAACCCATTCACCGATAACCGTATAGCTGTTTCTCAGCATATACGGTTATCAAATGAATGAATATATTATTTAATGATCGTTACTGTATTGCCTGTGGCAATTTTTGCTGCATTTGCTTCATCTGTATCGATATGCATTTCCAGAGTAAAGCTGTCATCTACACGGATCTTAACCTGATTAAAGATAGTTCCTCTCTCATTGTCAGCTTTCACAGATACGATATCTCCATCCTTTACACCAGCAGCCTGAGCATCCTTCGGAGACATATGAATGTGACGCATAGCCACAATACAGCCTTCCTTCAGATAAATAGCACCCTTAGGTCCTACGATAGCAATCGGAGCACTTCCGGCAGTATCACCTGATTCACGAACCGGTACATTCATTCCCAGTTTGATCGCATCAGTAGCAGATACCTCAACCTGCGAAGCCTTACGTACAGGTCCAAGGATTCTCACATTCTCAATAGCACGAAGCTTCAGCCCTACAATAGTAACAGTCTCATTGGATGCAAACTGTCCGCCCATAAGTGCTTTCTTCTTTGTAAGCTGATATCCAGGTCCGAATAATGCTTCTACATGCTCCTGTGTCAAGTGAATATGTCTTGCGGAAACTCCAATAGGAACAACAAAGCCATTTCCCGTTTCTTTATTCTGGTCAATTGCCTGAAGTACCAATCTGGTAATCATTTCAATATTATTTGTTTCCAAGAATACACCTGCTTTCCGTCAGAACTGACTTTAAATTATTTTAATACAGGCAGGATTTTCTCTACATCTGTGTGTGGTCTTGGGATTACATGTGTAGCTACTAATTCGCCAAGTCTGGATGCTGCTGCGCTTCCGCTCTCTACTGCAGATTTAACTGCTCCTACATCTCCACGAACCATAACTGTTACAAGTCCGGATCCGATTTTCTCTGTTCCTACTAATGCAACATTAGCTGCTTTGCACATCTGGTCAGCTGCCTCGATTGCTGCTGTAAGTCCTCTGGTTTCAACCATTCCTAATGCTTCCTGTGTCATGATTTTTTCCTCCTTATGAAATACTGTTCCACGAATTTCTTCTTTTACTGTTTCTTTTTTTATTGCCGTTTTCTTCGATGTTTCTGTAGTTTTTGCCGCCGTTCCAGCTGCTGCAGTTTTTGTTTCATTTGACGTTTCTTTCTTCACAGCAGTTTTTGCTTTTGAAGCTGTACTCCTTGTTCTTCTGGGAGCAGCAGCCTTTCCGGGAGCTTTATTCTCTGCTTCAGGTTTCTTTTCTTCAGCCATCATTCATCCCCCTGTTTCGCCTGGTTCTTCCAGCGGCTTGCACTTAATTCCACAATCTTGACAATCTCTTCATGTGGTCGGGCAATCACTGCATAACTTACCGGTTTCTTAATCGCGCCTGCCACAGCAGCCTCTACAGCTTCTGTTACGGCAGACACATCGCCTTCAATTATAATGGTAACCAGTCGTCCGCCCAGCTTACGTTCCCATGACGCCAGCTCAACGTCTGCAGTTTTACACATGATATCAAGAGCGTCAATCGCTGCTACAACACCAGTGATTTCTATAAAACCATATGATTTACTCATGAGCGAACTCCTTTTAGATCACTGCACAATGTGATATGTACAGTACTCTATAATTTATACTACCGTGACTGGTCAGATGCTTGGAAGGATTTTCTCTACATCATTGTGAGGTCTCGGGATTACATGTGTAGCTACTAATTCGCCAAGTCTGGATGCTGCTGCGCTTCCGCTTTCTACTGCTGCCTTAACAGCTCCTACATCTCCGCGAACCATAACTGTTACAAGTCCAGATCCGATTTTCTCTGTTCCTACCAGTGAAACCTCAGCTGCCTTTGTCATTGCATCAGCTGCTTCAATTGCTGCTGTAAGTCCTCTGGTTTCAACCATTCCTAATGCTTCCTGTGCCATTTTCTATTCCTCCTGAATTTCCTGAATCAACGATAACTGTTCTTGTTCTGCAGCTACGTTTTCGGTTTTCTATTGATGTCTTATCATAACTGTTCCGTATTCAGCTGAGTACTGAACAGTTACATCTTATCTTATAATTCAAGGATATGCAACTGTTATTGCTTATCCAGGGCGCTGATCTTCAGCATTTTCTCCGTTCCCTCCTCGGGATTCGGAATGATATAATGCTGTACCACACCAGTCATTCTGTTCGCAACTTCCATGCCTGCTTCCACAGCCGCTGTAACGTCTGTTACACTTCCTCTGAACTTGATGCAGACAAGGAGCGGCACCGGCAGGCTGTCAGCATTAGCTGGTTTATTCTTATCGAACACTTCCAGACGGACATTTGCTGCCTTGCATCCGGCATCGCCTGCTACAAAGGCTGTTGTAAGTCCAAATACCTCTAAAATTCCTACAGCTTCTGCCATTTCGTTTCTCCTCTATTGCCAGGCCTGTTATTTATTTACTACCGCGATCTTCAGTCCTGTCATAGCCAGGTTTGTCTGAAGTGCCTCATTGATCTGCTCTAACGGGAATTTGTCAGTGATCAGTTCGGACATTGGCAGACCGATTGCATTTGCTCTCTTGAGGAAATCAAAGGTTGTAACATAATCTCTCAGAGTATATACCCAGGATCCAACCAGATTGATTTCTTTGGAGCAGAGATCAAAATGAGGATTGATCACTGCGTCTCCACCATTGATGAAGAATCCAAGTTCGCAAAGGCCACCGCCATTGCGGATAAATTTATAAATATTTGCATGAGCTTTCGGGTTACCTGTACACTGGAAAGCGAAATCTGCAAGATGTCCGCCCTGTGCTTCCTTAACAGCCTCAGCCAGTGCTTCTGTTCCCTTGAAGTTCATGAAGTTAACGCTTGTTGTTGCGCCCATTCTCTTAGCAAACTCAAGACGTTTCTCATTTCCGTCTACAGCACAGATATTCTCAATACCCATAGTACGAAGTACTGCGATACAGATCAGACCGATCGGTCCGCATCCCTGTACAACAACTCTGCTGTTGAAACGAAGGATTCCTGTTGTTTTTGCTCTCTCTACTGCATGTACAAGTACAGCACATGGCTCGATCAGGATTCGGGAATCCAGATCCAGATCACTTACATTAAAGAATGTAGTTCCAAAGCTTCCGCCTCTTAAGAAGATGTAGTCTGAGAACCATCCGTTAAGATGTACATCATCATCCGGAAGAAGTCCGTATACGTCAGCGCCGCCTACATTTTTCTTGTTCAGGTCAAACATTGTGATATCAGGATCATCTTTAAAGATCATACAGGTAACAACCTTGTCACCAACCTTAACCGGTTTTCCGGCTGTATCTACTTTAACATTTTTACCCATTGCTACGATCTCACCTGTTCCCTCATGTCCGAGAGCTACAGGGATCAGATTAAATGGATCTCTCTTGAATTCATGTGCATCTGTACCGCAGACACCGCATCCCTCTACTTTAACCAGGATGTCATCATCTCCGATTGGAGGAATCGGGTATTCTTTCAGTTCAAAATGCTCTTTTTCTGTTAACACTGCTACTCTGGCTGTTTTAGGAATTGCACCGCTGTTGCTGGATGCAGCTGCTGCCGGTGCTGTTCCTGTCATGCCGGAGAGAACCTGTTTTACGATTTCTTCAATATTCACGTTATTCATATCCATGTTCTTTTCTCTCCTTTAATACACTGATTAACGAATGCATAAATTGTCTACCATTACGCAACGTCTTCTCTTTGTAAATGTGCTTGCACTGGTAAGACCCTCGCCTGTACGGCTGGCAATTGTAAAGGTAGCATATCCTTCACCGCCAAATCCAAGTGCTGAATAAGACGGAGCATTCTTTACAAGAATTGCTGTATCAATTGCTTTTGCATATTTTGTAATATTATCAATATTCTTTGAATGAATATGTGCGGAATGGCGATTGCCATGCTCCAGCCATACTGCCTGTTCTACGGCATCATCAAAGTCTCTGGCTCTTACAACACCCAGGATTGGCATCATAAGCTCAGTTGTGATCAGCGGATGTTCCTTCGGTCCTTCAAATACAATACATCTGATATTTGCCGGTGCCTGTACACCGATCATAGAAAGAAGAGTTTTTGCATCACGGCCTACACATTTACGGTTCAGTTTACCGCCTGCAAGAACAACTGATGTCAGCTTATCCTGCTCTTCCTTGGATGCAAGATAGCAGTCATTTTCGCTTACCAGGTAATGCATCAGTTCATCTACAATAGAAGATACTGCAACAATTTCCTTCTCAGCAATACATGGAAGGTTATTGTCAAATGTACATCCATTTACAATGTCCTGAGCTGCTTTACGGATATCTGCGGTCTCATCAACCAGTGCCGGCGGGTTACCTGCTCCGGCTCCGATACCACGCTTGCCTGAAGAAAGCACTGCGGTTACTACACCAGGACCACCTGTTGCTACGATCAGATGAATATCTTTATGCTTCATCATAGTGTTGCTTGTTTCCAGAGTAGGTTTTTCAACTGTAACTGCGATATTGTCCGGGCCACCGTTTTCCAGAGAAGCCTCGTTCAGCAGATTGATCGCATAAATAGATGTTTTGACAGCTGCAGGATGAGGATTAAATACAACTGTATTTCCGCCTGCCAGCATACCCATAGTGTTGCACAGTACTGTCTCACTTGGATTTGTACACGGAGTAATGGCTCCGATCACACCAAAGGGTCCCATCTCAACAAGAGTCAGTCCTCTGTCTCCTGTCCATGCAGTAGTTGTAATATCTTCTGTTCCAGGTGTCTTATCAGCAACAAGAATATGTTTCAGGATCTTATCTCCTACATTTCCCATTCCTGTTTCCTCAACACCCATACGTGCCAGTACTTCTGCATTATCTTTAATTTTTTTACGAATACAGGTAATAATTTTCTCTCTCTGATCCATGGACATCTTCTTAACGATCTGCTGAGATTTCTTTGCAGCTTCGATAGCATCATTCATATCTTTGAAGATTCCATGTTTACCGGTCGGAGCGTCTGCAATCTGCATCTTTGCCATTACTTCCTGTACAATTGACTGTACCATGTTCTCATTAATTGGCATGAGACTGTCCTCCTTAATCATTCAAATATTTATTTCATTCCCAGCTGTTCCATTACTCTCTTTGTGATCTCAGCAACTACCTGTGCATCGTTCTGTGCAGGAGTTTCTTCTGTACATCCGCAGTCACCGCCAACGAAATCATACTGATATCCAGGGAATTTTTTGAATTCTCCGCCATCATGACATGCTCCGCCACAGTTATGGCAGTTCATACCGCTCTTGTTCTGGCAAAGGTTTGCCGGATGTTTACCAGCCATACCGAATTTACGACGGATTTCATACAGTTTCTTAATATTCTTCTCATCGAATTCCTTCGGGCCGCCCAGTAATTTGCTCTGATACAGAAGCTGTGCATAGAATTCTACAGATTCCATTTTCATGTAAGCTGCATTCAGGTCTGTGCTCCATGTCAGTGCTCCGTGGTTTTCAAGAAGAACTGCATCAAAATATGGAAGGTATTTTTCAAGATTGTCCGGAATTTCCATTGTAGAAGGTGTACCATATTCAGCGATCGGAACGCATCCAAGAGCGATAACTGCCTCTGGCATGATCGGCTGTGTAAGCGGAATACCTGCAATTGCAAAAGATGTTGCATACATAGGATGTGCATGTACAACAGATCCTACATCCGGTCTCTTCTCATATACTCTCATATGCATCTTGATCTCGGATGATGGTTTGAATCCCGGATTAGCCTGGATCACATTACCCTTGGCATCAACTTTACAGATAAACTCTGGTGTCATGAAACCTTTGGAAACACCTGTTGGTGTGCAAAGGAATTCATTGTCATTTAATTTTACAGAGATATTTCCGTCGTTAGCTGCTACCATGTTACGGTTGTAGATTCTTCTTCCGATGTCACAGATCTGTTTTTTGATTTCAAATTCGTTTACCATGCTCATTTTCCTCCTTAAGGCATTTGGTTCTTTGACATTTCTTTACTGATCATAACATAATCCGCATAAAAAGTCAAGAGAACAGCATTGTTTTGTGTTGTTTTTACATCTCTTTTGTGTTGTTTTTGTTTGTTTTATATTTATGTGGATTCTAGATTCCACATAGAATATTTATTTTTTATCCTCCGATCTGGCAGTCAAGCGCGCAGACAGCATGTACCGCTTTTTTCAGCGTTTCCATATGCTCCTTGGTCGGAGGTTCGATATCTCCCATGAGATAGGGCCTTCCAAGGCCTTCATATTTATCCTGTCCTAATCTGTGGTAAGGCAGAAGATGTATCTTATCCACTCCCGGAAGGGTCGATGCAAATCTGGCAATCCCCTGGATTTCCTCTACCGTATCATTAAAAGTAGGAATTACCGGCACCCGGATCACCAGGCGGGTCTTACCTGAAACAGCAACCTTTCTGGCATTCTCCATCATCAATTCATTGGATTTCCCGGTAAAGGCTTTATGTTTTTCATGGTTTGTGTGCTTAATATCCATCAGATAGGTATCCAGATAAGGAAGGATCGCTTCTATGGTCTCCCAGGGTGCGCAGGCCATACTCTCAATTGCTGTAGTGATCCCCCGTTCCTTTGCTGCGCGGAGCAGATCCCTGGCAAAATCAGGCTGGCACAGACACTCGCCTCCGGAAAGTGTCATACCTCCTCCCGAACGATAGTAGTAAGGCCTGTCCCTTTCCACCTCTTCAATCATCTCTCTGACTGTGGTGTCGTAACCGATCACCTTATTTTCCCCCAGAACTTTCATATTCTGAATTCTGTATTCCTGGGATTCCGGGTTACAGCACCATTTACATCTGAGCACACAGCCCTTTAGAAAAACAATAGTTCTTATTCCAGGTCCGTCATGGATAGAATATCGCTGGACATCAAACACCCTGCCCTTTGTATCCAAATAGTCCATGTTTTCCCCTCTCTGTTAAAATCCCTGCTCTGTACGGCGGATGATATCATCCTGCAGAGATCTGGAAAGTGTTGTAAACAGTGCACTGTAGCCGGCCACACGTACAACCAGATGTTTATACTTCTCAGGATGCTCCTGTGCATCCAGCAAGGTCTGTCTGTCAACTACGTTAAACTGCATGTGCATACCCTTCTGGTCAAAGTAGGAACGGATCAGTGCCACAAATTTCTCAAGTCCCTCCCGTCCGGAAAGAGCAGACGGATGGAATTTCTGATTAAACAAGGTTCCATTGGATACAATAAAATGATCCAGTCTTGCAACAGAAGATGCTGCCGCTGTCGGTCCCTTTACATCCTTGCCTGCTGACGGAGAAACTCCATCTGCCACAGGGGTATGTGCATATCTGCCGTCAGGAGTAGCTCCTGTCTGTCCGCCCAGCGGAACATTTGCAGATACCGGATAAAGTCCTGCCTGGAACTGTCCGCCCCTTGGATTCTTATAATTCTGAAGAGGCTTGGTATATGTATAGGCAACCTCTCTGGCAAAATAGTCAACCTCCGGAATGTCATTTCCGAATTTTGGAACCTCATCGATCATATCGTGGATTTCTTTGAATCTGGAAAGCTTATCCGGTTCCGGCTTCATGCCGATCAGACTGTTAAGCACTGCAGCCGCTGTAGATGCATCCACATTCCGTCCTGCCGCCTTCATAGCCTTCAGGATCTCTGTTCCAATATCTCCGGCAGACTGGGCATCCAATCCTTTATCGTAGTTCCATATCAGTGCTTCCTTCAGCTCTTTCATGGAAATTTTCTTTTCATCATAAACCAGCTGGCGTACTGCAAAAAGACCATCTGCCATATTTGCGATACCAAAGCCCTGCGGTCCTGTGAAATTATAAACTGCACCGCCTTCCTGAACGGATTTGCCTTTTTTCAGACAGTCATCCACCATACAGGAAAGAAATGGCAGCGGACATCTCTCCGCATGAGCCACATCAATGGCATTATCCGCATTTACAAGAAGTGAAATACAATATTCCATCTGTTTCTTGTAAGCATCAAAGAACTCCTCAAAGGTATTCATCTGAGTCACATCGCCAGTAGGAATACCTACCATCTCACCCTTGTCCATACCATTGGAGAAAACAAGCTCCAGCGGACGGCACATATTGAAGAATGCAGCATCATGCCAGCCTTCTGTCTTACCTGCCTTCTGTGGTTCCACACATCCGATAATGTTATAGTCACGGGCATCTGCCAGGGAAAGTCCTCTGTTCTGCAATGCCGGAATGATCACCTCGTCATTGTAATATGCCGGAAGTCCGATTCCTGTTCTGGTAAGCTCTGCAGCCTTGATCAGGAATTCATGGGGCGAACCGTTCCACACTCTTACAGAAAGAGAAGGCTGAGGCAGTCTTACATGCATAGAAGCCTGAATGCACATAATAGAAAGATCATTTGTCACATCTTCCCCTTCACTGTTCTGACCACCTGCGATCAGGTTCTGGAAAAGGCTGTAACCTGCAAATCCCTCTGCTGATGCCGCATCACGGCATTTATTCAGATCATTCAGCTTCACCCAGATACAATCCATCAGTTCCTGTGCATACTCTCTGGTAAGAGTGCCTCTCTCCACATCCTTCTTATAATATGGATACATATACTGATCAAACCGTCCTGGAGAAATAGAGTGACCGCTGGATTCCATCTGCAGCAGCTGCTGTATAAACCAGAATGACTGGCAGGCTTCATAAAAGCTGTCTGCCCCCTTCCCCGGTACTCTGCTGCAGTTTGCAGCGATCTGAAGCAGTTCCTGTTTTCTGACAGGATCTGTACACTGTGACGCCATCTGCTCTGCAAGCTGTGCATAGCGATGTGCATAATCAATCACTGCCTGACAGCTGATAAGTACTGCTTCCAGAAAATGAGATTTGCGCGCATAATCGCCATCGCCTACATTACATTTTTTCAGTTCTTCCCGGGTTTTCTCCATAATACCCTCGAAACCGATTTCCAGTACCTCCCAGTATTTTACAGTAACATGTCCTACGCCATTATAGAAATAGTTTCCAGGTGTAAAAATATTATGTTCAATGGCCTTAATGGCTTCTGGTGCCATATAAGAAGTAGCAAGCTCACTGGTCGTTCTGCCTTTCCAGTATTTATCTGCTTCCAGCAGGTCAGCCTTAGTCTGCTCTGCAATATCAAATGGGTCAGCTGTTCTGGTAGCAACTGTGTCCAGTTCAGCCTCCAGCCATTCATAGGAAAACTCCGGGAAGGTCTGGCATCCTCTGGGAGCAATCGTACTGCTTCCTACAATCAATTCATTATCACGGATAATAATCGGAATATGATGCAGAATATGTGCAAATGCTTTGGCCCTGCGGGTAATGATCGGTTCGCCTTCCGTCTCCTTATAAGATTCCGTCAGAAGCTTCGCTCTGGAAGATTCAATCACCGGCATATGCTCATAAAGGGCGTCTACCAGCTTCTGGATTCTCGGAGATTTGGGAATATCTGATGTTTGAAATTTTTCCATATTTCTCCTTTCTCATGAAAGAGGAGTTTTTTATCTTCGCATTGCCATTCCCGGCGCTCAGACAAATTTCTTTCTCTTTTTCATGTACTCATGTAAAATCATTATACCTCATTCATCTCATAAGGTCAACAAAAAACAACATATCCAAAACTGTTTCTATGTTGTTTTTTGTTTGAATTGTTTGTTAAATTTAGTTGTTTTTATTCCGAACCCCAATTGACAACTTTTCTTCTTTCTGTCATAATTGTTATATATATTTTTTCAGAATATCTCTGCAAAACAGTCATTAATTTTATTCAAAAAGGGGATGATCCTTACGTATCTTGCAGATATCCATACACATTCCATCACAAGTGGGCACGGTACTTCCTGCACCATTTCCGATATGGCAAAAGAAGCCGGGCATAAAGGCATGAAGCTTCTGGGCATCACTGATCATGGTCCCGGCACTCTTGCCTCCGGCACATCTTCTTATTTCCGCGGGCTGCCATTCTGTCCCCGAAAGCGCTTTGGTGTAGAAGTACTTTACGGTGTAGAACTCAATATCCTGGATGTTCAGGGTCATGTGGATTTAAGTGATGAGCTGCTGTCTAATCTGGACTATGCCATCATAAGTATGCATAGCCAGAACTACACATCCGGAACTGTCAAAGAGAATACTCTTGCATACCAGAATGCAATGAAGCATCCTGCCATAAAGGTTCTGGGTCATTGTGACAACCCGGCTTTTCCGGCGGATTACGATGCATTGGCTTATGCAGCCAGCAGGGAAAATGTGATTTTTGAAATCAACGAAGCCTCACTGTCTCCCGACGGATACCGTGGTGACACCAGGGCAAATAGCGCAGAGATCCTTCGTTGCTGCCTTAAATATCAGCTTCCCATTGTTTTATCCAGCGACAGCCATGGAAAAGAGCATGTAGGAGATTTCACCTTTGCCGCTGAGTTTGTTCATCAGGCCGGTTTTCCCGAATCATTGATTCTGAATAATCAGATTCCCAGACTGAAGGTTTTTCTTCAAACCCGTTAGTTTTTCCAATATGTGTCTATGCCATTTCTTATGCAGGTATACAAAAAAGATCATCAACAGATATTTCTCATATAAATATCCATTGATGATCTTTTTTATTTTCACCGATCAGCCAGCCTTACTGCTGATCTGCATGCATTTTTTTCATCACTTCTGCCAGTTCCTGATATTTCCCGGTCACATATCCATAATTTTTTCTCTTATGAGGAAGCTGACAGTTGGTACAGTCCTTCAATCCACGGTCTGTATATCGAAAATTCCCACCACATTGATCACCCAGTGCATATAAAGGGCAATAACAAAACAGACAGTTAAAATCCTCAGGATCTGCTCCCTTATGACAGGGAAAAAATTCACATTTTTTATGACTAAAAAAAGAATACTCTTTATCTTCCCAATATGGCTTTTCCATACTTTATTTCCTTCTTCCAAACAGGCAGATAGCCGATCAATCTATCATTTTCTTCATAATAAAGAGGGAGCGATGCTACTCCGGGGTAGAAGATTAATCCGTTCATGAGTGCGCGGAGGGAACGAATATTTCCGAAGTAGTATCGCCTGCCATTTAATCATGTATAATTCATAAAGAACAGGCGCATTCCATAAAAAATGTCTGCCTTCAGATAAAAGCAGACAACACTCCGAAGCTGCGGATTCAACGGAGTTGGTTGTTACACTTTACACGGAAGTTTAACCTCGCCATACTAAGCAGGTTTCCTGGCTCCAGGCTCATCGCTCCTCTCTCCTTCTCATGCTATGGCACAATGGATCTGCGAGATTTGCTCCTCTGTTACAGTGACCGGATCGCTCAGGTTTCTCACCTGATTCCCTCTCTCTGTACCGTATAATAACAGTATCAGCACTTAATATGTTCCATATGGAATTATACTGGCTTTATAATAGCATCACTGTTAGAGAATGTCAACTATTTATCAAAGTTTTTCAGAAACTTTTTTAACCGAATCAAGCAAGTAGCAAAGCGGATGATTTTATCCGCTTGACATAAAAAAGCCAGGCAACAACACACATAGATGTCACCCGGCTTTTTTTCATTATTTTTTTAATCATATGTAATCTTTTGCAGATTATACAAGTCTTCTTACTGATACAATTGTTCTGTATGCAGCATTATCACTGATCTTAATGCCATCTACAGAGTTGGATGCATGTACAATACGTCCATTTCCCATATAAATTGCCACATGGCCGCCATAGCAGATCAGATCACCTGGCTGCGCATCTGCATAAGATACTTCTGTTCCGCAATTCTGCTGTTCATAAGAAGTTCTTGGAAGACTTACTCCAAAGTTGGCATATACACTCTGTACAAATCCAGAACAGTCTGCACCACTTGTAAGACTTGTTCCTCCCCATACATATGGATTTCCTACAAACTGTGTAGCATAATCTACTACAGAAGAACCTGAACCTGAAGAAGAACTGTCAGAACCAGAAGACTGCTCTTCATCATAATCTTCCTTAGATACTGTATTATCGGAATCAATAACATTGCCATACTCATCATATTCCACATCCTCACCGGACTGTGCATTGTCAATGACATTGCCATCTTCATCATATTCTACATCGTCCGATTCCTCATAGGTATCTTCATCTGTATTTTCAACCGGATTTCCATCCTCATCATACTCTACATCTTCTGAGTTTGCTGCTTCCTCTGCTGCAGCAGCTTCTTCTGCAGCCTGTCTTGCAGCTTCTTCCTCTGCCTGACGTCTGGCTTCTTCCTCGGCCGCAATACGCTCTGCTTCCAACTGCTGGATCTCTGCAGTCTGCTCTGCCAGAAGATTTGCATATTCTGTTGCCTGCTGCTGTGCATATGCAATTTCATTTTCATAATCAGCAGACTCGGATTTTTTCTGGTCGATCTGGCATTGAAGAGTATAAGACTGCTCTTCATAAGAGGATTTCATCTCTTCCAGTTCTGCCTTATCAGACTCATACTGTGTTTTTAAATTATTTACTTCATCAATAGTTTTCACATATTTATCCAGATTTTTTCTGTCCTGCTCATACATCTGCTGGGTATTCTCAGCTCGTGTAAGAAGATCACTGAGATCTTCGGAATTCAGCATCATCTGGAACCATGCAGAATCACCGCCCTGCTCATATAGACACTGGATACGCTTTTTCATACTCTCGTACTGCTTATCTCTGGCCTTCTGTGCTTTTGCAAGATCCTGTTTTGTTCTGATGATATCAACCTCTTTATTACTGATATCATTCTTAAGAGTATCGATGGAAACCATAACACTAACAAGATTGGAATCCAACTCTGAAATTTCACTCTCAAGCTGTGCCTTTGCATTTGCCAGTTCATCCATGCGGGAATATGTGGCATCAAGCTGCTGGCTTGTAATCGCCTGTTCTTCTCTTAAATCATCTTCTCTGGAAGCGCTTACGCTTACGGCCTGTGATGCAGTCATAAGCAGTGCTAATGTAAGACATACAATTTTTTTCTTCATGGTCTCTCGTCCTCGTAACCTTTTATTTCTTTTTATGTAATAGATTTGTAATATTTGTTTTAAGTCTTATTCATATTAACACATCGTTTCCATGAATGCAAGGTTTTTTTATAAAATATTTTAAATTTCCGTAACATTTAGTAATGTTTACGCAAAAAAGCAGCCGTCCCAAAGGACAAGCTGCTTCTTTCATTTCATATTGAATTTGAATCCATCTCTGAATTTCTTAGCTGAAAAGATCTGCCAGAATCTGATCTGCTGTCTTGCTCAGATATCCATCCGGATCAGAAAGTGTATTTCTGTTCCATCTGAAATAGTTTCCGTTACGGCTGTAGTTACCGCTGGATGTATGATATGCAGAACCATATTTTGCATATCCCGGATATCTGGACATATATTTCTGTGCCAGTGCAATTGCCTGGGTTCCATATGTTCCATCCGGTGTAGGAGTTCCTGCAATCTGCACACCTGCATTCGGTGTAGAATGAACAATCACAAGACTCTTATCACTGCACTGTCCCAAGACAATCCATACATGGCCTGCATTATAACCAATATCACCAGGTTTGAAAGTCCAGTCGGATTTTGACAGATCAGACTGTGTAAGAATGCTTCCCCAGCCCCTTGCCTTATAGGTAGATCCGACTTCTCCGGAAACAACGGTATATCCGCTTCCAACTCCTGACTTTGTCTGCATCACCTGATATGCAGCCCAGCCAACAAAACCAGAACAGTCAAAACCTTTTGCTCTGTTTTCAGTACTCAGGTCTCTGTAATTATTATAATTATAATCTGCAGTCTGACTGTTATAGAAAGCAGTCATCGTAGGGCTGAGTCCCTTACGGGTAGAATCATTCCATCCACCGCCCCATACATAAAGGGCTTTTCCTACTGGAAGCAGTGCTCCCGCAAGATAATTCTTAATCGTCTTACTTCCGCTTGATTCCGGAGTGATCAGTAAAATACCGTTGGAATCAAAAGTATATTTCTTACCGTCAATGGTAGTCTGGCCTGTTGCCATCTCACCGGTCTTGGTATCAAAATAATATTTATTATAATTAATGGTCTGCCAGCCTGTAGCCATCTTACCGCTTCCTGTGCTGAAGTAATAGTTTTTACCATCAATCTTCTGGAAGCCCTTTGCCATGATTCCATCATCTTCTTCAAAGAATCTGGCCTCACCTTTTGTATTCTTGGCCCATCCGGTCAGCATATAACAGGCACTTGTAAAATATCTGGTGTTATTCTTACTGTCCGTCAGAAACTCCTTACATGCAGCAACACCGCTTTTACTATAGAAGTAATATTTTTTTCCATTCAGTGTCATCCACTTGGTCTGCATAAATCCTGTGGATGGATCAAAATATCTCTTCTGATCCTTGGAATCTGTCAGCCAGCCGGTCATCATGATTCCGGCGCCTTTGCTGAAATAACGCTTTCTTCCCTTGCTGTCTGTGACCCAGCCCTTTACCTGTACGCCTGTACTTGCATTAAAATAGTACTTCTTGCCGTTCAGCTCCAGCCAGCCTTTCTGTTTAGAACCATCCTCATTTATGTAGTATGATTTACCGTTAATCGTTACAAATCCAGTCTCTGTGTCGGCCTTAACCCGCGCAGCTGAAAAAAATACAGATACACATACAGCAAAAAACAGCAGGAACAGAAACGCCCCCCAGGTTCTGAACTTCTTGTTTACGTTTTGCATACATACCTTCCTTTTCTTTTTATTACATTTCATTATGTTTCATTTTCATGTTCAGAAATGTAAAGTCTTTACAATGTTGTTACGTTTGTATGACCCTATTATATTACAGCTTCAACATACAGTCAACATTGAAGTAAAAATATGTTAAATTTTCACTAAATCATCACAGGTTTTTTCAGCAAAAAAGAGACAAAGCTCACAAAAAAGCCTTGTCTCTTTTCGATTTTACAGCAGATGTTTTCTCAATTCAGCCCCATCGGCAGAACTTAAATATGCAGGAGCTACGTCAAATACTGTCTTAGCGCCTGTCTGACCTTCTTTATTCATACGGTATGCTGCCCTCGCATAAGCAACCAGTACAGAAGAAGTAAACTCCGGATTTGAATCCAGTTTCAGACTGTATTCAATCACATGATTGTTCTCATTATTCCATCCAGTTTTTCCGGAGCGGATCACGAAACCACCATGGGGGATTCCACTGTGATCACGCTTCAGCTCTTCTTCAGAAATAAAATGTACAGTTGTGTCGTAATCTGAGAAATAATTCGGCATAGTCTTAATATCGTTCTCGATCTGTGCCAGATCTGCACCTTCCTCTGCAACTACGAAGCACTCTCTTGTATGTTTCTGTCTTGTTGTAAGCTCTGGATTCTCTCCGTTTCTTACTGCTTCCAGTGCCGCTTCAACAGGAATTGTGTACTGTTTTGCATCTTTTACGCCTTTAATACGGCGTACTGCATCTGAATGTCCCTGGCTTACACCCTTGCCCCAGAATGTGTAATCTTTTCCATTTGTAAGAATTGCATTTGCGTAGAGACGGTTCAGGGAGAACATTCCCGGATCCCAGCCTACTGAAATAATACCGATATGACCGCTTTCTTTTGCTGCCGCATCTACTGCATCAAAATGTTCCGGAATTCTTGCATGTGTATCAAAGCTGTCAATTACGTTAAACATCTTTGCATATTCCGGTGTCTGTTTCGGAAGATCTGTTGCACTTCCACCACAGATAATAAGAACATCAATCTTATCTTTCATTTTCTCAGCATCACTGACAGAATATACTGTTGCTGTCTCTGTAAGAATCTTAACGGTTTCCGGAGCACGACGTGTAAACACAGCCACAAGCTCCAGATCCGGATTATGTTTGATTGCGCACTCTACACCACGGCCAAGATTGCCGTAGCCCAAAATACCAATACGAATACTCATTATAATTTCCTCCTGTAACCTTTCTTCTATTATATCGCAGCTATTTCCTGTTATCACGGCTGCGCATTATCACTTCACTATAGTAATATTTTCCATTTTGATTGTCAATCCATTAATGGAAGTTTTATAATCCAGTAACCAGTTTGTTACAAGAATCAACAACAAAATACGCCTCCACCTGGACAGCAAAGACTGCAGGCCAGATTTGCCAGACAAAGCTTCATGCAATAATCATCTCCGCCGGTCGGCATACCTCCAAAAGGATTCTGCATTTCCCGGTACCAGCTGCCGCCCCCTTCCATTCGCTGAAGAAGCATCTGATACTGCATATTATCCGGTTCCAGACGGACTGCCTCCCTGATATCGCTGAGAGCGTTCACATTATTTCCAAGCCCCATATTTGCCATTGATGAAAGGTAATACCACTGACCATTACGCTGGGAGAGAGACTGCAGCACATTCATAGCCTCTCGGAAGTGACTGCTCTGGATATAATTTGCCGCCGCCTGCCTGCGAACACTTTCCTCATCCTGATAAGCATTGCCAGAATTTCCGGAATAACCGCCAAATCCACTATAGGAGCCACCATAACTGCTTCCCTGTTCCCTTTCCCGCATGATCTGTTCATAGGCCTGCTGGACCTGTTTAAACTTCTCCTCAGCCTGTTCCCTGTTGGGATTATTAATATTTGCATCCGGATGATATTTGCGGCTCATCCGGCGGTATGCTTTTTTTATCTCATCATCTGACGCATCCCGGGACACTCCCAGCACACTGTACGGATCAATCATGTTTTTTCTCCCCTGCTTCCCTTCGTTTTCTGGCAATCGCCTCAAAACGACACCACACACCGGAATAAAGAATATTTCTCAAAATATCGGTATACTTTATAATAGGAAGCTTTTCAAATTCTCTGCAGGCCTGAGCCATCATCATGACCAAAAGCTGCCGTACCTGCTCATCAAACCCTTTCATTATATATTTTTCTGCAAAAGGGTTGTAATTTCCATTTTTTACATCTTTTTCCACATCATCATAGGCATCCAGAATATAAATAAATTTCCCAAGATAAAATCCCATTCTGCGCAGAGAGCCTTCCCACACATCCTTTTTCCAGGCAAAAATCTCCTCCATGATCCGGCCAAAACAACCTGACATTTTGTCAATATCTGTTTCTCCTGCCTTTTCCATCTGAGATAATTTTTCAAGTAATTTCCTGATTTTCTCTGCTTTCTCCGGATACCGGTGGCTCAGCCGGTTATTTTTCCTCTGCAGAATTTTCCCATATCCCAATGCAGCAAACTTTTTCTCATCTTCCCAGTCATCCATACATTTATAATAAGTGAGAAGAACATTCATATCTGCTCCATATTCTGTGGCTGCATTTTTGCGAACTGGCTGTCTGCATACAGGATGGATCACACATCTGGTTGTTCCCTTTTGAGTCGGTGGTTCATAAAGCGCACTGAGAAGCACGACCACAAAAGTCATATCATAAGTCAGGGTAATCTGTCCGGATATCCCATATTTTTCTCTCAGCTCCCTGCAGAGACCGCAGTAAAAGGATCGATACAGATCAAAATCCTTAAACCTGATCTCCGGTTTATTCATTACCACATAGCCAAACATTTTATTTCCTCTTGATAAACTTCCTGTGACACTTCGGGCATTCAATTTCTATCTTCTGACCATTTCCTCTGGGAATGCGAATCTTTTGTCCGCAACCCGGGCAGGTGTAAATATGATGGGTTTTTCTCTGCTCCATCATACGCTTTTCTTTCATGAAACGGCCACGGATATTCTGGGTCATTGCCAGATATTTCTGATTTTCAGCATAACGCTTCTGAATATTTCTGGATAAAATTCTGACATAGGTATATATGATCAGTACAAAGCCCAACAGATCTAAGACTCCGCCTGCCATATTTCTTCTGCAGAAAGATCCGATTACAACAATAAAAAGCGCCACACCCAGGGTAAATCTTGATAACTGGTCTACACCATAACGTCCCTGCATAAATTTATTCAGTTTGTCTCTCATCCTTACCTCTTTTCAAGTCTCTCTGAAATCCCTTAGGGATTTATGCCTGTTCAGCAGCAAAAGTACGCCTTATTCTCTCACAAGAACCTTCTGAATTTCAGCAATATACATTGTATGATAATCCTTCTGTGGATACCATTTTGTATCATGCTCTGCCTCATCAAAGCATTCCGGCTTAATGGTATCATGATACATTTTTTTACATACCATAATCATATCTGCCTCCTGGATCCCTGCTGTTTCATCTACAAAATAAGGAGTCAGTCCAGCCTCTGTGATCTTATCAATTCCCTTTCCGGAAACAGTTCCGCAGTAATTCAGAGCCTTACGATAAGCCTCTCCCAGCACAGAAATCGTAAAGGTTTCCTCCCTGTCTACAAATTCCTTTGTATATCTCTGAGGGCGGATATAAACAGTTACTGCATTTTTTCCCCACATAACGCCCATGGCACCCCAGCTAGCTGTCATTGTGTTGCATTTTTCCTCATTTCCTGCTGTGATCAGCAGCCATTCCTTACCAATCTTGGTAAACGGATTCATTGTCAGTTCTTCTGGTTTCACTTCTCTAAAGCTCATTTATTTTTCCTCTCTTTCATCTGTCATTACAAACCTGGAAGATATAAAATTTCAAATAATAGGATTCATCTGCAGACCACAGGATGGGATGATCCGGTGCCTGAGTCCTGTACTCTACCTGGCGCAGTCTCTTATGTACATTTTTTGCTGCCTGTCCGATGGTTCTGGTGAACAATTCATAATCCATAAAATGGGAACAGGAGCAGGTTGCCAGAAAGCCTCCGTCCTTCACCAGCTTCATAGCCCGAAGATTAATCTCCCGGTATCCCTTTACTGCATTTTTTATAGAATTTCTGGATTTTGTAAAGGCCGGCGGATCCAGGATCACTACATCAAACTTC
Organism: uncultured Blautia sp.; assembly: GCA_934426285.1. GTDB lineage: Bacteria > Bacillota > Clostridia > Lachnospirales > Lachnospiraceae > Blautia_A. Next base: position 37,809 of record CAKRYE010000007.1, read on the forward strand.
TCGCCCTTCTCCTCCAGCTCCGGAAGAAGCTCAAATACATCCTCACAGATAAATTTTACTCTGTCTGATAATCCATTTAACGCTGCATTTGCCGTAGCCTGATCTACAGCCAGCTGGGAAGCATCCACACCTGTCACACTGGCAGCGCCTGCAATTCCCGCATTTAATGCAAAGGAACCGGTATGGGTAAAGCAATCCAGCACTTTTGCGCCCTTACACAGCTTCTGGATGGCAAGTCTGTTATATTTCTGATCCAGGAAAAATCCTGTTTTCTGACCGTCTTTTACATCTACTTCATATTTGACGTCGTTTTCCTCAATCTGTACCAGGGTAGGAAATTCCGGTCCGATAAAGCCCTTGACCAGTTCCATTCCTTCCTGTCTGCGGACCTTCACATCACTTCGCTCATAAACTCCACGGATTATGATACCGTCCTCAGCCAGTACTTTTTTCAAAAGTTCAACAATCTGTTCCTTATAACGGTCAATTCCCAGAGCCAGGGACTGAACCACCAGCACATCGGAAAACTTATCCACTACAATTCCCGGCAGAAAATCTGCTTCTGCAAAAATAAGTCTGCAGCTTCCTGTATCCACTACCTTCTTACGGTATTCCCATGCATCCCTCACACGTTTTTCAAGAAATTCCTCATCAATCTCCTGCCTCTCATCTCTGGTAAAAAGACGCACTGCAATTTTGGAATTTGTATTGATAAATCCCTTTCCCATGGGATATCCATCGAAATCATGAACCAGTACAGTATCTCCATTTACAAAGCTGCCCATGATCGTATCTATTTCATTATCAAAAATCCACATACCTCCGGATTTCAGAAGTCTGCCTTCACCCTTTTTCAGGGTTACCACTGCAAAACCCATATTTTATCCTCCTGTTGCTCATAAACAATCCGTAATAAACTCTTTCTTCTTTCACTTTTACGATTCATTCTAACACAGAACTTTATTTTTTTCTACCCATTGTTTGTACACGTCCAAAATGCAAAAAGCAGCCAGTGAAATTTCTATTCCACTGACTGCCTTTCTTTATCTCCTGTGTTCCTTCAAAAGAATACAGCGTTCCAGTCCACCGTAGCATCTGGCAATCTTTTTTACCTGATAGCCATGGCTCTCCATATTATGTCTGCTAAATCTGTTCTCCGGATGAACAGTACACATCAGATATACAAATCTGTCCGGATCCAGCAGATTTTCTGCAGCTTCCAGCATTCTGCCCTGAAGTCCATTCCCCCGGAAAGCGTTATCCACTGCTGCCGAATCCATCACTGCCACCTGAGACAACTGTCCGTCATCAAATCCCAGGTAAGTTCCCAGATTATCATCCTTATCCGGATATTTGATAATAAAAAATCCTGCAATCTCTCCATCTGAAGCTTCTGCCACTACAATAAATCCCTTCTGCTCCAAATGTGCTCTTACATAAGCCTCATCATCTGCCACAAACCAGTCCGGATGAATATGACATGTTCCAACCTGCTCCATGATCCGCATAATCCCCCGGACATCTGCAGGCTCTGCTTTTCTGATCTGAAACTCCATAAGTCCTTACTTATTCCTCAACCTCTGCCTCTTCAGCAGCATCTGTACCATCTTCATTCTCCACAGCTGCTTCTTCACTGGTCTGTACTGTCTCATTGTACAGCTTCTGGAAGAATTTCATGGTATCATCATACAGAGTCTGTCTGTCTTCATCTGTAAGTTCGCTAAGCTCAGGAGCTGCCTGTACTCCTTCACTTAATCCAAAAATATCTTTCAGTGCCTTATCCATCATATTCAACTCAGGAGTCATATAAAGCTCTGTACCGTCTTCATGGTAGGACTCAGTTCCCTGTTTCAGTACATCCAGATATGCTTTCTCTACATCCTTAGAAAGAGTTGCTCCGTTTTCTGCATCCAGCACAACTGTGGAAACTGCAGTATCATCACCCATAGCAGTCTGAAGTGAAGCTGCATCTCCCTCGTACTCGCCCTTACAGAAGGTCTCTGTCTGGGTAAATAATGCTTTCTGATCCTCTGTCAGAGAGGAGGTATCCAGTTCATCTGCTGTATCTGCAGTTTCACTGCCATCAAGGGATCCGTCTGTATCCTCACTGCCGTCCCAGTCCTCATTATCCATATCTTCTGTATCAGAGGAATCTTCGTTCTGTCCGTCTGCGCTGCCTGTGTTCATACCTGTTTCCTGTTCCAGAGTGGTATCCTCTGTGGAGCTCTCCAGTACATCTCCTCCAAGCACACTGTTATCTACGCTTCCCAGAATGTCATCTCCATCTGCGGAATCCCCTGCATTTACAGTATCATCTTCCTCTTCGTCCACTTCACCGATCTCATCACTGTTTCCGGAAGTATTCTGATTCACCTGTTCCAGAGTTGCTTTTACATCGTCATAATCATAATCCTGCTGTGCAATCTGCTCCAGAAGCTCTACGATCTTGTTGATCTGGTCAGAATCCAGAGTTACATTATTCTGCTGAGCCACATTCACTACAATATTATAGATATCATCTGCATTCTGTACATTGTTCTGAATGACCTGCATCTTGGAATTGTTCATAACAGTAGTTGCATCATTCTTGCCTACCTCATCAGCCAGATTTCCTGTCACTACCATTTCCTCTGTTGCCAGTTCCTTCTTGGTGCTGTCCAGCTGCTCGCCTGTGGCAGTCTCATAAGCCATCTGGATTCCTGTCAGTGCGCCTGTACCGGAAACCTCAAAAGGACATGCTGCAACAACTTCACAATTCTTTACACCTGAAGTAGAAAGAGATGTAGCGATCATATTACAGGTTACCCAGTTCAGGTTTGCTGTACGGACTTTAATTCCGCCGGATGTAGTTGGCTTTACATAAGCACAGCTCACTGTCCTGGTTCCGATCTGCTCAATCGGAACGTATGCGCTCAGATGATCTCTCTCGTCCTGATTGGTGATTGTCAGGATCTGTACCTGATCACTGCTTACATTAAAATATTTCATCATAGTATTCTTCTGTGCATCTGTAAGGTCAGCACCCAGTGTTACAACCTTCATGGAATCTGCCATTGTCGGTATTGTGGTCCCGGAAACCACCAGACATGCACTGCAGAGCAATGCACCTAATTTCTTAATGTTTTTCATATTATAACCTCCCTGTGTTTAAACAAAAGACCTCAAGTTCTTTTTCGTGGCTTTCATTATAACATATTTTTATTATAATTTGTATTTCTAATTTAATCGAATTAATCAAGTCCCCTGCTTCAATTGCGAAAAGCAATAGGCAGTGGGTGGGGACTTGATTGTATCAGGAGGAGTGCAAGCTCCTTCTGATAAACTGCGGAGCAGTTATTCGGTTATGAGCAAGTAGCGAAGCGGATTGCGAATATCCGCTTGAATAGTTTCTAATTTAATATCAATTTAAATATCAATTTAATTTCAGATACTTATGGTAAAATCCAGGCAAAGGTGGTATAATAATCCCATTAATATAACAGACGGCAGATTTGGCTGTTCTTTTAATGGCTTCAGCCGACTTAATGAATTGAGAGGATGGTGCGGTTATGAATATTAAAATTGATGAATTATTAGCAGCTTTAAAGAAAAAAGAAGAAGAGCAGGATAAAAATACAGTTCTCTGGGTATTGGCGATCATCGGTGCTGTAGCTGCAGTAGCAGGTATTGCCTTTGCTGTTTATCGCTTCTTTGCTCCGGATTATCTGGAGGATTTTGAAGAAGACCTGGATGATGACTTTGATGATTATTTTGAGGACGAAGAATAATCCAGAATATGATCGGCAGTCTTCGTCGACTGTACAGCAATCAGAAAGCTCCGGCTGAACCCGGAGCTTTTTTTAACGAAAGGATTTAAGTTATTTATGAAAAAAGGCGAAATATATGAGGGCACAATTGAAAAAGTAGATTTTCCCAACAAAGGGACTGTGATGATAGGAGATCAGAAGGTCACTGTCAAAAATGGCATCCCAGGACAAAAGATCCGTTTTATGATCAACAAAAAGCGTTCCGGCAGGGCAGAAGGACGTCTGCTGGAAGTTCTGGAGAAGTCTCCTCAGGAAACCAGAGACCCTGCCTGTTCCATTTTTCCTGAATGTGGTGGCTGTATGTACCAGACCATGTCCTATGAAAAACAGCTGGAAATGAAGGAACGCCAGGTCCGGGAGCTTCTGGACGCAGCATTGGAAAACGCAGAATATAACTGGGAAGGCATCCATGGAAGCCCTATGGAATTCCGTTACCGCAATAAAATGGAATTTTCTTTCGGAGACGCTTACAAAGACGGCCCCCTCACTCTGGGTCTTCATAAGAAAGGCAGCACCTATGACGTACTTACAGCATCAGATTGTAAGCTGGTTCATGAGGATATGACAAAAATCCTCTCCTGTGTCCACGAATATTTTTTGAAGCTGAATGCTTCCTATTATAAAAAGATGCAGCACACAGGTTATCTCCGACATCTTCTGCTCCGGCGGGGAGTAACTACCGGAGAAATTCTGGTACATGTTATTACCACCAGTCAGGAAGAATATGATCTGGAGCCGCTGAAGAATCAGCTTCTCGCCCTTCCGTTGGAAGGAAAAATCGTAGGCATCATGCACATTATCAATGATTCCCTCTCAGATGTGGTACAGAGTGATGAGACCCGTATCCTTTATGGTCAGGATTACTTCTATGAAACTCTGCTGGGATTACGCTTTAAAATCAGCACCTTTTCCTTCTTTCAGCCAAACTCCCTGGCAGCTGAAGTTCTGTATTCTGTTGTACGGCAGTATATTGGAGATACCAAAGATAAGGTAGTCTTTGACCTCTATAGCGGAACCGGAACCATCGCCCAGCTTGCCGCTTCTGTAGCAGATGAAGTGATCGGAGTCGAGATTGTAGAGGAAGCTGTAGAAGCAGCAAGAGAAAACGCAGCACTTAACAATCTGACAAACTGCAGATTTATTGCAGGTGACGTACTGAAGGTACTGGATGATCTGACTCAAAAACCGGATGTGATCATTCTGGATCCGCCCAGAGACGGTATTCATCCCAAAGCACTGCCTAAAATCCTCTCCTACGGGGTGGATCATATTGTCTATATTTCCTGCAAAGCCACCAGCCTGGCCAGAGATCTTCCGGCATTTCTGGAGGCAGGATATCACCTGGAAAAAGCCTGCTGTGTAGATCAGTTCTGCCAGACTGTCCATGTGGAGACAGTAGCTTTATTAAAGCGTACCTCAACATCAGAATAATTTTTTCACCAGGAAAAAGAGCGGTCTATGTCAGATTCTTTACTTCTGACATAGACCGCCTTTTTTGTATTCTTTTCTGCTCAGACTTTCTTCAGCTTCGCAAATCCGGCAAACATTTTCTTCACTCCTACTTTGTCGAAATCTACCGTAACCTCGTAATCTCTTCCGCCTTCTACGATATTTTTCACCACACCTACTCCAAATTTCACATGGCGCACGGTATCTCCTATCTGATAGTCCAGAGAATCTGCCTTAGTGACCTTAAACTGGGCTGCCTGAAAAGGCTTGGCAGCAAACACCTGCTTCATTTTGGAAAGACTGTTGTCTCCGGTTAAGGATTCTGAGATCTTCGGTTTCTTTTCTTCTACCTTGTAACCCAGATCCACCAGTTCCCTGGGAACCTCACGGACAAATCTGGACACCTTATTATACTGGACATCTCCGCGGATCATCCTCTGTCTGGCACTGGTCATGGTCAGCTCCTTCATTGCCCTGGTGATCCCTACATAACACAAACGGCGCTCTTCCTCCAGATCAGAATGATCATCTGACATAATAGACATATAAGAGGGAAAAATCCCATCCTCCATTCCTACCAGAAATACATTGGGAAATTCCAGACCTTTCGCACTATGAAGAGTCATAAGAAGTACATAATCCTGATCCGGATCTACACTGTCAATATCTGCGATCAATGCAATTTCTTCCAGAAATCCGGACAAAGTTGCAGGTTCTCCTCTTTCCTCACATGCTTCCTGATAAGCTTCTGTCTTGGAAATCAATTCATCAATATTTTCAATCCTTGCCCTGGATTCCTCTGTATCCTCTGCCTCCAGCTCCGTCACGTAACCGGTAAGCCGGATCACTTCTTCCAAAAGCTCTCTGACTGTATAGGCCTCTGCCTTACTTTTCAGACCCTGGATAAAGGTAACAAATCCATCAATCTTTGACAGGCTTCTTCCTATAGAAGGAATCTCCTCTGCCACACGTAATGCATCATAGAAACTGATATCCATCTGATCCGCATAATCCTGCACTCTGCTCAGAGTAGTAGCACCGATTCCTCTCTTGGGTACATTGATAATACGCCGCACTGCCAGGTCATCCTTTGCATTATCAATGGTTTTCAGATAGCAGAGAAGATCTTTGATTTCCTTACGCGCATAAAAGTTTACCCCACCCACTATTTTATAGGGAATATTTGCCAGAAGACATTTTTCCTCAAAAAGGCGGGACTGGGCATTGGTACGGTAAAGGACGGCAAAATCCTTATACATTCCCTTTCCTTCCCGGCGCGCTCCGGCAATCTCTCCCACTACATATTCTGCCTCTTCATATCCATTCATAAACTGGCGGAAATGGATTTTCTCTCCCTCCTGATTCTCTGTCCAGAGAGTCTTGGGCTTACGTGCCCTGTTGTTGGCAATGACTTCATTTGCAGCCCTGAGAATATTTTGGGTAGAACGGTAATTCTGTTCCAGCCGGATCACTGCAGCGTCCGGAAAAACATGCTCAAACCCGAGAATGTTGCCAATATTGGCGCCTCGGAACTTGTAGATGGACTGGTCATCATCTCCTACTACGCAGAGATTCTCATATTTTGATGCCAGCAGACTTACAAATTTAAATTGCGCAGTATTGGTATCCTGGTACTCATCTACCATAATATATTTAAACCGCTCCTGGTAATTTTCCAGCACATCCCCACAATTCTGAAAAAGCTCTACTGTTTTCACGATCAGGTCATCAAAGTCCAGCGCATTATTCTTGCGCAGAGATGCCTGATATTCCCGATAAATAGCAGCCACTTTCTTCTTATTATAATCCCCGGCTGCATTCATCTCCATTTCATCCGGAGTGATCAGCTCATCCTTTGCATGTGAAATCTGGGCCAGCAGGGAACGTTCCTTATAAATCTTGGTATCCACATTCAGCCTGCGGCAGATGTCTTTCATAAGAGTTTTCTGATCATCAGTATCATAAATAGTAAAACTGTTGTCATATCCCAGTCTGTCAATATGTCTCCTGAGAATACGCACGCAGGTGGAATGAAAGGTAGATACCCAGATACTCTCTGAGCCAAAACCTACGATCTTATCCACACGTTCTCTCATTTCACTGGCAGCTTTGTTTGTAAAGGTGATGGCCAGAATATTCCAGGGATTGACCCCTTTCTCATCTATCAGATATGCAATTCTGTGGGTCAGCACCCTGGTCTTTCCTGAGCCCGCCCCTGCCAGGATCAGCAGCGGTCCTTCTGTATGGAATACTGCCTCCTGCTGTCTGGAATTTAATGTATTGTAAATATCTCTCATTTTCTGCTCCTGTATTCGATAGCTATTTCAGTTCTCTCCCAATTATACACAAAAGCGGACCATACCACAACAGTTTTCAACATACGCCCCTGTTTGTCCATTGACAATCCACAATTAAATGCCTTATACTGACACTGACTTGCAGTAAACTGATTCTGCTGCATACATACACTTTTGAGGAGGAATGAGTCATGAAAAGCAACAATAGCATTAAAACCGTTGTAGCCGTTGGTATCGGTGCAGCGCTGTTCTTTGTACTTGGACGTTTTGTCGCAATCCCAAGTCCGGTGCCTAACACCAATATCAGTCTTCAATACGCAGTCCTGGCTCTGCTGGCCGTTATGTACGGACCGGTAGCAGGAGGACTTATCGGATTTATCGGTCATACTCTGATCGACCTTTCCTGGGGCGGAAGCCCATGGTGGAGCTGGGTGATCACTTCCGCTTTCGTAGGCGTGATCGTAGGTCTCTTTGCCAAAAAGCTGAATGTACAGGAGGGAGACTTTGGCAAAGGCAAGGTTACTCTTTTCGCCATTGCCAATATTGCAGCGCATGTGATCGGATGGATCGTTGTTGCCCCTGTACTGGATATTCTTATCTACGCAGAACCTGCTAACAAGGTATTTGCACAGGGTGCTTTTGCAGCCATCTCCAATACCATCACAGCAGTAATCGTAGGCGGACTTCTGGTTCTGGCATATACCAAGACCATCGCAAAAAAAGGATCTCTGGATCAGGAATAAGCTTCAGACAAAAAGCCTTGTCATTTAGCGAAAAGCTTATGTGATAGGGCTTTTTCTTTTTCAGCTATTCAAGCGGATATTCGCAATCCGCTTCGCTACTTGCTCATAACCGAATAACTGCTCCGCAGTTTATTCGGTTAAAAAATCAATTTGAGGTTAGACAGATGACAGAACAAAACTTACCTGTTATTTCATTTAAAGATTTTTCATTTCAATACCGTGCCCAGAAAAAGCCTACCCTGGCAGGAATCAATCTGGACATTTATCCGAGAGAACGCGTCCTGATCGCCGGACCTTCCGGAAGCGGCAAAAGCACACTTGCAGCCTGTATCAATGGTCTGAATCCTTTCTCCAATCCCGGAGAATGCACTGGTTCTCTTATTGTAGACGGTGTAGATGCTCCACACAGCAGCATCTTTGAGCTCTCTGCACATGTAGGAACTGTACTCCAGGATCCTGACGGACAGTTTATCGGATTAACCGTAGGCGAGGATATTGCTTTTGCACTGGAGAACAGCTGCATGCCTCAGGATAAAATGCACAGCATCACCCAACATGCCGCTGAGCTGGTGGGAATCCAGGATCATCTGGACTATGCACCTCATGAATTATCCGGCGGTCAGAAACAACGTGTCAGTCTGGCCGGAGTCATGGTGGATCAGGTGCAAATCCTGCTTTTTGACGAACCCCTGGCAAACCTGGATCCTGCCACAGGCAAGCAGGCAATAGAGCTGATTGACGAAATCCAGCAGAAAACCGACACCACGGTTCTGATCATTGAACACCGTCTGGAGGATGTACTCTGGAAAAATGTGGACCGGATCATTCTGGTAAATGAGGGAAAAATACTGGCAGACCTTCATCCCGATGAACTGCTCTCCACTACCCTGCTGACAGATAACGGAATCCGTGAGCCTCTGTATGTGACAGCTATGCGTTATGCAGGCATTGAAATTGCGCCATACAAAAAGCCCTCACATGTAAATTCCCTGATTCTGGATCAGGCAGATCAGAAAATGCTTCAAAACTGGTTTCATCAAAAGGATCTTTCTAATCCTTCCGGCACACCAGAACCGCTCCTTGAGATAAAGAACCTGAGCTTTGGCTATACCCGGAACCACCCTACACTAAAGGATGTAACCCTTACCATATACAAGGGAGAAATGGTCAGCATTGTAGGACGCAACGGTGCAGGTAAATCTACCTTATCCAAACTGATCTGCGGGTTCGAAACCCCTGATCAGGGAACCTTACTTTTTAATGGCAGGGATCTCTCCGGAGAAAATATCCGACACCGTGCAAAATATATCGGATATGTTATGCAAAACCCAAATCAGATGATCTCAAAAACCATGATTTTCGATGAGGTAGCCCTGAGTCTGCGAAATTCCGGCATGTCAGAAGACCAGATTCGCGAAAAGGTAGAAAATACATTGAAAATCTGCGGACTTTATCCTTTCCGTAACTGGCCGGTATCAGCTCTCAGCTTTGGCCAGAAAAAACGTGTGACCATTGCCAGCGTACTGGTACAGGACCCGGAACTGATCATTCTGGACGAACCTACTGCAGGACAGGACTTCCATCATTATACCGAGATCATGGAGTTTCTCCGCACTCTCAACCATCGCGGTGTCACAGTGGTAATGATCACTCATGATATGCATCTGATGCTGGAGTATACGCCCAGAGCCCTGGTTTTCTCTGACGGACAGCTGATCGCAGACCGGAGTGCAGCCGCAGTTCTCTGTGATCAATCCCTGATCACTCAGGCCGCATTAAAGGAAACCAGCCTTTTCACCCTGGCTAACCGGTGCGATATCACTCCACCGGAAGCTTTTGTAGAACGTTTTATTGAAGAAGACAGGGAGGTACGGGACAATGGCCGCTAATACTGTATTAAATTATCTTCCCAGAAAAAGTGTGATCCACAAACTGACCGGAACCACCAAGCTGGCATTCTTTCTGCTTTTTACCTTTGCAAGTATGATCACCTACAATACCTGGATACTTCTGGGACTTCTGGTAGTAAGCGTAGTGGCTTTTAAGCTGAGTAAGATCAAACTGCGGGAAGTACGGTTTATGATGATCTTTATGCTGGTGTTCCTGCTGCTGAACAATCTGTTTATCTTTTTGTTCGACCCCAATCAGGGAACCCATCTGTACGGCACCCACCATGTGCTTTGCCATTTATTCTGGCGCTATGACCTTACCGCAGAGCAGCTGTTTTATATGGTCAATATTTCTCTGAAATATTTCGTAGCCCTGCCTGTGGCTATCCTGTTTATCTCTGCCACTGATCCCAGCGAATTTGCGGCAAGCTTAAACAGTATCGGGATTTCCTACAAGGTAGGTTATTCTGTATCCATTGCCTTGCGCTATATTCCGGATATCCAGAGAGACTATCACAGCATCAGCCAGGCACAACAGGCCAGAGGTGTGGAGCTTGGAAAAAATGAGAGGTTTTTTTCCAGACTGAAAAACTCCGTTAACATCCTGCTGCCCCTGATCCTTACCAGTCTGAACCGGATCGATACCATCTCCAATGCAATGGAACTTCGTGGCTTCGGCAAAAACAAAAAACGCACCTGGTACACCCAAAGGCCTTTTGCACGCAGAGATTTCCTCACACTGGCGCTGGGAGTACTCCTGTTATTGATCAGCCTGACAGTAACTATAAAATACGGACGCTTTTACAATCCATTTTGCTAATTCAGTAAAAAAAACATTTACAAGTAGTATTTGAAACTATATAATAGGGGACAGAGGTGATGAAAGATGACAATCGATGAAAAAGACATGATCAACAGCATTCTGTCCAGTATTTCCAGGATTGACTATATTAAACCAGAAGATATTCCAAATATTGACTTATACATGGATCAGGTCACAACTTTTATGGAAGAACAGCTGGCTGCCACCAAGCGCTACGGGGATGACAAGATTCTGACCAAAACCATGATCAATAATTATGCCAAAAATAAGCTTCTTCCCCCGCCGGAAAAGAAGCGTTATTCCAAAGAGCATGTACTTATGCTGATCTTTATTTACTATTTCAAGAATATCCTGTCTATCAATGACATACAGACTTTATTCACACCGATTGTGCAGAAATATTTCAAGTCTATGACAGAAAAGGATATGACCTATATATACAATGAAGTTTTCAGTATGGAGAAGGATCAGATCGAATCTCTGAAAAAGGATCTGCTCCGTAAATATAAAACAGCACAGGGGACTTTCGGAGATGCAGAGGAAGAAGACCAGGAGAATTTGAAGAGATTTTCCTTTATCTGTCTGCTGAGCTTTGATGTTTATGTAAAAAAGATGATGATCGAGCATCTGATTGACGGGATGAATCCAGAACCAGAGCAGGATTCTAAAAAGAAGAAATAACTCTTTATAACTAAAACCAGGAAATTTACTTATCAGCTATCCATAAGTAAAATTCCTGGTTTTATAATTTCTTATAAATTCTATTTCTCTTAAATATTATTTTTCTACCGCTCTGAATGTAAATCTGATGGGCTGGTAATCTCCTGTTGTCAGTGGCAGAGGCAGACCTGCTTTCATAAGGGCTGCGCCTGTATATACTTTTCCTGTTGCTGTGTCTTCGTATTTCATATCAGCATCCAGTCCCTGTGGGTAGAAAAGATAAATATAAGGATTTGCTTCACTGTGGAATCTTACTCCGCATACAACTGTTTCTTTCTTATCTTTAGATACAAACTGCCAGAGTACATGGTTGTTGTTTTCAAATGGATTCACCAGACGATAGTAGTCTCCTGACTGTACCAGATGTTCCATTTCTTTATACTTCAGGATCTGCTCTCTGGCTGTCTTTTTCTCTTCTTCGGACATCTTCATCAGATCCAGCTCATAGCCGAAGGTACCTGCTGATGCCACAATTCCTCTTGTCTCAAAAGGAGTAGTTCTTCCGGACTGATGATTCGGGCATACACTGACATGTGCACCCATTGCACTTATAGGATATCCGAAGGAGGTACCATACTGGATTTTCAGTCTGTCAATAGCGTCTGTATTGTCACTGCACCAGATCTGTGGAGAATAGTAAAGCATTCCAGCCTCAAATCTTCCGCCTCCGCCTGAGCAGGACTCAAACAGAAGATCCGGATATCTCTGTACCAGACTTTCCATCATTTCATAGACAGCCAGCACGTATCTGTGGTAAACCTCTCCCTGGCGTTCCTTTGGAAGAGCTGCTGAGAATACGTTATCTACACTTCGGTTCATATCCCATTTCACATAATCAGCCTTGCATGCATCCAGAACCTTAAAGATCTGGTTCATAATGTGTTCTCGTACTTCTTTTCTGGTAATATCCAGATTTAACTGATGTCTGCTTCGGTTCATGGCACGTCCCGGGATTTTCAGAGCCCAGTCCGGATGCTCTCTGTACAGATCACTGTCCTCAGAGATCATCTCCGGTTCTACCCACAGACCGAATTTCAGTCCAAGTCCATGGATTCTCTCTGCAAGTGCAGGAAGTCCACCTTTAATCTTCTCTTCATTTACTTCCCAGTCGCCAAGTGCACACCAGTCATTATCTCTCTTTCCAAACCATCCGTCATCCAACACAAACATATCCAGTCCGATATTTTTTGCCTCTTCTGCAATGTGGTAAATCTTATCTGCGTCAAAATCAAAATAAGTTGCTTCCCAGTTATTTACCAGAATCGGTCTTGGCTGCTCTGTGTATTTGCTGCGGATCAGATTGCTTCTGTATGCATCATGATAGATTCTGGAAAGTTTTCCGAAACCTTCTGCTGAGTATGCCATGATCACTTCCGGTGTCTCAAAGCTCTCTCCCTGTTCCAGTGTCCAGGAGAAATGATAAGGATGGATTCCCATTGCCACACGGGTATGTCCTACCTGATCCACCTCTGTTTCAAATAAGAAGTTTCCACTGTATGCAAGTGCATATCCATAGCAGTCTCCATAAGCTTCCTCTGTATTTCGGTCACAGAGGATCACAAATGGATTGTGATGATGGCTGGAGGTGCCGCGGATACTTCCCACAGACCAGTTGCCATGACCAAGATGAGTTCTCTCCATCTGGCGTTCCATATTGTGTCTGCCATAGAAGTGGACTGCATCCAGTTCTCTGTATTCATAGTCCATTTCCATAGACATTGCTTTTTTCACTGTAACCGGTGCTGTGCCTGTATTTTCCAGGCGTACCGCTCTGGTGATCACATCAAGATGTGGAAATACACCATAGAGAAGATGTGCTTTCAGTCCGCTGACACGGTCTGTCAGAACGATTTCCAGTGTCTGTGCCTCATCTTCCTTTGCAAACATTGCAGGAAGTCCCTTCAGACTGTACTTTCCTTTTGTGATCTCATAGGACTCAAATTTCAGATTTGCAGTATCACTGCCGTCTGCCTGTTCTGTTTCCAGGCCATTGATACGATAATCACCATTTCCATATGTAGTATATTCCTGTGGCAGGGTATCTAATGAAAATGTTTTGTCCTTTTCTGCTTCATAAGGATTTCCTGAAAATCCTCTGTCCACACATACGATCCTGTCTGTGATCAGCGCATCGCCTACCGGACTTCCATAATACAGATGAACCAGAGTATCATACTCTCTTACCTGCATCTGATAAGTGCTGTGCTCTGTTCTCAGGTCGAATACTTTCTCTGCCTCATGATATTTGATCCATTCCATACTCTGTACCTCTCATTTCTTTGTTCTTTCTATTTTTGTCAAGCGGATAAAATCATCCGCTTCGCTACTTGATTCGGTTAAAATGCATACTGATCCGGTTCTGTGTCCACGTAGTGATGTTCCTCTTTCTCCTCTTTGAAGTAGGGTTTGAACAGTTTCCACATAAACCAGGAATCTGCATAGGCAGTCAGGGAGAACCCAAACATCAGCCAGATCAGCAGATATACCGGGAAAAGTTTTGCATCTACAAGTGTCATTGTCATTGGCAGGATGGTGATCACTGCCACAGCTAATGCATAGCCTATATGTTTAACCGCAAAATAAAATGCGTTTGTGATCAAAGTCATTGTTTTATTTTCAAATGCTGCAACTGTTGGAAATACATACAGTGCAACTGCCACCAGAGGAATATATACCGCAAAGATCACATAATTAAAAATCTGTGACATGGATCCCGGCATTGTTGCCAGAGCTTCTTTTTCCATATAAATAAATATTCCTGCTGCAGCCATCAGAATCCAGATCAGTGTGGACTGTTTGAAATTCTGCTTAAAGCTCTTAAAAAAATCATGAAGTACTCTGATATCTCCATCTTTATGGAGCTTCAATGTACAGTAAAATAATGCAGTGGTGGATGCCCCTGCTGTGATAACCGGAAGAGAGCACACGATCCACAGCAAATTTAATGCGATCAACTGACCTAAAAATCCGAATATTCTGTCAAAAAGACTTCCTGGTTTCATTTCTATCTACCTCTTCCTTTCCTGTCATTTATCTTCTTTTGTTTTATGTTTCAGTTTACTTTCTAAACATTATCAAATCCAGTTTCAGGCAAGCCCTGTTATAGTTTTCATTTTTTATAACAAAGCCTGCCTGTGCAGCTCAGATCAAACAATTAATCTTTTTGAACACCTGAACTTTTACTTAATGCTTATTGTTTATTTTTATTACAGCTTACCGCCGGATGTTGCAATACCTTCGATGAACTGTTTCTGGAAGATCAGATACAGTACGATCATCGGAATACATGCAAGCAGAGATGCTGCCATCAGCTGCGGATAGTTGTTGGTGTACTGTCCCTGCATTTTTGCAAGTGCTGCTGACAGAGGCATTACATCTTTGTTACAGATCAAAGGCCACATCAGGTCTTTGTATGCAAATACTGCTGTGAAGATTCCCAGTGCCACCATGGAAGAACGTGTCAGAGGAGCCATGATGAACAGGAAGGTCTGGCCGATGTTACATCCGTCAAGACGTGCAGCCTCTTCCAGATCTTTCGGAAGTCCCATATAAGCCTGTTTGAGGAGGAATGTACCAAATGCAGTAACAATACCGGGAAATACCAGGGCAAAAATGGTATTGAGCATTCCCATTTTACTTACCATTAAGTACTGTGGGATAATAAAGATCTGTCCAGGCACCATCATCTGGAAAAGGACCAGAGAGAACATCAGGTTTTTCCCCCTGAAGTTCAGACGTCCAAATGCATAGCCTGCCAGTGTTGCTGTCAGAACCGCACATACAACACGACCCAGGATCAGAAGCAATGTATTGATATACAGATGTAAGAAATCCATATTTTCGATTACTTCTTTAAAGCTGTCCCATCTCCATGTAGACGGGAGGATTACGAACGGGTTGACAGAGGTTGCCTCTGTCATAGTTTTGAAAGCTGTCAGGATCATCCATAAGAAAGGAACCAGCATGGTAATAGATACCAGTATCAGGATAACATGGATCAGAACTCTGTTTGCTTTATCTCTTGCTGCCATAATTATCCCTCCTTAATTATAGTGAACCCACTTCTTCTGGGCAATATTCTGGAATACTGTCATGATCATGATCACAACCAGAAGAAGTACGACGATTGTTGAACCATAGCCTTTGTTATTCTGTACAAAGGAATTCTGGTAAAACAGGTAAACAAGTGACTGTGTCTTGTAAAGTGCAGGATTGTTTCTGTCCATAACCATAAAGATCAGGTCGAATACCTGCATGGCACCGATAACACGGGTAACCATTACAAAGAAGATGGTCGGTGAAAGCAGCGG
>CAKRYE010000008.1 GCA_934426285.1 uncultured Blautia sp.
AGAGCCCATACTTCCCGTATTATCATATTGTCTGTGATCTCAGAATCAGGATCCCAGGTAGTATTGCCACTTTCATTGCGCCATCCAGTTCTTTCGTAACCAAGTATCACTGCCGCTTCAGGAATATCTTTGGGACTCACTTTTTTTCCCTTTATAAGATAAATACTTTTTTCTGGATTAAGCACAGGAAAATCAGTAATGTCAGCAAAAGTCCTCAATCTAACATTAACTTTAACTACCCATTTTAAAGTTGCTCCTTTTTGTACCAGCTCCCTGTTACTGCCTTCTTTAGAACGGAAGTGTGACTGATAATTCCCGGCTTTAGATTCATTATCATATATAACTGCTGGCGTATCTGGATCATCACCATATATAGGACTTACTAAAATAGGTTTGTTTACGTTGAAAGAATCGTACACATAAATAAGCGGACTATAATTTTTTCTGTCTGTAGCACAATAATCATCGGCAAGTGTTACGCTTCCCGTAATTACCGGACTATAACTAAGATACAGATCTGCGAAACCGGTATTTTTAGTCAGATTCGGATCCCACCCCATCAAGACGATCGCATTTTCTTCTTTATTCTCTCCTGTTTCATTGTAATTATTTGTTATCGTTCCACCGGAAATATTCACATCCATATTATGTTTGTTTCCCCTAGAACATATAGCGAATATACCGGCTCCGCTTCCATTCACATGATTGCCGCTGATAGTTCCACCTTCTATATTAAGCAGACTAGAATCATTTTTCGTTCCCTCTGTGTATATCGCACCTCCACGGTAACCCGCACTGTTATTACAGATTTCTGCATTTCCTTTGATGGTTACTGCTGAATACATTGCTGAAATTGCACCACCTAATCCGCCCCGGATATTACCGTTTTCGTCAGGAGCTGCAATGGCTGTATTTTTTTTGATGGTTCCAGATTCAATTTCTGCTTTAGAATAAATCAGAAAAATTCCGCCACCTTCGCCGTGCATATCTTGAGGAGAAGGTTCTGTTGTTACTGTATTTTGGGTGATCTGGCAGCTTTTCCCATTTTCTTCTTTCATAACCAAGTTAGACATATCCAAGTAGACACCTGAGCCCTGTCCACTTTTATTACCAGCAATGCTGCCTCCTTTTAAACTTACATTTGAATATTCTATCGCACATATTCCACCGCCATACGTTGACTGATTTTCACTGATTTGACCTCCGTTTATGTTAATGCTTGAGTTAAACGCATATATTCCACCGCCATACGTTGCACTATGTCCACTGATTATACCTCCATTCACATTGACAGTTGATTCATACGCATATATTCCACCGCCATACTCAACTGTGTTCTGCTTATCTCCCAGGATTTCACCACCATTCAGATTTACAGTACTACGTTGTGATACAATAATACAACTTTTTCCCGGGAACGGTCCAATCTCAGTACCATCCGCTATAGTCAACGTTGCCAACCTTCCAGTCACTTCAATAGGATAATTAGAGAACTGGCAAGGCGTACCATCCGGTGTTATATTATTTATTATTATTTTTTCTAGCGTTACATCACCCCTCCTTATATACAGCATACCTGACATATTGCTTCTTCCCGGACGAAGTGTCACATTCTCCAGAGTGAGATTTTCATTGATATCTATAGGATTAAGCAGATAGATAATTCCACCATTGGCAATCGCTATAGCCTTCGCAAGAGTCCCTACGGCATTTTCTACACTGCTTCCATCATTTGTATCATTTCCTGACCTCGAATCCAGGTAAACAACATTATTTCCTCCTGTCTGTGCAGCCGGAACACTGTTATCGGAAAACTCGCTGACAACTTCTGCTTCATTCCCGCCGGAAAATTCTGCATATTCCGGATTGTCAAACTTTTCTTCCGTTTCCGACAAGAGCGCAGGCTCTGTCAGATTTTCCTCTGTACTGGCTACATCTCCGCAGTCAGTAGCAGACTCCGCATCAACTGTCAGAATCTCTGCATTCTCGGAAATTATCGACTGGCTGCCATCTGTAAAAGTGTCTGCCAATACCGGAGTTCCCGCCATCGTTACGGACATAACGATACACAATGCCAATGAAATAGTTTTTTTGAAACACTTTTTTCTCATACTTTTCACCTTTCCTTTCTTTACACATGATTTTCTGCAGCCTGACTCTTTTGTCCTTTTTTTCTGAATTTGATACATAATGCGGTAATCACGACTGCCACAGTAAAGGAAATGACAGCCACCAACACATAACCGCCTGCGTCCTCATGAAGCAGGATTGCGCCGTACATTCCCGTGATGTCTATTGGCTGACTTTGCATTATCCCCATTGCTCCCACAAGAGACAGGAACAACAGGGTACACAGAACAGACAGTCGGCAGACTGTGCGCCGCTCCTGGCGGCGGTGGTATTCATGCATTCGTTTTTTTACCAATTCGATACGCTTTTCTGTATCATACATACCTTCCATCCTCCTTTCACAAAAAAGTCCTAAAAAGTCTTTCACTTATATAGGTACAAAAAAAGCGAAAAACTCTCACCTGAAAATCAAATTTTTTAAAAAAAATTTGAGAGCTGCCGAAACAGCTCCCAAAAGCGGAAAATCAGGTTATATTATTGTATTGAACTGCGGAAAATCAGTTTTCCCGCTGCCAGGATCAGTACAGGCAGCAGATAAGCAATATACTGTGCTACGCTACCGTAGGCGATCAGGAGATTATAAATTGCATGAAAGGTGATTGCCACACGTCCACCCGGACGCAGTTTTGTGGTAGTATCAATATGATTTCCCCTGCGGATCTCATCGGTAATGGCTTTGGCGAGTTCCTCACAGTATGGTTCATCGGAATCAAGGATTGCCTTAACCATTATAACGGACACGTCTTTTATGTGGTGTCTGGTTCTGGTTTTCCATAAAATCCCCTTTTTGTTTTTTATTCCTGTGTGATGCCGGTTACTTCATAGCCGGCTTCTTTGATTACTTCGCGGATCTTATCCTCGTCCAGTTTCTCCGGAGCATGGATCACTGTGGTTCCTTTTTCGTGGGAGGAAACTACATCTTCCACTCCAAATGCCTCTCTTACTGCCTTTGTCACATGTGCTTCACAATGTCCACACATCATTCCTGTTACGTTTACTGTGATTGTTGTCATCTCTTTGTTCTCCTTGTTTTCTTTTATATTTTCCTGATCTTTTGGATCATGAATTTCACTGTTGCAAGAGTCTGTATTCTCTGCTTTCAGACTTCTGCTTTCTGTTACATTTTTCATTTCTGTATTATCTGAAATATAATGGATTTCTTCCACATTCTGTTTTATTTTTCTGTCTCTGGAAGCATCATGTACCTTAAAGAAATTCAGTCTCAGTGCATTGGTTACCACACAGAAACTGGAAAGGCTCATGGCTGCTGCACCAAACATGGGGTTCAGTGTCCATCCGAAAATCGGAATCCATACACCGGCTGCCAGTGGAATACCAATCACATTGTAGAAAAATGCCCAGAAAAGATTCTCATGGATATTTCTCAGTGTCGCCCGGCTTAAACGTATGGCAGCAGGTACATCACTGAGCCGGCTCTTCATTAATACCACATCTGCGGCATCAATGGCAACATCTGTTCCTGCACCGATCGCAATACCGATGTCTGCCCTGGTAAGTGCAGGGGCATCATTGATTCCGTCTCCTACCATGGCAACCTTTCCCTGTTCCTTCAGAGAACGGATCACACTTTCCTTGCCATCCGGAAGAACACCTGCAATTACATCGTCCACTCCTGCCTGTGCTCCGATTGCTTTTGCTGTGCGTTCATTATCACCGGTAAGCATTACTACCCGGATTCCCATATTCTGCAATTCTTTTATTGCCTGAGGGCTGTCTTCTTTAATAACATCTGCCACTGCGATCATGCCGAGAAACTTCCCGCCTTTTGCAAAAAGAAGTGGTGTTTTTCCTTCTCCTGCCAGCTTTTGGGCTTCTGAAATCAATTCTGGTGATACAGCTGTCTCATTGCTGATAAATTTCATATTTCCGCCTGTAAGCACGTCACTGTTCAATACTGCACGAAGGCCGTTTCCAGGAAGAGCCTGAAAATCAGAAACCTCCTGCAAGACAGTCTTTTTCTCCTCTGCTCTGGCAATAATAGCTTTCGCAAGAGGATGTTCACTCTTCTTCTCAAGCGCATAGGCATAACTTAAAAGTTCTTCCTCTGAGATTCCCTCTGCAGGAACCATATCTGTCACCTGCGGTTCACCCTTTGTGATAGTTCCTGTCTTATCTAATGCAACGATCTGGATCTTACCTGCTTCCTCCAGAGATACTGCTGTTTTAAACAGGATTCCGTTTTTCGCACCCATACCATTTCCCACCATAATGGCAACCGGTGTAGCAAGTCCAAGAGCGCAGGGGCAGCTGATGACCAGAACAGAAATTCCTCTGGCAAGTGCATATCCAAAGTCTTTTCCTGCAACCAGCCAGACAATGGTAGTAACAATGGCAATACTGATAACTGCCGGAACGAAAACACCGGAAACCCGGTCTGCGATTTTCGCAATAGGAGCTTTTGTTGCAGCCGCATCACTGACCATCCTGATGATCTGGGAAAGAGTAGTATCCTCGCCTACACGGGTAGCTTCACATCTGATAAATCCAGACTGATTTACAGTTGCTGCAGAAACTGCATCTCCCGGATTCTTGTCTACCGGAATACTCTCCCCTGTAAGTGCAGCCTCATTGACCGCACTGTTTCCCTCAAGGACCACTCCGTCCACCGGAATGTTCTCACCGGGATGTACCACAAAAACATCACCTTTTCGGACCTGTTCGATGGGCACCGTAGCTTCCTGTCCGTCCCGGACAACAACTGCTGTCTTAGGTGCCAGCTTCATCAGACCTTTCAGCGCATCCGTTGTCTTTCCCTTAGATCGGGCTTCCAGCATTTTTCCTACTGTGATCAGGGTAAGGATCATGGCAGCAGATTCAAAATAGAACTCCATCATATAATTCATAACTGCTGCCGAATCCCCATCCACCTGTGCCCTTGTCATGGCAAACAGCACATAGACACTCCACACAAAAGACGCCATAGAACCAAGTGCTACCAGGGTATCCATATTTGGGGCACCGTGCCACAGGCTTTTAAATCCATTGATAAAAAACTTCTGGTTGATGACCATGATAATGCCGGCAAGAAGAAGCTGTACCAGTCCCATGGCAATATGATTATCATGAAACCATGCCGGAAGAGGCCAGCCCCACATCATATGTCCCATGGAAAAATACATCAGTACCAGCAGAAAACCCACAGATGCAATGAGCCTTCGTTTCAATATAGGTGTTTCATGATCTTCCAGTGCTTCCTCTGCTGCAGAAGCAGATATCTGTTCCCCGGATGCCCCCTTTAAAGAGGCTCCGTACCCTGCATCCTGTACAGCCTTAATAATCGCATCTGTACCGGCAGTTCCCTCCACTCCCATGGAGTTGGTCAGCAGACTGACAGAACAGGATGTGACTCCCGGAACCCTGGATACCGCCTTCTCCACTCTGCTGCTGCAGGCTGCACAGCTCATTCCGGTTACATTGTATTGTTCCATTGTAATTCCTCCTCATAACTTTGTGACTTATTATCCCTGATCTGATATCTGCAGATTGCTTCCCTGCTTTACAGCTTCCACAGTTTTTACTTCATCAGTTTCTGCAAAGTAACCACCAGCTCATCGATCGTCTCATCTTTCCCCTGTCGGATATCTCTTGCCACACAGGTACGGATATGCTGAGCCAGAAGCTCCTTGTTAAAGGCATTTACTGCAGCATTCACTGCGGCTGACTGGATCAGGATATCATTACAGTAGGCATCGTTCTCCAGCATCCGGATGATTCCGCGGATCTGTCCTTCCACACGCTTCAGACGATTGACCAGCTTTTTACGTTCTTCCTCTGAACGGGCAGTGTGTTTTTCGCAGCAAGGACAGACCTTCTTCATACCCTCCTCCTGTATTTCCATACTATCTATATTTCTGTTTTCCGATTTTTTCGCCATAAACCGCTCCTTCTTCCGGGCTTCATTTTCACTTTTTTTGCATTAGTTAAGGGGTATCTGTATTTTTATCCTATACCCCTTACAGGTATTTCTGTGATTTATAATATATACCCACGAGGGGTATTTGTCAATTAGTTTTTGTCAAGCGGATATTCGCAATCCGCTTCGCTACGTAGCTCTACACCGAATAACTGCTCCGCAGTTTATCAGAAGGAGCTTGCACTCCTCCTGATACAAGCAAGTCCCCACCCACTGCTTATTGCTTTTCGCAACCCCCGCAGGGGACTTACTTGATTCGGTTAAAAAAAGCTTCTGCAAAATGCATCGCTGACGCAATATATTCTGCAAAAGCTTTCATTTTTATACTCTATATACAGGCCTTCATTTTCCCATGTACTTTCTTTCTCACAAAGTAGAAGCAGCATACCTGCATCAGTATGGTAAGGATCCAGGATACAGGGTAGGAAATAAACAGCACGGACAGAGATCTGTGGGATGGAAAAATTCCAAAGATCCATACGATTCTGGTTCCCACAGTACCGATGATGGACAGAATCATAGGAACTCCGGAATGTCCCATTCCACGAAGCGCCCCCGGAAATAGATCCATCAGTCCGCAGAGAAAATAAGGAACTGTGGCAAAGGTCATAATCTCCATTCCTGCATGGATCACATCCGGTTCTCTGGTATAGATCTGCAGGATCTCAGGTCCGAAAAAGTAAGCGCAGCAGCCCAGAGTCAGAGAGCATACCACAGACAAAATAATACAGTCCACAAGAACCCTGTCCATGCGCTTCCATTTCCGGACACCGTAATTCTGGCTGGTAAAGCTCATACATGCCTGGGTAATGGAATTTACAGAGACATACAGAAATCCAAATACATTATTGGCAGCTGTATATCCTGCCATAGCCACAGAGCCAAAGGAGTTGACAGAAGACTGAAGGAGCGCGTTGGAAAAATTGATGACCGTGCTCTGGATTCCAGCAGGAACCCCTACCTGGAAAATCTGTTTCAGATATTCTTTCTTTATGGAAAGCCTGGAAAAGCGCAGCTGATAGCTTCCCTCCGACATATAAAGGCATCGTAAAACCAGCACACAGGAGACAAACTGTGAGAACACTGTAGCAATAGCAACCCCGGCCACATCCAGATGAAAGTACACAACCAGGATCACATTCAGCACTGCATTGATCACACCGGAAACTACCAGAAAAAATAATGGTCTTCTAGTATCTCCCACAGCACGAAGAATGGCAGCACCATAATTATACAGCATAAAAAAGGGCATTCCCAGAAAATAAATCCGCATGTACAGGGCGGACTGACCGATCACATCCTCAGGAGTTCCCATAAGCTCCAGGGAAAATCTGGCAAACATCAGCCCTAGGATTCCCATAAGAACACCGCTGATCAGAGCTACTGTGACAGAAGTGTGGACTGTCTCAGACATCTCTTTCGATTTTCCGGCAGCATAAAATCTGGCAGCAAGTACATTGGCTCCCAGAGAAATGCCGATAAATAAATTAGTAAAAATATTGATCAGCGCAGTAGTAGACCCTACAGCTGCCAGTGCCTGACTTCCACTGAATCTGCCCACCACCACAATATCTACAGCATTAAACAGAAGCTGCAGGATTCCGGACAGCATTAAAGGCAATGAAAAAGAGATCAGCTTGTCCATGATCGTTCCATTGCACATGTCTATCTCATATTTATTATGTTTCACCTTTCTTTCATCCCTTTCTAAGTTTATCCGCTGAAAAGCCCGGATCTCCGGGCTGTGCCGAAAATCCAGGCCGTATTTATCTGTTTATTCCTCAACCAGGGTACCAAAATAATAAAATCCCTTACAGGTATCCAGTCGTACCTTTACATATTTTCCCAGGAGATCTCTGCAGCCCGGGAAATGCACCAGCAGATTATATTCTGTTCTGCCTGTATAGATTCCCTTTTCCTTACTCTCCTCTTCCACCAGGATCTCCTGCACGGTGCCCTGGAAACGGGAAGAAGCCTGACGTCCCTTTTCCTGTACCAGGGAAAGCAGACGGTCAAAACGGTCCTTTACCACATCCTCAGGAATCTGGTTCTCCATTTTTGCAGCAGGAGTACCGCTTCTCTTGGAATAAATAAAAGTAAAGGCTGTATCAAAATCACATTTATCTACCACATCCAGTGTGTCCCGGAAGTCCTCTTCTGTCTCACCGGGGAAGCCTACGATAATATCCGTAGTAAGGGAAATATCCGGGATGGCTGTACGGATCTTCTGCACCAGCTCCAGGTATTTCTCCTTGTCATAACGCCGATTCATGATCTTTAAGATACGGCTGCTTCCGGACTGCATAGGCAGATGAAGATGATGGCATACCTTTTTGCTCTTTGCCATAGTTTCAATCAGTTCATCTGACAGATCCTTGGGATGAGAGGTCATGAAACGGATTCTCTTTAACCCCTCGATTTCCTCTACCTGCTGCAGGAGCTGGGCAAAGGTAATGGGATTCTCCAATGTCTTGCCATAGGAGTTTACATTCTGCCCCAGGAGCATAACCTCTGTCACACCGTCTGCCACCAGTTCTCTGATCTCTTGAAGGATAGCTTCCGGTTCACGGCTTTTCTCCCGCCCGCGAACATAGGGAACAATACAGTAGCTGCAGAAATTGTTACAGCCAAACATAATATTTACACCTGTCTTGAAAGAATATTTACGGTCTGCAGGCATTCCCTCTACAATCTCATCAGATTCCTTCCATACGTCAATGATCTGTCCCTCTGTATTTAGGCTTCTGTAAAAAAGCTCCGGGAATTTATGGAAATTGTGGGTACCAAATACCAGATCTACAAAGGAATAGTCCTTGTGGATTTTCTCAATCACTTCCGATTCCTGCATCATACAGCCAAACAGTACGATCTTCATTTCTTTTTTCTGTTTCTTGATGCTCTTCAGATGTCCCAGATGTCCGTAGATCTTTAGATTGGCATTCTCACGGACAGTACAGGTATTATAGATCACCACATCTGCATTCTCTTCCTTGAAAACCTCTTCATAGCCCATTTTCTTCACAATACCGGCAACTGTCTCTGTCTGAAGGGAATTCATCTGACAGCCTGCATTCTGGATAAAAAAGGCCGGCTGATGATCATATCTCGCTCTGACCAGTTCCTTACATTTCTCAATATATTCTAACTGCACTTTACTTTCCTGTGTATTAATCACTGTATATTTCCTCGTCCTTTCACAAGTTCTGTTCTATACTTATTATAAATTTACGCTTTTCTTATCATACAGAATTTAGAGGCAGATGTCAAACAAAAAAGCAGGAAAAAGGCAGGCCCGAAAGCCCGCCTTTTTCATTCTCACAGCCGCCTGACCCTGTCAGCCGATCCAATTGATTACATTTCTTTTTTACGTCTTCTCACCAGCACGTAACCGCCTGCCAGGATAGATGCTGCTGCCAGTGCCATCATAGTACCAACCGGTGATTCATCTCCTGTAGATACTGCTGACTTGGAAGCAGATCCGCTTGTTCCATCTGCATAAGTGGTCGGTGTCAGATCTGATGTACCCTCTGCTGTTCCGTCTCCTCCATAAGTACCGCCTGAACCGGTAACACCAGGAGTTACAGATGTCTGAGCCAGAGGAGCTGCCTTAAACTGATATTTTACAGATTCGATAATACCGCTCTGTGCCTGCCATTCTGTTCCGCTGTAAACCTCTTTCTGGAAGAATACATAAATATCATAGGTTGTCTCTGCATCCTTGTAAATACCCTTGGCAGCGCCGATCTTCCAGGTAGTATGCATATCCTTGGAGGATGGATTTGCTGACATGCTCCAGTACTGTGGTACCCATCTTACATCTCCCTCATGAGGATCTGTATTGTCTGTACCTGCACCGATTGCTCTGAAATCATAGAAGGTTCCAGGATAGAAGGTAAGTGCATTTTCAAAGCCCTGAACCTTACTTTCTGTAACTGCCGGTGTCTTTGGTACCGGGGTAGGTGTTACAGGAGCCTCCGGACGTTTCTGTGCACTGTTGTCAACCTTTACAGATTTATAGTTTTTAGAATCCTTTTCACTGATTACAGTTACATAAATATCCACATCATAATCCGGCAGATCTGTTACTGTAACAGTTGTGCTCTTATCAGCCTTGATCTTCTGACCGCTTACAGTGATCTCAGGTGCTTTTTCACCCTTTTTCACCCAGTCAACCTGGTAAAGTCCGTTAATATTGGTATGGAATTTAATCTCATAGCTGCTGTGGCTGGTCCATTTACCACTTTCGATTTTGATCGCAGCCTTTGCTTCCGGTTTCTCAGAAGGAGTTGGAGTTATCGTTACAGTGGGATCTACCAGTGTACCGTCTTCCCCAATGGTAAAGGTCTGTCCTTCATAAGTAAGCTGAGGCAGAACATCTGCCAGTGTTACATCTGTTACACCTTCTGCTAATCCTACTACTGATACACCGGCTTTTGCATCCTTTACCTGCACGCTGATCGTAGAACCTGTCATCGCACCGGTCACGTTGATTTTGGCATCTTCTCCTGCCAGAACCAGGTTGCTGACAGCATCATTCTGATCCTTATTTTCTGTTACAGATACAGTGCCCTTTACATTTACTGCACTTTCACTGTAGATACCACCGCCAAGTGCTGCTGTATTGCCTGTAACAGTTCCGCCCTGCAGATATACGTTGGCACCGGAAGCTGCATTGACAGCTCCACCCTGTGCTGCTGTGTTACCTGTGACAGTTCCTCCTAAAAGATAGAAAGCTGCACCGGAAGCCACGTTAACAGCTCCACCATTTACCTCTGTGGAAGTGTTGGCATTTCCGGAAAGTGTTACACCATCAGAAATTCCAAAGGTACCGCTCTGTACATCAACCGTAGGTGCTGTCACAGCTGTTGTGCCGTCTCCTGTAGCATCTACTGTAATAGAACCGGTTCCTATAGCGTTTCCGTCTTTATCATTTACTGTACCGCCGGCAATCTGGAAAATACCACCGGATACTGAGAAAAGGCTTCCTGCAAAACCGGCAGCACGTTTGATCTTAACATCCTCTGCTGTTGCAACCAACATAATATTTTTGTTGGCCGGCACATCAATGGTCTCCCCAAGCTCAATCTCGCTGCTGATCTTAATGTATGTAGGATCATTGGCTTCAGCTGTACTGTCAGGTACTGCTGCAAATGCTTCCTTCAGAGTTGCATAGGCAGTCTCGCCGATCACGATTGTTCCGCTTCCTGTTTCTTCTGCAGCCGGTACCTCAGTAGGATCTGCTTCCTGTGTTTCCGGAGCCTCTGCTGGGGTTTCTGCCGGTGTTTCATCAGGAGTTTCTACAGGAGTCTCTGCCGGTGTTTCCGGATTCTCTGCCGGTGTTTCTGAAGCTGCCGGATCCTCTGCCGGATCCTCTGCCGGCTCTTCTGTACCTTCCTCTGCTGCCAACTCTCCCTCTGCTTCTGCCTGTGCTGCTACTGTATCTGCTGCTGCAAATGCAGCAGAAGGAGCCATTCCCATAGATAATGCTCCAGCCATCAAAATGGCAAATAATTGTTTTCTCCTCATTTTATGTCCTCCATAAATAAGTCTTTTATTTCATTTTTGCAATTCAAAACTAATTTTGAGTATAGCACACCTTTTGCAAAAAATCAAACTTACGGACGAATTTGTCCGTTTCCATAGATAATATATTTGGTAGTGGTAAGTGCCAGTAATCCCATAGGTCCCCTTGCATGTAATTTCTGGGTACTGATACCGATCTCCGCGCCAAAGCCAAACTCAAACCCATCTGTAAATCTGGTGGAAGCATTCACATACACTGCCGCAGCATCCACCTGATCCAGGAATTTCTGGGCATGCTCATAATTATTGGTAATGATTGCCTCAGAATGTCCGGTATTATATTGATTAATATGGCTAATTGCTTCTTCTACAGAGGAAACTACCTTCAGGGAAAGAATATAATCCAAATACTCTCTGCCCCAGTCTTCCTCTGTTGCATGTACAGCTCCGGGGATCAGCTCACAGGCTGCTTCATCTGCCCGGATTTCCACCTGTTTCTCCTGCAGGCGTCTGGCCAGAACAGGCAGAAACTCATCCTTTACTTTCTCATGGACCAGTACAGACTCACAAGCATTGCACACACCTACCCGCTGAGTCTTGGCATTCATAATAATATCTGCTGCCATCTGCAGATCGGCAGTTTCGTCCACATAAATATGGCAGTTACCTGTACCGGTCTCGATCACAGGGATTGTACTATTCTCAACTACTGCTTTGATCAGTCCTCTGCCACCTCTGGGGATCAACACATCCACATACTGATTCATTTTCATAAATTCTGCTGTGGTTTCTCTGGAAGTGTCCGTGATCAGCTGGATGGCATCCTCTGTAATCCCCTGCTCCCGTAATACCTCACGGATACATTTTACAATGGCCTCATTGGAATGAATGGCATCGCTTCCTCCCTTTAAGATCACCACATTTCCGGTCTTAAAGCAAAGGGCAAAGGCATCTGCTGTTACATTTGGCCTGGCCTCATAAATAATTCCGATTACACCTAAGGGCACTCTTTTCTGCCCGATCATCAGACCGTTGGGACGCTTCTTCATTCCAAGAACCTCACCTACAGGGTCCTCCAGCGCCGCCACCTGGCGAAGTCCCTCTGCCATCCCACGGATCCGGTCACCGGTAAGAAGCAGTCTGTCCACCAGAGCCTCCGGCATATTATTTTTTCTGCCGTTTTCCACATCCAGGGCATTGGCTGCTGTCAGAGTATCTGCATTCTCTGTCAGTGCCTCTGCAACCTTAAGAAGCACCTCATTTTTCTCATTTGCGGAAAGATTTCTCACAAGAACTTCCGCATTCCTGGCATTTTTTCCAAGAGTGTTCAGCATTTCATTCATTTCTCAAACTCCTTTCGGTCACAAGATTTAAGCCTCCGATGTCAGGCAGCAGGTTTCCTCCTCTGTCACCAGGATCTGAGGACAGATATCTGTAGGTTCTGTGGGAACCTGATCAAACATCTGAAAGGAAAAGGCCACTGCCACTCTCTGGATCTCCGGATGCTTCTCCAGATAACGGTCATAAAATCCTCCACCGTATCCTACCCGGTGATTCTCCCTGTCAAAAGCTACTCCGGGCATGATCATAAGTGCTGTGGGCCATTCCACGATTTCCCCTGAAGCAGGCTCCGGGATCTGGAAATACCCAGGTTCAAGCTGGGAAAAATCAGTAAGCTTATAAAACACCATATCCTTTCCCACCACCTTGGGTACCGCAACCTCTTTGCCGGCCTTCCATGCCTCTTCAATAAGATACTCCGTGATCACCTCATGGTTGTAATCTGCATATGCCAGGATCCTGTCTGCATGCTTAAAAGCAGGAAGAGCCACCACTCTCTGAGTGATCACTTTGCTCATTTCCTCCACCCAGGCATCTGTATGCTGCTTTCTGGCTGCAAAAACTTTTTTCCTAATTTCCTTTTTTGTGTCCATATTTCTCTCCAAGATTCACTACTGTGCCATCAGCTTCTTTGATATCAATATTATCCAGCTGAGTACGAAGATTCAGACGGACATAGGCAATATATTCCTTGCGCAGCAGTTCTCTCTCCTTTTTTTCTTCTTCCGTAAGTCCTACGCTTTTCGCTTTATGCGCCAGTGCATTGATCCGTTCGATCTTTTCTGCCTCCATAAATAAATTCCTCCTGTGTTTTTATAATAATTTATCAATAATATCAATGAGATAAAATTCTTCTCTGGACTGACCTACAAATAAGGTACCATAGTCACGGCCCTCTGTGATCTTGTGGATAATGTGAAAATCAGCTCCATTGGCGATCACCATATCCACCCCTGCAGCAGAGGCAATCCTGGCAGCCGTAAGCTTGGTAGCCATTCCTCCGGTTCCCACAGCGCTCTTGGATGTGGATTTTCCCATCTCCAGAAACTCCTCATCCAGATTCTCCACCAGATCAATAAATCTGGCATCCGGATTGATATTGGGATCATCCGTAAAAAGTCCGTCAATATCTGACAACAGGATGAGCAGATCTGCCTGTACCAGTGCCGCAACCACTGCTGACAATGTATCATTATCTCCAAACTTCTCCAGAGACTGCAGCTCATAGGTGGATATAGAGTCATTTTCATTTACAATCGGAATTACTCCCAAGCTCAAAAGTTCATTAAAGGTATTCTGTGCATTTTTACGGTTCGCATTATTGACCATTGTATTTTTTGTCATCAGGATCTGGGCTGAAGGCTGGTTGTATTCCAGAAAAAGCTTCTGATAGATCATGATCAGGCGGGCCTGTCCCACTGCAGCGCAGGCCTGCTTGGTCTTAAGCTCTGTAGGCTTTTCCTTCATCCCCAGGGCAGCTACTCCTGTAGCCACAGCTCCGGAAGAAACCAGGATCACATCTTTTCCCTGGCTTCGCAGATCACTTAGTTCCCTGGTCAGAACCTCTAACTTTCGCAGATTCAGTCTCCCTGTTTCCGGATGGGTCAGGGATGAGGAACCGATTTTAATTACTATTCTCTTTTTATCTTTTAATCTTTCCCGATAATTCATTTTTCACTCCGTAATTTCAAGTCTTTTTATCGTGTAATGCCAAGCTCATCCAAAGCAGTTCTCTGTTTATTTTCCATAACCACAGCCTCCTCAGGTGTCATGTGGTCATAGCCTAGCAGATGCAGCATACTGTGGGCTACCAGGAAACAGAATTCTCTGGTAACACTGTGTCCGTATTCCTCAGCCTGGGCAAAAACCTTATCTACAGAGATCATAATATCTCCCAGTAATAATTCATCTGTATCCAGGTCAAAATAGGATTCGTCCTCCTCCACAATGGCGTAATCTGCCGGTGTCTCAAATGGGATCATAGGAAAAGACAGAACATCTGTAGGTGCAGCGATTTCCCTGAATTCTGTATTTACTCTCTGGATCTCTTCGTTATCTGTGAGGACCAGATTCACCTGTGCATCATAGGGACAGCCTTCCATATCCAGAACCTTCTGCACTACTTTTTTTGCCAACTCCTCATACTCAATTCCGATTTCGCGGTCTGTCTCATAATCTATCTGCAATGTCATCTCTCATATCCTCCTCTTCGTCCCCTGGCAGGGCGCTCCGGCTTCTGCTTTTTTTCATAGGCATCATAGGCCTGGACAATCTGCTGTACCAGAGGATGGCGTACTACATCCTTGCTGGTCAGCTGGCAGAAACCGATATCATCTATCTTCTTCAGAACCTTCATAGCCACATCCAGCCCGGAAACAGCATCCCGGGGAAGATCCTTCTGGGAAGCATCTCCGGTAACAATTACCTTGGAGCCAAATCCAATACGTGTCAGGAACATTTTCATCTGTGCAGGGGTGGTATTCTGGGCTTCATCCAGAATAATAAACGCATTATCCAGAGTACGTCCTCTCATATAGGCAAGAGGAGCCACCTCAATCAGTCCCCTCTCCATATTTTTGGCAAAGCTGTCTGCTCCCATGATCTGATACAGTGCATCATAGAGAGGGCGCAGATAGGGATCTACCTTACTCTGGAGATCACCGGGCAGAAAGCCCAGCTTTTCTCCTGCCTCAATGGCAGGGCGCGTCAGAATGATCCTGCTTACCTCTTCATTCCGAAAAGCAGTCACTGCCATGGCCATAGCCAGGTAAGTTTTGCCTGTACCTGCAGGCCCTACTCCGAAAACAATCATTTTTTTGCGGATCTGGTCTACATATTCCTTCTGTCCCAAAGTCTTGGGCTTTATAGGCCTGCCCTGAATGGTATTGCAGATAAAATCCTTATCTATTTCTGTAAGCA
This sequence comes from uncultured Blautia sp., assembly GCA_934426285.1. Taxonomy (GTDB): domain Bacteria; phylum Bacillota; class Clostridia; order Lachnospirales; family Lachnospiraceae; genus Blautia_A. The sequence goes on from CAKRYE010000008.1 coordinate 15,848, forward strand.
CCTCATTTCTCTGCTCCATGGCAAGAGAAAGGGCATAGTTTATATTCTGTCTGGTGATCGTATTGCCTCTTTTTGCCAGAACCACCAGTTCATCGATCAGTTTTTTCGCAGAGGCTGCATTCTGTTCGCTTCCTAATATTTTCAAAACTCCGTCTCTGGAGATCACAGTTACATTTAAGGTCCGCTCGATCAGCTTCAGATGTTCATCAAACTGCCCGAACACATTTGATTCCTGATCAGCTGGTACTTCTGTATGCAATTCAATAATACTGCCTGCCATTTAAAATAATTCCTTTCTGTAGTTACTGTGTTTTATTGTATCACCCTTTTGTATTTTTTGAAATAAAAAATTTAAGGTTTTTCACAGGGCACTTCTTTTCCTGTTTTTTCAACTATTTCCAGAATACCGGAGCTTATGCAGACAGAGTCTGTGACCCTTATGGTAACACGATTGTCTGTAATCTCTTTTCCCTCTTCCAGAAGGCTTTTCATATATGTGCGCAGACAAAGCTCTGCCTGGGACCTGGCCTCTGCAGGTGTATAAATTTTTACAGACTCTTTGTATTGCTGAAAATCAACTTTTCCCACAGACAGAGGCAGGCTGAAATTCTCATTAAGATACAAGGGATATTCTGCTGAATACATCCTCCAGATACCCTTGGGAATTCGAAATAGCTCCAGATACCAGGTTCCCGCTTTCAGGTAAAAGCCCTTTTTAATTTTACCGGTCATCTTCCTTTCCCTGTGCTTAAGAGGAAACTCCCTGTGATAAGCTACAGGATGAGAAATGTAGATATCCGCATCTGCATGGACATATTCTCTGCGCTGAATCTCCTGGTTATCATTCATAATATGTAATTCGCCGGAAACAAGAAGCTCTCCTGCATCACAGGTGTCTCCAGGTTTTTTCACAGGAACCCCTGTACGGGCAATGATCCGGACAATTTTCCCCTTTTGATCTGCTGCCAGATCGCAAGGCATACTGTTTTTTTCTGCTGCCTGCAGTTCCTCCTTCTCTTTTATGTCCAGTATCAGCTTACAGCCCGTAATCCTGACAGATACCCAGGTAATATCCGGAAAATCTTTTCGTACAGAGGCAGAAAGCTGTGTACAGTTTACCTTCTTTTTGGACATCCCATGGACGATTTCTTCTTTTTCCAGATATTTTAGTATTTCCGGAGTACTGTTTTTTATATTTCCGTTGATCTGAATATTCCATATTCTGCCGGATAGAAAAAGCACAAGAATGCTGCCCAGAAGAAGCCCTGCTGCAAATGCTTTTTTCTTCCTGCCCCGGATCATCCACCAGACCGGAAGCCCTCCCTTTTTCAAGATTTTAATATGAACTCCTGTTTTATTCCTGACAGGCCTTAATTTAAAATAATCTCTCACAGAAACACAGGCCTGTATCCTTCCCTCACCAATATAAGAGATTTTTTCCATATAAATCCCACGGTTCCTGCACAGATTAAGAAATCGTCCTAATTGCTCTCCCTCTATGCCAAGGATCACATATCCATATAGAAATCTTAATAATTTCCCCATATCCGGTAGTCATCTCTGCTGCAAAAGAATACTGGAGATCGCCCCGGTAATTTTCATTTCCAGAGAGGTATACCAGACTATTTCCAGATTTCTGCCGCACAGAAGAACCTTTCCCCGAAGAGACTGGATCAAAATTTCGGAATCCGTATACTGCAGAATACCTTTATAATTTTCTACCACTGCTTCCCCGCTTCCTGTGAGGGAAATCTTAGTTTCCTCACCGTCCAGATCCGGCGCCAGCTCCAGCGCAGTGACTACCTGCTTCTTCCACTGTCTGTTTTTTTTCATAAAAAAATCCCTCCGGCTTTTACTGTCAGTTTATGCCAGAGAGATTTATGGTATGCAAAAGCCCGGGAAAATACAGGGAAACCTTCCCATTCACCGGATCAGGATCATAGAAAACCAGAGGATGGTATTTCCGCCCAGGTTATATTCCATGGACTGCTCTTCCACAATTTCGTTTACCACTACGCCGTGACTTTCCAGACAGGGATGCATTCTGTCAGGATGTCTACAGGGCTTTCCTTCTATATATGCACATTTCTCACAGATATCACAGGACTCTGTGGAAAGGATAAAGGTTTCATAGCCTTCCTCTTTCAGATATCTGCCCACCTCAGTGGTCAGATCCTCATGAGCCCGCCTGGTAGAGAGCATTTCTTCCATATTCAGGATATCTGACACCTCTGCCACACTGGAAAAAAATACAGCCTGTGGATATTTTTTGATTCTTTTCTCACACTCCTCCAGGGTACCCACAGCAGGAGGACAGGCCCAGGTAGAGCCATAACGGGTACACTCCTGCCTGCAGATTGTCCTGACCCGCTCTTCTATCCTTATATTCTGAGTGTCCAGCAGACGATATTCATAAATGGGATACTGTGAAATAAATTCTTCAAATTTCTGTCTATCCATAACATGCTCCTTGTACTATTTATGATATGGCTCATGATTTATGATCCTGTAGCTCCGATAAATCTGCTCAAGGAGGATCATCTGCATCAGCTGATGGGGAAAGGTCATTTTTGAAAAGCTCAGCTTATAATCTGCCCGCTTCAGCACCTTATCACTCAATCCCAGGGAACCTCCGATCACAAAGGCAATGGAACTGACACCTGAAATACCAAGGCCCTCTATCTTTTTGGACAGCTCCACAGAATCTACCATCTGCCCATCAATAGCAAGAGCAATCACATAATCCTGCTCCCGGATATGTTTCAGAAGCCGTTCCCCCTCTGTATCTTTAATCTGCTGATTCACAGTCTCAGAGGCTTTGTCCGGTGTCTTTTCATCCGGCACCTGACAGAAGGTCAGCTTGCAATATCTGCTAAGGCGCTTGGCGTATTCTGCAATTCCTGCACTTAAATATTTTTCTTTGATTTTTCCAACTGATACAATACGGATTTCCATTCTCTTCTTTCCTGTCTTTTAATATTGTAGATAATATTCCCTGGAAGTAAGCTTGCTGGTTTTTCCATTGGCTGCCACAAGGATCACATTAAATATATGGTATCCCACAGGCATGGATATGGGCTGCTCATATTCTGTACTGTTCACATCCGGTTCTCTGTCAAAGGCATAATAAGCCTTACATCCATCCGGCACACTGACCTTGATGGTTGTCTCTTTGCTGAAATCTCCTGATTTGGGATAAACAGCAGGAGCTGCCGGCGTTTTCAGCACAATAATATATTTTCCGGAAGCCACTTCACTTATAATGTTTTTGGCATTCACGCCGATTGCCTTTATACAGGTAGTTCCCTCATTTAATTCAACGGGCTCCGTATACACAGAACTTTTCAAAGTGGGATCTGTACCGTCCAGAGTATAATAAATCCTCTGGTAATCTCCAGAAAACTCCAGTTTCTGAAGTGAAGTATAGGTTCCCGAAGCAATGCTGAAAGCCGGGGGACTGCACATATATTCTGCGCAGGCCTCCTGGACTTTTTTGCTGCTGTTCTGCAGAATATCCCGTACCTCTGCACTCTGTCCATTTTTTGCAAGCAAAGATACCAGCTCCTGATAAACACCTACACCTGCATCTGCATTTTTTACCAGCGGCTTCAGAATCAGGATTCCTTCTTTCAGTTTCCCTTGCTTTTCCAGACATTTTGCCAGAAGAATATTTGCAGATTCATTATTGGGCTTTTTTTCCAGGGCTGCTTCTATAGATCTGGCCGCTGCCCCATAATGCTCCTGTTCAAACTGCTGGCTGGCATGACTGTATAATGCCGAAAAAGTATGTAACTGCCGGTAACAGAACGCTCCCAGGAGGACTGCAGCTGCCAGACAGACAACAATAATCCTCTTCCGGTTATAAATAAACTTTGCTGCAGACAGTCCTTCCCTGTCACTTTCTTCACCTGAGTCCTGCTGTTCCTTTTTTCTGAGCTGTGTTTCCACAGAATCAAATTCCCTGACCCAGGGAATTTCCGAAAGGCAATGGGGACAATACAGGGAGCCTTTTTCCACCTCTTTGTGGCAATTGGGACATTTCATAGATACCCTCACTGTTTCTCAAATCTGTTTATCCATGTTACTGCGTACAAAGCAGGCAGTAACCCCTTAATTGTTCTCTATATAATTTTCAAACTGCTCCATAGACATAAGCACTTTTCTGGGCTTGGTTCCCTCCTCAGGTCCTACTACTCCTGCATCACAGAGCTGATCCATAATCCTGGCTGCTCTGTTAAATCCTATCTTAAACATTCGCTGAAGCATGCCAATGGAAGCTTTCTCCTTCTCAATAATAAACTTTCCGGCTTCCTCAAAGTGTACATCCCTGTCTTCACCGGCTCCGCCGGCTGCCGACCCAGGAGAATTCACCTGCTGCTCAATCTGTTGGTCATACTGTACTCCCGGATTTTTATCAGCCAGAAACTCAACCACCTGGCTGACCTCTTCATCCGATACAAAAGCTCCCTGTAATCTGGCAGGCTTCTGATATCCCTGAGGATAAAAAAGCATATCTCCCTTGCCCAGAAGCTTCTCTGCTCCATTCATATCCAGAATGGTGCGGGAATCCACTCCCGATGATACAGAAAAAGCAATTCTGGAAGGCATATTTGCCTTGATCAGACCTGTAATAACATTTACGGAAGGTCTCTGGGTAGCAATAATCAGATGAATACCTGCTGCACGGGCCAGCTGGGCCAGACGGCAGATGGCATCCTCCACTTCACCGGGTGCTACCATCATAAGATCTGCCAGCTCGTCTACAATGATTACGATCTGAGGCATTTTATCCGGTCGGGGCTGCTCTTCTGTGAAATGCATGGTTTCAATCTTACGATTATATTCGGAAAGATTACGGACTCCGTACTCCGCAAAGGTATTATATCGGTTTGTCATCTCTGTAACAGCCCAGTTCAGTGCGCCTGCTGCTTTCTTCGGATCTGTGACTACCGGAATAAACAGATGGGGAATTCCATTATATACACTGAGCTCTACCACCTTTGGGTCGATCATGATCAGCTTCACTTCCTCAGGCTTCGCCTTGTACAAAATGCTGACAATCAAAGTATTAATGCATACGGATTTACCGGAGCCTGTGGCACCGGCGATCAGAAGATGAGGCATCTTTGCAATATCTGTTACAACTGTTTTGCCTGCAATGTCCTTACCTACAGCAAAGGAAAGTCTGGATTTTGCTTTCTGAAATTCCTCTGACTGAAGAAGATCGCGGAGCATGACCGTACTGTTTTCCTTATTGGGCACCTCAATACCCACAGCTGCTTTGCCGGGAATGGGCGCCTCGATACGGATATCCGGAGTGGCCAGATTCAGCTTGATGTCATCTGCCAGACCTACGATCTTGCTGACCTTAACCCCCATTTCCGGCTGAAGCTCATACCGGGTTACAGTAGGACCACAGCTTACATTTGTCACAGTCACATTTACTCCGAAATTGTGAAGAACCTCCTGCAGCTTCTGGGCAGTTTTTCGCAGATGTGCATCCGTATCTCCCTGAGATTTTCCGCTGCCTCTTTTCAGCAGATTAAGAGGTGGAAATCTGTATTCTTTTTTCTCAGCGGCTTCTTTCTGGCTGATCTCATGCTGTATGCTTACAATGCCATTCTGAATCTCTGCTTCAGAAGATTTCGGGTTCTTTGAAGGCTGTCGCTGAGCCTTCTCCGGCTGAAAAGGGGGCACTTCTTCTGCCTCTTCTTCTGCTTCTGCCTCGTCTTCTGTATTTTCTTTTATATTTTCTATATCATCTGGCAGAACCTCCGACAGTTCATCCGCTCTTTGGATATGGAAATCCACAGCAGGAGAGAATTCTTCCTTCTCCTCCGGCTGAATTTCATCCATTTCCTCTGCCATATCTGAAAGGTTATCTGGCTCATCTAAATCTGCTATATCCGAAAGGTTATCTGGCTCATCTGCATCTGCAGAAGCTTTCTTTCGCGGCTTCCCTGATTTCTTCTTATTTTTCTGAGATTTCGGCTCTGTCAGTCTGGTACCTTCCAGGAATCCGGCTTTTTTCATATTCTTTGCTTCTTTCGGGTCTAGCAGGAAATCCTCCTCATTGTCAAAAAAGTCCTCCTCTTCCTCGCCTTCAGCTGCAATCTCCTCTTCCAGCCTCCGGATTTTTTCCTCTCTGCGTTCCTCACGAAGCTGTTTTCTCTGCTGTGCCCGTACCTCACGGCGCATCTGTCTCTCCGGCTGTCCCTCCATATAATGGGCACGGCCGTTCTTGATCAGATCAAGGACCCGGATCACCAGCATGGTGACAAAGTCAAGAAGGGATCTCTGGGTAATGATGATCAGGCATACAATATATGCCAGAATAATGATCACTACCCCTCCTGCGGTACCAAAGGCAGATGTAATTGAAATGCAGAGTGCTCCTCCGATCAATCCTCCACCGGTTTTATAATCAGCACTTAAATTAAAATAATCTATCAAAGTAGTGCCTGACATGTATCCGTCTGTGAGAAGCTGTGCTGTTGCGCACATAAAAAGAAACATCACAAAAACAGCTGCCATTTTTTTGTATGCCAGACGGTTAGTTTTATTGATCAGAATAAAGGCTGACCCTACAAAGAAAATGACAGGAAAAAGATATGCCATCATTCCCATCAGCCCAAAGCAGAAATGACTGATGGCATCCCCTACAAAGCCTCCCATTCCGAAATTGCTGACCAGAAGGATCACACAGGCTGCCAGGATCACAAACAAAATAATCTCTGTCTGAAACCCTGCTGTCTCCTGCCTGGATGTGGTTCCTCTGCTGTTTTTCCCCTTTTTTACTGTACGTTTCCTGTTAGATGCTGCCATTTCCAGGCTCCCCTCCTAATTATGTTACTGTTTTTTGTTACTGTCTTCGCCCACTGCATATCACGTTAATAAAGTATGGGACTCATCTGATCCGGTCAAAATGCATAATTACACAACAAAACGATCACACCAATGGCAAACGAATAAACTGCAAAATACCGAAACTTTGTTTTCTGTACAAGCTGAACCATAAAACGGATCACCAGGCATCCTGCTACCCCTGCCAGAAGCATTGCAAAAATACTGGCAAAAATCATTCCAACTGTCATACTGGCTGCACCAAAATATCCTATTTCCGTAAAGAACGCTCCGATCACAGCCGGTAAACTCATAAAAATCGAAAAAAGCAGGGCGAATTTACGGCTGTATCCACACAGCAGAGCTGCACATACAGTCAGCCCCAGCCTGGAAATTCCCGGAAATACAGAAAGCCCCTGGCAGATTCCGATCCACATGGCACTGTCCCAGGACGCTTCCCGGGGTCCCTTCTCACCGCCGGAATTATTCAAATCTGTCACCAAAAGGATAATTCCTGAAATCAGAAAACCAATTCCCTGACAGATAGGAGAAGCTCCTGCCACAACTGCCAGTCTTCTGGAGCTGATACCCAGTAATGCGGTAGGAATCATAGATACCAGCAAAAGAGCCGCAAACTTACGGTAGGATCCTGTTACGATCCTGGCATATTTTAAGCGGTTTCCTGTCCGTCTGTTATGAATGTACAGATTCAGATTACCAATGGCATCCATAAGCATTCCCACAGCTTCAAGAAGCAGTCTCTTTAATTCATTCCTGTAGAGAAAAATAATGGCTGCAGCTGTACCCAGATGTAGCATGGACTCAATGAGAAGCCCTGCATCCTGTTCCATACCCAGAAAATGCTCCACCACAGCAAGATGTCCCAGACTGCTCACAGGCAAAAATTCTGTGACCGCCTGGATGGCAGCCAATAAAATCAAATATAAAACGATCATAAATGTATTTCCTTTTCCTATATTCGAAAATGTATTTTCAGTTCATACTATCTTAATATTATAGCACACCTATATTCAATTGACAACTGCCTCTGAAATACAGCAAAAACTCCTGTCCGCATTTTTATGCAGACAGGAGCCTGAATATGTATCAGTCCAGTTCAAAGAACCGTTTCTTATTTATTTTTCAGATATTCATCAATACCTTTGGCACCTGCTTTACCAGCACCCATGGCAAGAATAACAGTAGCTGCACCTGTAACAGCATCACCACCGGCATATACACCGTCTTTGGATGTCTTGCCTGTTTCTTCTTCAGCAACGATACATCTTCTCTTATTCACTTCAAGACCCTTTGTTGTAGAAGAGATCAGCGGGTTAGGAGAAGTACCAAGAGACATGATAACTGTATCTACATCCATGTCATATTCGGATCCCGGGATTTCAACCGGACGGCGTCTTCCGGAAGCATCCGGCTCACCAAGTTCCATCTTGACAACCTTCATACCTTTTACATGACCGTTCTCGTCAACAAGGATTTCTTTCGGGTTTGTAAGAAGATCGAAGATGATTCCTTCTTCTTTAGCGTGATGAACTTCTTCTGCTCGTGCAGGAAGCTCTGCTTCACTTCTTCTGTATACAATATGTACTTCAGCACCAAGTCTCAGAGCAGTTCTTGCAGCATCCATTGCAACGTTACCGCCGCCTACAACTGCTACTTTCTTACCTGCTGCGATCGGTGTGTCATAAGACTCATCAAAAGCTTTCATCAGGTTGCTTCTTGTAAGATATTCGTTGGCAGAGAACACACCGCTTGCATTTTCACCCGGGATACCCATGAACATTGGAAGTCCGGCACCTGATCCGATGAACACAGCCTCAAATCCTTCATCCTCGATCAGCTGATCGATAGTTGTGGACTTACCGATTACTACGTTAGTCTCGAATTTAACACCTAATTCTTTAACTTTTTCGATTTCTTTCTTAACAACTTTCTGTTTCGGAAGACGGAATTCTGGAATACCGTAAACAAGAACGCCGCCAAGTTCGTGAAGAGCTTCGAATACAGTTACATCATAACCTGCTTTTGCAAGGTCACCTGCGCAGGTAAGTCCGGAAGGACCGGAACCGATCACTGCAACCTTATGTCCGTTCTTAACCTCTGCTCCTACAGGTTTGATATCATGCTCCAGAGCATAGTCAGCAACAAATCTCTCCAGTTTACCGATAGAAACGGCTTCGCCTTTGATTCCACGGATACATTTGCCTTCACACTGGGATTCCTGAGGACATACACGTCCGCAGATAGCCGGAAGTGCGGAAGATAATCCGATCACTTTGTATGCTTCTTCAATCTTGCCTTCTTTGATCTGTTCAATAAATCCAGGAATGTTGATGGATACAGGGCAGCCTTCCACACATTTCGGTTTCTTGCAGCCTAAGCATCTCTGTGCTTCTTCCATTGCTTCTTCCTGATTGTATCCAAGACAAACTTCTTCAAAGTTTGTTGCACGTACCTTCGGATCCTGTTCTCTTACAGGAACTTTCTTTAACATCTTTGCATCTGCCATTACTTGTCACCTCCACAATGTCCGCATCCGCCATGATGGGTATCACCTTCCTGAAGTTTCAGTAATGCACGTCCCTCTTCAGTCTTATACATCTGGCTTCTCTTCATAGCCTGATCGAAATCAACGAGATGTCCGTCGAATTCCGGTCCGTCTACACATGCAAATTTAATCTCATCGCCAACCTGGAGACGGCATGCTCCGCACATACCTGTTCCGTCAACCATGATAGGGTTCATGCTGACAATTGTATGAATGCCAAGCTTCTTGGTAAGAAGACAGACAAATTTCATCATGATCATCGGTCCGATCGCTACACAGACATCATAGTGTTTGCCTTCATTTGTTACCAGATCCTCAAGAGTCTTGGTAACCATACCGGAACGTCCATAGGAACCATCATCTGTTGTAACATACAGATTGGAAACTTCGCCAAGTTCCTTCTCAAGGATAACCATATCCTTTGTCTTGGAACCAAGGATAACATCTGCTGTGATACCATGTTCATGCAGCCATTTAACCTGTGGATAAACAGGTGCTGTACCAACACCGCCGGCAACAAATACCATTTTCTTTTTCTTTAATTCTTCAATATCTTCGTGAACAAATTCAGATGGACATCCAAGAGGTCCTACGAAATCGCGGAAAGAATCTCCGGCTTTTAATTCTGCCATCTTGATCGTGGATACACCGATCTCCTGGAATACAATGGTAATTGTACCCTCTTCACGGTCGTAGTCACAGATAGTAAGAGGAATTCTCTCACCCTTCTCATCTAACTTAACGATAATAAATTGTCCTGGCTGGCAATGGCTTGCAACACGCGGTGCATGTACAACCATTAAATGAATTTTAGCGGCCAGTGTCTCAGCTTTTAAAATCTTATACATGGTTTTCCTCCTCGCAAATAATAAACCTTCAATTATAATACGTCAAAAAAAGTCAGATGGCAAGTATTCTTTTCCAACAATATAAGATTTTTTCAGTTTTTCATTCCTTCTCCTGCATTTCAATCAGCTCATATAATTTTCCCAGAGCTTCCCGGATACCGCCCACCTCATCGATCAATCCTTCTCTCACTGCCTCAGGACCTTCCAGCATGGTTCCCACATCTTTTACCAGCTGGGAGGTATCCAGCATCAGCTCCTCCAATCTCTTCTGTGTCATATGGGAATGACTGGAAATAAAGGTAGTGATCCGGTCCTGGATTTTCTCCATATTCCGGTATGTCTGCGCCACTCCGATAAACATACCATTGGAGCGGACCGGATGGATCACCATAGTGGCACTTGGCACTACAAAGGAATAATCTGCAGAGACAGCCATAGGCACTCCGATAGAATGTCCCCCGCCAAGAACCAATGATACGGTAGGAATACTTAAGGATGCGATCATTTCTGCAATGGCAAGCCCTGCTTCCACATCTCCTCCTACTGTATTAAGTAAGATCAGTAATCCTTCTATTTCTTCATCATCCTCAATGATCGCAAGCTTGGGAAGTATATGCTCATATTTCGTAGTTTTAGAATGAGAGGGTGCAGACTCATGGCCCTCCACTTCTCCGATAATGGTCAGAAGCTCCACTTTATGATTGCGGGAATTTCCGTTCAAAACTGCCTGTCCCATTTCCTTGATCTGCTGATTTTTACTTTCCTGGGTATTGTTTTCCTGTTCCTGGTTTTCCGGTTTTTTGTTTTCTTCCTCTCTGGCTTTTTGATTTTCCTCTTTCACTTCATATTTATTTTCAGACATAAAAATACCTCCAGTTTTCTTTCTGGAGGTATTTTTGCCTTTTTTATACTAAACTATGCACCATTTCTGCAATAGGATTTACTGCTCATCCCAGTTTGTCCAGTAATCTGTTACATCATCGTCATCATCCAGCAGATCCAGAGTTCTCTGAAGATCCTTGAGAGCCTGCTCATCTGTAAGCTCCACATAGGTCTGAGGGATCATGGCAACCTGTGCCTCTGCAATAGGCAGACCTGCTTTATCCAGAGCTTCACGGACTGTACTGAAATCATCAGGAGCAGTAAGAACCTCATAGCTGTCCTCTTCCTCGCTGAAATCCTCAGCACCTGCATCCAGGGCAAGCATCATAATCTCATCAGCATCCATCTCACATTCTTCTTTGTCAATGATGATCTGTCCCTTCTGGTCGAACATATAGGATACACAGCCCTGGGTACCAATACTTCCGTTACCCTTTGTAAAGGCATTACGCACGTTACCTGCTGTACGGTTCTTGTTATCTGTCAGAGTCTCAACGATGATTGCAACACCGTTTGGACCGTAGCCTTCGTATACAGCCTTCTCATAATTATCAGCGGAATCAGCACCTGCAGCCTTTTTGATGCCACGGTCAATGGTATCATTAGGCATGTTGTTGGCTTTTGCTTTCGCAATTACATCACGAAGCTTGCTGTTGTTATTTGGGTCCGGGCCGCCTGCCTTAACAGCCATAACCAGCTCACGGCCGATTACTGTAAAGATCTTTCCCTTCTTTGCATCGTTTTTCTCTTTCTTATGCTTAATGTTTGCAAATTTTGAATGTCCTGACATTTCACTTTCTCCTTTTGTTATACACTTTTTTATTTACACTTCCTGTATTCAGGAATTATTTTTATCTGCCGGATTCTTTTCCTCTGCCAGCTTCTCGGCACGGACCTTACCGATAGTCTTATTTCCGATAGACAGAATGGTAAACATATAACCATTTGCCTTAATGACCACATCGACATCCTTCTTTGAGGGGACATGCCCCAGAAAGCTGGTAAGATATCCATTCAGTGTCTCAAACTCCACATCTCCAAAATCGATGTCCAGCTCTTCCTCCACATCCTCCAGATAAGCCAGTCCGTCAATGATCAGACTGTGATCCTTCTGGGCACGGATGGTAACCTCATCCTCATCATACTCATCCAGGATATCACCTACGATCTCCTCCAGAATATCCTCCATGGTAACAATTCCTGCAGTCTGCCCATATTCGTCCACTACCACGGCCATATGGATTTTTTTTGCCTGCATAGTATGAAAAAGATCTCCGATACTTCTGGTCTCCGGGATCAGTGAAGCTTCTCTGATGATTCCAGGCAGCTCTTTTAAAGGCTTAAATTTGGCCCAGGGATTCTGAGTCATAAATTTCAGCGCATCCTTATAATGAACGATTCCCCTGATATTGTCAATATTTTCCTCATAGACCGGATAGCGGGAATTGCCTTCCTCCAGCATGGTATCGATCATATTTTTCAGCAGAACCTCCTGGTCAAAAGCCACCACATTGGTCCTGTGGGTCATAATATCATGGGCCTCTGTCTCATTAAAGGAAATAATATTCTGGATCATCTCCGCTTCGTTTTCCTGGATCACGCCCTGCTCATGGGCCTCATCTACAATGGAAATGATCTCCTCCTCTGTTACCGCCGCCTCTGTCCGGTTCAGCTCTACCCCAAAGGGTACCGCCGCCAGTCGGGCGATCCAGGTGATAAACAGGGTAAAAGGCCTGAGCACCATTACCCAGAAATGCACCAGCTTCAGATAACGGTATGCATATTTCTCCGGATGATAGGTACCCACCCGGCGAAAGGTAAGGATTCCAAGTCCTGCAAGCAATATCACACATACTGCCAGAACCAGAACAAGAGCCGCTGCATGCTGTATGTATGGACGAAAAGCCGCCACTGCCCATGGCACCAGAAAAGCGCCAAAACAGATTCCCGATGCCATGACCATCAGAGGGATGGCATTGACAAACTGAGCCGGTCTGTCGATCAGCTCCAGAAGCATCCGGGCTTTCTCGTCTCCTTCGTCTGCTTTCTTTTGTGTATCATTCTCGCTGATATTCCGCAGTGCTGCCGCAAATCCATAAAAAATGCCGTTCAGCCACAGCAGAAATACCAAAATAAATACGCCCCAGAGGGGCATACTACTGCCGTCTTCCATTACGCTTATCATTCTCCTTTATAAAGAAAACGCATAGTTACTGGTAAAATATATCACTTTCGCCCATATCCGTCAAGGGATAAGTATGCCTTTTCAGAAGCTGAGCTCCAGGCTGATCTCCAGTGCATGGTTTACTTTGTCAAGCATGGCATCATCCAGATGGCAGACCTTATCCTTCAGTCTTCGCTTATCTATGGTACGAAGCTGTTCCAGCAGGATCACAGAATCCTTTTCGATCCCATACCTTACTGCATCGATCTCTATATGTGTAGGAAGCTTTGCTTTATTCATTTTAGATGTAATGGCTGCACAGATCACTGTAGGACTGTGTCTGTTCCCTACATTATTCTGGATGATCAGTACCGGACGGATCCCGCCCTGTTCGCTCCCCACTACAGGCCGCAGATCCGCATAATAGATATCCCCTCTTTTAATTACCACACAATTCACACTCCGATTCTGTTTGGGATTTTTACTTTAAGTATTTCCAACTTTCTCCTGTGTATACATGCGTGGTTGATTTTCCTTTATGGCTCTGTCACAGGGCGGTATTTGCCCTTAATTGTATTTTTCGGTTTCCTTTCCGTCCTTTATATAGACTCTGGGCACTCTGTCACTGATCTCGCAGGCGAATTCATAGGAAAAACGCCCGGAAAGATCTCCCATTTCTTCAATACTGATAAATTCATCTCCGTCTCTGCCGATCAGTGTGACCTGGTCTCCCTTCTCCACACCTGGGATCTCTGTCACATCTATCATGAACTGATCCATGCAGACTCTGCCCAGGATCGGTGCTTTCTTTCCATGGACCAGAACCCATCCTTTGCCTGAAAGCTGTCTGGGGTAACCATCCGCATAGCCCACTGGCACAGTTGCCACACGAAGCTTCCTGTCTGCCACGTAGGTTCCGCCATAGCTGATCGCCGTACCCGGAAGTACATCCTTTACATATGTAATATGGCTCTTTAACTCCAGAACCGGAGACAATTTCACAATATCCCTCTCCACCTGAGCAGAAGGATAGATGCCATAGATCGTAATTCCCGCTCTGACAATGCTTAAATTTGCCTCCGGAATACGGATAATACCTGCACTGTTGGAGCAGTGGCGCAGAGGAATCTCGATTCCTGCCTCTGAAAGCAGACCGCAAAAATCCAGGTAACGCTTCAACTGAACCATGGCAGGGCTTCTGTCATACTCATCTGCTCTTGCAAAATGAGTAAACATTCCCTCAATCTCCAACCCGGGAAGTGCTGCGATTTTTTTAATTTCCTCCACGCTTGACGGCTCATCGGCAAAACCGATTCTGGTCATACCCGTATCCAGCGCAAGATGAATATGTATGGTCTTTCCCTGAGACACAGCCTCTGCGGAAAGCTTTGCAGCCTCCTGATATTCGCATACAGCAGGGCGCAGATCATAAGAAACCAGCTCAGGATAAAATTCCTCAAATACAATTCCTAGGATCAGGACAGGCTTGGTGATCCCTGCCTTTCTCAGAGCAATGGCCTCCTCCGCTGTAGCTGCAGCAAAACCCCAGATATAATCATAACCTTCTATCATATGGGCAATCTGCACAGCGCCATGACCATAAGCATTTGCCTTAATCACAGCGATCATTTTTGTGTCACTGGCAATATTTTTTCTCATCTGGCGGAAATTTTCCTCAACCGCATCCAGAGAAATCACTGCTTTTACTCGGTTACATTTTTCCATAATAATCTCTTCCTCTTTTTTGTATTCTTTATCTGTCCCACATTCCATCAAAGAAACTCCGGACACTCAAAATCTCTTACTGCACCTTTAACACTTCAGGCAGAAACCGGATAATATCCCTGGCAGTCATGCCTCTTTCTCCCACATTCTTGGCTGCCATATCTCCTGCCAGCCCATGGATCAGTACTCCCAGTGCTGCCATCTGACCATAAGCAGGCTTTTTTTCTGCTGCCAGAAACATACATAAAACTCCTGCCAGTACACCGCTTAATACATCTCCGCTGCCTGCAGTAGCCATGCCTGCATTACCACTCATGTTCAGATATTTTTCCCCTTTTTCAGAGGCCACTACTGTACAGGCATCCTTCAGAACGCATACTGTGTGAGTCTCTTCTGCATACAGGGAAGCAGTCTCTGCCAGGTTCTCCCGGATCTCACCGATACTTTTCCCGGTCAGGCGGCTCATCTCTCCCAGATGAGGAGTGAGGATCACCTGTTCTCCCAGATATTTCTTCCATTCTCCATGTACTGCCAGCAGATTCAGTCCATCTGCATCCAGGATCACAGGCTTGCCACACAAGGCAGCATGAGACAGAAACCACTGCACCCTCTCTCTGCTCTCGCCTGACATCCCCAGTCCCGGTCCGATCACAAGTACATCGCACCAGTCCAGTATTTCCTGATTGCTTTTCTCATTAAACTCACAGGTAACCATAACCTCCGGAAGTTGTGACTGAAGAGGAATCCTGTTCTCCTCCACAGTCTGAACCTTCACCATACCTGCCGAAGCTCTGAGTGCCGCAGCACTGCTCAGGCAGGAAGCCCCGCACATTCCCCGGGAACCGGCTACCAGAAGCACTTTTCCGAAAGTTCCCTTGTTTCCCCAGGGAATTCTGGAAGGCAGCATTGACAGATCTCTTTTCTCCAGATAAGCCATGGATGATGTCCTGTCCGGATCTGCATAAATCCCTATATCTGCAACGATCAGCTCTCCTGCATACATTCTTCCCGGATAAAAGCAGAGCCCCCTTTTACAAAAAGCAAAGGTTACTGTAAGATCTGCCCGAAATCCAATTCCCATTTCCCGGCCTGTATCTCCGTTGATGCCGGAAGGAATATCCACAGCCACCCGGAAAGCCCCGGACTGGTTCAGCATATGGATGATTTCTGCATATCTGCCCTCTACAGGTCTGGACAGACCAACCCCGAAAAGGGCATCTACTATAATAGTATATTCATCCGGCTGCAGGTTATGCTCCAAAGGTACCTGATAATATTTGACGATCTGCAGCTGCTGCCTGGCCTGATCTGTCAGCTTTTCCTCCTGGCCGGCCAGATAAATCCCGACTTTGACTCCTTTCAGATGGAGAAGTCTGGCAATGGCCATCCCGTCACCGCCATTATTACCATTTCCGCACACCACCAGTACACGGTCCTTGTTGCCCAGATATTTTTCCATAGCCTCCACTGTTTTCAGTGCAGCCCTTTCCATAAGCACCATACCCGGAACCCCGGCAGATTCTATTGTGTTCCGGTCCAGTTCCTTCATTTCACTGGCTGTTACCACAGGTTTCATTCAGCCACCTCCTGTCATTGGAAACAGTATACACCTATTTTTTCAAAAAGAAAAGCTATGATCTAACGACCACAGCCATTCAAATCGTCACCGTCCGCTCTGCTGCCGGCAACTCCATATGCATTATTATTGCTGACTCTCATGTTCCTTACGATATTCGCTCAGATTATAGGAAAGCGTCATCAGGCTCTCTGACAGATGTACATTCTCCACCATAACATCCTCAGGTGCATCCAGATCAATATGTGCAAAGTTCCAGATTGCCTTGATCCCGTTTTCAATAAGAATCTTCGCCATTTCCTTGGCCTTTGCCTTGGGTAAGGTCAGGATTGCAATTTCCACATTATTCTCCTTGAGAAAAAGGGGAAGGTCACTAAGCATCTGTATCTCAATTCCTCTCACTGCAATCCCCTCCAGCACAGGGTTTACATCAAAAATACCAACCAGCCGAAAACCGCGCTTCTCAAAATCTACATAATTTGCCAAAGCCTGTCCCAGATTACCGGCACCCAGGATAATCATCGGGTGTACTGTGTCAAGTCCCAGAATCTTACCGATTTCAGTATATAAATAACGTACATTATATCCATATCCCTGCTGTCCGAATCCACCGAAATTATTCAGGTCCTGGCGGATCTGCGAAGCAGTCACGTGCATTTTCTTGCTGAGATCATTAGACGAGATCCGTTCTACATTCTCCTCCATCAGTTCTCCCAGATAACGGTAATAGCGAGGCAAACGTTTGATCACCGCTTTTGAAATCTCCTTAGGTTCCACAAATATTCCCTCCTTATATTTCCTAGGTCAATTATAACCAAATGATATTTTATTGTCAAATTAAATTTGTACTTTATTTACAAATTTTTTTCATTAAATTTAGGCTATCTGATAGAAAATGCAAAATTTCAGCCAAATCATAAATAAAAGCACTTTTTTTCTTTCAAAAACAGTCTGGTTCAGTTATAATAAATTCTGTATGTGTACATTTCAGCAGTTAAAGCGGATATTCGCAGGCTGCTGCAATAATATAAATTTCGGAGGAATTTGTATGATCCTATCATGTCAGAATATCTGCAAATCCTTTGGCGAGAAGGTAATCCTTCAGGATGCCAGCTTCCATATAGAGGACAGGGAAAAAGCAGCCCTGATTGGCAACAACGGTGCAGGCAAAACCACCCTGCTGCGTATTATCATCCACGAACTGTCCCCGGATTCCGGAAATGTTATTCTTGCCAAAGATAAAAGCATCGGTTACCTGGCCCAGTACCAGGACATCCACGGACACCACACTATCTATGAGGAGCTGATCTCCACTAAACAGCACATCATTGATATGGAAAACCGTCTCCGCTCCATGGAGCATGAAATGAAAAATGC
Organism: uncultured Blautia sp.; assembly: GCA_934426285.1. GTDB lineage: Bacteria > Bacillota > Clostridia > Lachnospirales > Lachnospiraceae > Blautia_A. The sequence continues at coordinate 33,829 of CAKRYE010000008.1, forward strand.
TGCAGGGGATGCCCTGGACAGCCTGATGAACACCTATACCAGACTAAGCCATCAGTTTGAGCTTGAGAATGGTTATGCATATAAAAGTGAGATCATGGGTGTATTAAAGGGACTTGGCTTTACAGAGGAGGACTTCGAAAAACAGATTGAAACCCTTTCCGGTGGTCAGAAAACCCGGGTTGCTCTGGGCAAGCTTCTGCTCTCCAATCCTGACATTCTCCTGCTGGATGAGCCCACCAACCACCTGGATATGGAAAGTATTTCCTGGCTGGAAACCTATCTGTTGAATTATCCCGGTGCTGTTTTCATTGTATCCCATGACCGTTACTTCCTGGATAAGGTAGTTACTAAGGTAGTGGAAATTGAAGCCGGCAACATGCGGATGTACAGCGGCAATTACTCTGCCTACGCACTGAAAAAAGCCCAGCTCAGGGATGCCCAGTACAAGGCTTACTTAAACCAGCAGCGAGATATTAAGCACCAGGAGGCGGTCATTGCCAAGCTGAAATCCTTTAACCGTGAAAAATCTATCAAACGTGCCGAAAGCCGCGAGAAAATGCTGGACAAGGTGCAGCGGATTGAAAAGCCACTGGAGATCCAGAATCAGATGCGGATTTCCCTGGAGCCCAGATACATCAGCGGAAATGATGTGCTCACTGTGGAGGAGTTATCCAAAGCTTTTCCCGGACAGACTTTATTCTCCAATATTTCCTTTGACATTAAGCGCGGGGAACGGGTAGCTCTCATCGGCAATAACGGTACCGGCAAAACCACCATGCTGAAAATCCTCAACGGCCTGGTAGATGCTGACAGCGGACGCTTTGCTCTCGGCTCCAAGGTACAGATTGGTTATTATGATCAGGAGCACCATGTACTCCACATGGAAAAAACTATTTTCCAGGAAATCTCAGACACTTATCCAACGCTTACAGAGACAGAGATCCGAAATATGCTGGCAGCCTTTCTCTTCACAGGTGATGACGTATTCAAGCTGATCTCCGCCCTTTCCGGCGGCGAGAGAGGCCGTGTTTCCCTGGCAAAGCTTATGCTGTCAGAGGCCAACTTCCTGATCCTGGATGAGCCTACCAACCATCTGGACATTGCCTCCAAGGAAATCCTGGAGGAAGCTTTAAATAGCTATACCGGTACTGTGCTCTATGTCTCCCATGACCGATATTTTATTAATCAGACAGCCACCAGGATTCTGGATCTGACCAACCAGGCCATTGTAAACTACATTGGTGACTATGATTATTATCTGGAAAAGCGGGAAGAGCTTACAGAAAAATATGCTCCGGCAGCAGCCCAGGCTGAAGCAGAGGTCAAACAGGCTTCAGACAACAAGCTTTCCTGGCAGCAGCAGAAAGAAGAGCAGGCACGGCAGAGAAAACGCGAAAATGAATTAAAGAAGGTGGAAGCCCGGATCGAAGAACTGGAAACCAGAGATAAGGAAATCGATGAAACTATGGTTCTCCCGGAGATATGCACCAATGTGGCAGAATGTGCCAGATTAAGCAAAGAAAAGACAGCCATCACAGAAGAACTGGAGGGCTTATATGAAAAATGGGAAGAGCTTGCATAATGCAGGCCCTTCCCTTTTTATTTTACCCCTTACATCAGGGATGTAAGCTTCTCGCGGATTGCTTTAATAAACTGCTCACTGTTTAATACTTCCACATCCTTTAAGGTTGTGATCAGAGCCAGATCCTTGGTCATTTTGCCATCTTCGATGGTTCCCAGAGTGGCTTTTTCCAGCTTATCTGCAAATTCCATCAGTTCTTGATTGCCGTCCAGCTCCCCTCTCTTTCTGAGAGCACCTGTCCATGCAAAAATAGTAGCAACGGAATTGGTAGAAGTCTCTTCTCCTTTCAGGTGACGATAATAATGTCTCTGCACAGTTCCGTGTGCAGCCTCATATTCATAATATCCGTCCGGAGATACCAGCACAGAAGTCATCATTGCCAGAGAACCAAAAGCAGAGGAAACCATATCACTCATAACATCTCCGTCATAATTCTTGCAGGCCCAGATAAATCCTCCTTCTGCCTTCATAACACGGGCAACGATATCATCGATCAGGCTGTAGAAATATTCAATTCCTGCAGCTTCGAATTTCTCTTTGAACTCCTTTTCATAAACCTCTGCAAAAATCTCCTTGAAGCGTCCGTCATAAATCTTGGAGATCGTATCCTTTCCTCCAAACCACAGACTCTGCTTTGTATCCAGTGCATAATTAAAGCAGCACTTTGCAAAGCTTGTGATGGATGCATCCAGGTTATGCATTCCCTGAAGGACACCTGCGCCTTCATAATGATGGATCAGTTCCTTTTTCTCCTCACCGTTCTCACCCTTAAACAGCAGATAAGCATCTCCCGGTCCGTCAATATACATTTCTGTATTCTTATATACATCTCCATAAGCGTGACGGGCAATGGTAATAGGTTTCTTCCAGTTCTTTACGCATGGCTCGATCCCTTTCACTACAATAGGGGCACGGAACACAGTTCCGTCCAGAATGGCACGGATAGTACCGTTAGGACTTTTGTACATTTTTTTCAGTGTGTACTCTTCCATTCTGGCTTTATTCGGAGTGATGGTCGCACATTTTACAGCAACGCCATATTTCTTTGTAGCTTCTGCTGCATCTACAGTTACCTGATCATCTGTTTCATTTCTGTATTCCAGGCCAAGATCATAGTACTCTGTGTTCAGATCAATAAAAGGAAGAAGAAGCTCATCCTTGATCATCTTCCAGAGGATTCGGGTCATCTCGTCTCCGTCCATCTCCACAAGCGGTGTCTGCATCTGAATTTTTTTCATAAAGATCCTCCTCTTTGTACGGGTTTCATCCCTTTATCATTTTATAGTAACTGTTCAGCGTTACTACACTGAAGCATTACAATTTACGTATCATTTTAACGGAAATAGATTCGTTCGTCAATGCCTGTTTCATATCCAGTTCTCCCGAGCCCTGCAGATTCCTGGGCAGCCCCAGGTCTCTGGCCGATTCTTTCAGGCATCTTTTAATTTCTACATTGGTAAGAGTAGGATATTTTTGCAGAAGAAGGGCTACAGCGCCACTGACTAACGGTGTGGACATAGAGGTCCCGCTTTTCACCCCATAGGCAAAATCCGTTCCCGGAGCGCAGGACAGAATACGATTGCCCGGAGCTACCAGATCCGGCTTGCAGATGCACTCTGAGGTAGGTCCTCTTCCGGAAATAGCCGTTCTGCCTGTAAGCAGATCACTTGACCCCACAGTGATGATCTTACGGCTGCTGCCCGGAGCCGTAACACTTCCTGACCGGGGACCCTGATTTCCTGCAGCTGCCACCACTACCAGCCCTGCATCCCACAGTCTTTCCACCCCTTCGATCAGCTGTCTGTGATCCTGTTTTTCTCTGCAGGTTGTCCCTATGGAAATATTTACCACCTGAATCCGGTAAGTATCCTTATTTTTCAAGATCCAGTCAAAAGCCCGCAGTACATCCCTCTTTTTTCCATTTCCATATCTGTCAAGTATCTTCAGGGCAACCAGGCTGCACTCCGGGGCGATTCCCCTGATCCTTCCTCCTGAAGCGCTTCCGTCTCCGCCGATAATACCGCTTACATGAGTGCCGTGGGAATTATCATCATAGGGCAGCATATGTTTTCCTACAAAATCCTGAAAGCCGATAATCCGGTCTTTAAAATCTATATGAGGATAAATACCGGTATCCAGCACACACACGCAGACATTCTTTCCGGTATAGCCTGTATCACCTAACTGATCTATGTCAAAATTTTCCATATAAAAATCCTCCGAAAAAGCAGAAGATATTGCTTACTCTACTTTATTCGGAGGATTTTTAAATGTAACCTCATATGTGCTTTGAACACATATTTCTGCCGGTTTTTCATAAAATGTATAAATCCCGGATGATAGACCAATACTTAAAAAGTGATGTATCTCACAACAATCCGTCAAATATATCATCCAAGGGGAGGAATATTCTATGATCTTATTGTTGATACTTATCTTTCTGTTGTTTCAGCTCTTTATCCTGCTCTGCTGTGTAGCAGCCGGAAATGACGCTGCTTCCCAGGAAATCTCCGACCAGGAACAGCTGGAATTCATCCGTGAATGGAAGAAAAAGCACCCGCTGCGGTAGTCAGCCTATCTGGCCACATCTGCCTCAGATAACCGGAAGCCTTCCCGCACTTTCTTCATCAGCACCTTAGCCTTATCCACTGTGTTCTGATCCGGGATCATAACATATGCCTTAGAGCTCATGGAATAAGGCTTCTGAGTATCCCCTGTACCATCTACACTATAAGACAATACCTGCCAGGTTCCGCCCTCGTCCAGCTGCTTGCGGACCAGAGAGGCCATCACATCATAGGGAACATTGGTCTCAAAAGCACCATCCAGGCTGTCCAGAACAGAAAGGTAGTTCTTCAGGAATGCAGGCTGGGTTGCCTTATCGACTACACCCTGGATCACAGCCATCTGATTACGTCCGCGCTGACGATCTCCCTCTTTAAAAGCATAACGTTCTCTGGCAAAGACAAGAGCCTGTTCGCCGTTCAGATGATTCTCACCCTGATTAAAGTGATAGCCCGTAGTATTACCAGAATCAAAATCATAATCAGAATTAACAGTAACTCCGCCAAGGGCATCAATAATCTGCTCAAATCCTGCAAAATTCAGTCTGAAATAGTAATTGATATTGATATCATAAAGCATATCCAGGGTATCCATACATACATTTACACCATAGATGCCTGCATGAGTCAGCTTATCCGGCACACCGTTGGAAATAGACAGGGGCACAAAATAATCTCTGGGTGTGGAGACCATAAGGATCTGCTTTGTAGTAGCATTAAGAGTAAGGATAATATTCACATCACTGCGGCTGGAGGCAGTCATTCCGCCTCTGGTATCAATACCGCTGACAAAAATAGTATATACCTCATCTGTAACCGCGTCATCCTTTGCAGAAGTGTCTGAAGAGGTCTGTTCCTCATCAGCAGAGGATGTCTGCTGGGCTGCCGGAGTATTTCTCTCAACCACTGTGGCAACCTTCAGGGAAGCGATCTCTCTGATCTGGGATGGAAAAGATCCGTACTGATCCATCTCTGCGATCACATCCAGGTAAGCCTTATTCAGCAGAATGGCACCGCAGGTTCCATTATTCAAAGCATCTGCCAGTTCTCCCAGACCTGCATATTCACTGGTCTGTACATCAGTTCCCAGTTCATTATACACCTGCTTCAGAGCTGCATCTGTGTTGGTACGGTCCAGCTCTCCCAGAATACCAAAGGTGTAACCGGATGCATCTGCCAACTTCTGGGCTTTATCATCCTGCTTCACATACACATTGATCTCTGTGTACTCCTGATTCACTCCGGTAATACTATCCAGGGTAGATACTGTCTTGTATATATACAGACTGGCCAGTCCCAGCACTACTGTGATCAGAAGAGCCAGCACTACACCGATACAAAAGGGCACTGTCTTTCGTATTTTTCTCACCAGAAAATATACGATCACCAGAAGCAAAAGAAGCCCGGCAGCTATTATGCCGATATATTTCATGGAAATAAGCTTCGTATAAAGGAGCAGCACCAAAAAAGCGCACTCAATAACAAATAAGATCAGGGAAATGACAATTCCGGGAATCCGATCCTGTTTTTTTGATTTAACCTTCATCTTATATCCTCTCTACGACTGAAAGCTGCCTGTAAAGACAGGCAGCCCAATCACTTTCTAAGCTATTCTACAACCACTGTCAACTCAGCACTGTTGGACATATTGCCGGCTATGTCAACCACATAATAGGTACAGGTATAAGTACCTGCTACTGCAGTATTCACCTGTCCTGTAATCTGGATTCTCTTCCACAGTTCAGAAGTCTCATCTGTATCATCCTGAATATCCTTCACATAAGAAAGCAGATCCACAGAACTTCCCACAGAAGTAGTCACATAATAGTCTGTAAGATAAATTTTCGGGCTGGTGGATGGCATGGCATCCGCCTTTGCCACCTGCTCCTGTTCTGCCAGAGCAGCAGGATCATCTGAGGCAGGAGTTAATTCAGGGGTTGGAGTCAAAGACAGATCCGTACTGTCAAACTCAGAATCTCCTGTCTCCACATCCTCCACCGGAACCTGGGTAGGCTCTGCATCTGTTTCCGTATCAGCATCAGACTTTGTTCCTCTCTTCACTACCCCACTGTCCCGCATTTTCTCAGGGTCAGCCTCTAAATTTCTCTTAAACTTGGTAATATTATTGGAGTTATCCTTTGCCACATAAGTGACAACCACATGAGAATCATCCACCTCATACACGGATTCCACAGTCAGAGTATCTGTCACATCTCCGTCTACATCATCACTGGCAGTAATGCCCTGGGTCAGGTCTGCATCGCTCATAGAAGGGTCATATTCTTTTGCCGCCTGATCTGAGCAGGCAATCTCAGGGCCCTTATGATCGGACTCCGTTCTCAGATATACGACTCCGCCAGCCAGCCCCACGCAGACAACCAGCATCACTGCAATCCACTTTTTTGCCATAATCACTGCTCCTTACTGGTTTTTACTGTTATTATCTTTGCCATAATATTTTCCGTAGTATTTGCCATAGTGCTTACCATAATACTTACCATAGTAGCCCTGCTTGCTCATATCTACTTTATTCAGGATCACACCAAGGATCGGACAGTCACATTTCTCCAGCTGATCCTTAACCTCCTGGGCAAAACGATAACTGATGGCTCCGGACTCCATAACAATGATGGAACCGTCACATTCATCTGCAATAACCGCACTGTCAATGACACTTCCAAGAGGAGGAGTATCAATGATTATATAATCATAAACCTTCTTTACAGCTGCAAGCACACGCTTAAAGTATTCTGCGCCAAGAAGCTCCGCAGGGTTTGGCGGTACCGTTCCTGCATAAATAATATTAAATCTGGGGATATTGGTTGCATAAATCACGTTTTCAATAGTTTCCTGATGAGAAAGGAGGTGGGAAAGGCCCTTGATCTCCTGATCAACCTCTGTTCTTCCCAGAAGTACAGATTTACGAAGATCCGCATCGATGAGCAGGACTTTCTTACCGGAATCTGCCAGAGATAAGGCCAGATTCAGTGATACTGTACTCTTACCTTCATTTGGAGTACAGCTGGTAATGGCAATTACCTTTTTCTCTTCTCCACAGAAAAGGAGATTGGTTCGTAAGGATTTATAGGACTCATTAGCGCTATAATCCAGCATTGGACGATATATATTTACTTCTTTCATGACTTATCTTCTCCCTCTTCCCCTTTTTTGTTTTTTCTGCTTCTTTTTCTTTTTATTCTTACGGTCCTCTTCAGACATAGGGATCGTACCCAGTGTACTCAGATTCAGATAACGTTCTACATCCTCCTGAGTCTTAATGGTATCATTAGACAGATAAGAAATCAGGATCACAGCTGCTGCAAGAAGCACACCTACAAGTCCGCCGATCACACCATTCTTGGAAATGCTGGGGCTTACCTTCTGCTCCGGAATATTGGCAGTCTCAACCACATTTACCGCATCAATATCCATAACATTCTTGATATGGTTGGCAGCCACGTCACGGATAGCATTGGCAATCTCACAGGCTACATAGGGATCTGCATCTCTCACAGAAATTGACAGGATACGGGTATCTGTGGCAGAATCCACAGTCATCTTCTGGAGAAGCTCCTCATGAGTCATATCCAGATTCAGCTGGGTAATAACTCCCTCCGTAACTGTACGGCTCTTGATCAGCTCCGCATAGTCCTTAGTCAGGGACAAACTGGTCTGCATATCCTGGCTGGTCAGCGTATTGCTGTCCTGCTTGCTGAGCACATACATTTTGGTAGTAGATTCATACTGCGGGGTCACAAACAGAAGCGTAGCTGCCACTACCACCAATGCTGCAAGCACACCGGACAGGATAATGGCCCAGATCTTATCCAGCAATACATAGAATACTTCCAGTAAATCAATTTCTACTTCATCGTTGTTCTGTACATTGTGTTGTTCCATTTGGCTTTATCTTTCCTTCCTTCTTTTCGCATCCTCCAGAATTCTCCGGGGATTTTCTATAAATAAATGGTCTGCATAAGCTTCTCCCATTTTTTTCGCAACATAATCATAGGCTTCGCCCATCCTGGAAATACGGCTTCTGGTATTGTGACAGTCTGAGCCTACAAACTTCACCAGATCATATTTCATCAGTTTCCTGCAATACCTTTTGGTGGAAAAGCCTTCCTTACCCACAATACTGTCTGCATTGATCTGCATGGATACTCCCATATCCACAAGCTCCTCCACGAAGCCCAGGTCTGACCTTGTGGCCTCATACCTTTCTATATGGGCTGCAATGGGCTTATAGCCACTGGAAATCAGCTTGTTCAGCCTTTCCCTTATGTAAGAGCCCTCTGAGCTCTCCGAAAACTCCGCCAGCACATACCTGGAACCTGCCATGGTGCTGACCTCTCCCTCTCTCAGCATACGGTACATCTCCATATTGGCGTGGAACTCACAGCCAAGATATACCTGAAGATCATCACCGATCTCCGCTGCTGCCTTCTGTACAAGCAAAAACTGCTCCTGCACTCTGGACAAAGGGGTCTCAAACATACGAAATCTGAAATGAGGTGTGGCAATAATGTTCCTTACCCCCTGATCATATTCCATACGCAAAAGCTTCTTCGTATCCTCATAATCTGAGGCGCCGTCATCCACTCCCGGTACAATATGACAGTGAATGTCATAGATACCTGTTCTGGACATATTTATCAATCCTCCTTCGCATGGTAAAAATAGCATACCATCTTTTTCATTAAACCATTTCTCTGTTCAAATGTCAATATACTTGCTTTACAGAATGTGAAAAATATAATAGAATTTGTCGATTCCATTTGCTATAATTAAACAGAGAAAGCAAAAGAAAAAATGTCTGAAACCAAACAGGCCCTACAGGAGGTACCTATGAAAAAGCAAAACAAATTACTTTCCTTATTATTATCCCTGTTTCTGCTGCTGTTTACCCTGGCTCCCCAGTCAGCCCTGACAGTCTATGCAGATGAAAACGGAGACATGGCTGTCCATTTTATTGATATCGGACAGGGAAATGCCATTCTGGTACAGTCAGGAGGTCAGAATCTTCTCTATGACGGAGGAGACCAGAGCCATGCCGACCTACTCATCTCTTATCTGCAGCAGCAAAATGTAGAAACCATTGACTATATGATTGCCTCCCACTATGACGAGGATCATATCGGTGGCCTTGTTCCCTGCATAGATGATTTCTCTGTAAGCAATATTTTCGGCCCGGATTATGTACATACTTCCAATTTATTCAACAATTTCATGAATACTGCCACTGCAAATGCCATCATCGTACAGTACCCTTCTGTAGGTGAGACCTTTGATTTCGGTACCGGAAGCTTCACTGTACTGGCGCCGAACGGCATCAGCCAGAACAGCAATGACAACTCCCTTGTGATCAAGCTTGAAAACGGCTCCAACAGTTTTATTTTTACAGGCGATGCCGAGGAAACCAGTGAACAGGATATGATCAGTACAGGCATGAACCTTGACTGCGATGTGCTGTCTGTAGGCCATCACGGATCCGCAAGCTCTACAACCTGGGACTTCCTTGCAGCAACCTCACCTTCCTACGCAGTGATAAGCTGTGGGATCGATAATCAGTATCATCACCCGTCTGCTGATACCATGGGACGCCTGTCAGATATGGAAATCCCTGTATTCCGTACAGATAAACAGGGCACAATCATTGCAGTATCTGACGGAACCGGCATCACATGGTCTCAGGAGCCCTGCAATGATTATTCTGCAGGCGGCTCTTCTGCAACATCTTCAGGTCAGAATGAAACGACGGTATCCGATCCGGCTCCTGCACAGACAGAAAATGCCGGAGCAGATATAGGCACAATGGTGTGGATACCTGCAACCGGCCAAAAGTATCACAGTATTCCAAACTGTGGAAAAATGAATCCGGACAATGCCCGGCAAATTTCAAAATCCGATGCAGAAGCCAGAGGATATGACGCCTGCAGTAAATGCTGGTAAGAATATCTGCTGCTTACAGGCACAGTTTTTTCTTCATATCCTTCATTACATAGAAATAAAGTACAAACAGAAGGGCTGTGGCCACGATCCAGGCAAAGGGACTGGCCATACAGGCCATTCTGTAGCTTTTTTCGTGGGCAGCCACAACAGCCATCACTCCCCTGCCGATCAGCTCCGCAACACCGGAAAGCATAGGCAGAAGCCCATACCCCATCCCCTGAAATCCATTGCGGTAGCAATTGACTACATAAAGAGGGATCATAAACATTCCCACGCACTGCAGGTAAATATCCACCATAGGGATCACCGTCTCCGCATTATCTGAGATAAACAGATACGCAAAATACTTTCCTGCAAAAAACAGGATAAAGCCTACTGCCACTGCATAGATACAGCCGATCACATCTGCTGAACGGAAGCCTTTGCGCACGCGGTCCAGCTGACGGGCACCGATATTCTGTGCATTGTAGGTAGACATGGTGGTACCCAAAGCAACAAAGGCCTGGGTAAACACATTCTCAATTTTGGAACCTGCCGTAAAAGCAGCTACTGCACCGGAGCCCAGGATATTCAGTGAACTCTGCACCATCATAGTTCCAATGGCAGTAATCGAATACTGAAGTCCCATGGGGATTCCCACACGGATCTGTTTTCCCGCAATCCCGGGATCAAACCTCCAGTCCTCTCTCTTCATCCGAAGCTCCGGGACACATTTTCTGATATAGATCAGGCAGAGAACCCCTGACACTCCCTGGGAGATTACGGTAGCCCAGGCAGCTCCCGGCGCTCCGAAATGGAACACAATGATAAAGACCAGGTCAAGGACAATATTAAATCCTGCCGCCAGGATCAGGAAATACAGAGGTGTCTTGCTGTTTCCCAAAGCCCTGAGGATGCTGGCCACCAGATTATACAATACCTGAGTAAAAATTCCTCCACAGATGATCATAATATATCCATATGCTCCGTCAAAAATATCCTCCGGCGTATGCATAAAAACAAGCAGCCAGTGCATTCCCAGCATACTGACTGCAGTCAGGACTACTGCGATCACGGCTGACAGGATTGCCGCATTTCCTACGGTCTTACGCATCTCATCCATACGTCCGGCACCAAACTTTTGAGACGTCAGAACCGCAAATCCTGCAGTAATGCCAAGTACAAAACCAATAATAAGGAAATTGATGGTACCTGTAGCCCCAACTGCAGCCAAGCCTCCGGTACCCACAAACTTTCCTACGATCACAGCATCTGCCATACTGTACAGCTGCTGAAACACATTTCCAAGAAAAACAGGAATGGTAAAACCAAGCACCATTTTCATAGGCTTCCCTGCCGTCATATCTGTCTGCATCTTGCTATCTTCCTCCTATAAAACCCTGATAAAAAAGCCGTCCTGCTGGCTGCCTGCCAAGAACTTTTTCTGGAATTATACCACTGGGTATATGCATCTGCAAGATATTTTGGATTCTTTTTTTATGGCTTTTTTATCTTATTGCATGTTCGGTGTTGACTGCGGAGTCTGCATTTTCGGAAGTTTCACTGTAACTGAACCACCTGAGGAATGAGTGCTTGGCCCACTTGAAACATGGCTTCCTGAAGAGTGGGAACTATGATTGCTGTGGGAGCCATGGCTGCTGTGACTGCTTGAAGAATGAGATGCATGGCTTCCATGTGTACTTGATCTGTGGGAACTATGGCTGCTGTGGGAACTGTGAGATCTATGGGAACTATGAGATCTGTGCGCCGCATAAACATTACTGTCTGCAAGCATAACTCCAAGAATCACCATCATGGATCCAATCATAGCCACTTTTGATCTGGAGATATTTCCCTCTTCCTCCTGCATAAAGTCTTCAATTCCTTTTTTTATCTGAGGAAATAATTCATTCTTATCCATTCTCATACCTTCTTTCTGCTATATACCTTTGTGAGTCTTCCATTGCTGACCTGAATAGAATATACATTACTCTTGATTTTCAGTGTTGCTTTACCATGGAGCTTTCCATTCTTCCAGGTTCCTTTTACATAATTTTTGCTTTTCCATGTATAAGTACCGGCACCGTTCATTTTGTCATTTTTCCATCGTCCTGTAAATTTATCTCCATTCTTAAACCAGTAAGTGCCACTTCCATTTCTCTTATCTTCTGAAAAATATCCGGTGAATTTTTCATTATTTTTATATTTTACAGTGGCTTTTCCTTCCAGATAATTATCTTCCCAGTAACCGGTGATCACGGCTCCATTCTTACAGTAGTAGGTTCCTTTTCCCTCTTTCTCAAAAATATTTGCATCGTCATCGTCAATATCCGCATCCCACCCTGAATCACTAACATTTCCTATATAGATGTCTCCATTATCATAGGTAAGTGTCCGCGTAGCAGCCATCACCTCACAGGGTTGTGCGATTCCCAGCGTAAGAACCAGACTAATCAACACAAAAGTCAACAATTTTCGCAGCTTTTTCATTTTCTTTCTCCTCCTTTTTCTACTGACACCAGGATTTTAAAATTCCTATTGTCTGTTCATCATTTTCGTACAATTTCTCAAACAGTATTTCCTGGATTCCTTTATAAATACTGCATCTGTATTCTTCTTCCATTCTTGGGTACACAGTCTTATATCTGGCATAACTGATGACCGGGCAGGTTCCGCAGTATGGATGATATACGCAGTCACAACAGTCTGTCAGACCTTCCAGACAAGATGCATTGGCAAGAACCTTGCATGCCGGTGCACTCATCAATTGGTTATAATCATTGTCGTAGACATTTCCCAGGCAAAAGCTGTCATCTCCCATCTCTGCAAGCATTCTTGCTTCATCACAACTGTAAACTTTTCCATTATAATAATAAGCCATCTGACCGATCGCGCCACCACAGGGAGAACGCAATTCCATATAATTCCCTGCATCATGGTTAAATAGCTTATCCAGAAAAATTCTGGCATGACCTTCAACCATTAATATCCCCTTCCGGTTAAGCTCCAGAATATATTCAAAAATTTTTCTGTAAAATTCCAAAAATTCCTCCACTGTATATCCTATGGTATCCCAGTTATCCTTTGCATACCCCAGTGGAGTTAATGGTCGGACAATAATCTGGTTCAATCCAAAGGCATGATACTGATCTACCAGTTCTTTGTATCTTGACAAAGAATATCTGGTAGTTGTCTGAATTGCAGATACCGGAGTTTCGCATTCCTCTAATCTCTGCAGACGTTTCTCCAGAATTTTAAAAGCGTTTCTGTTCAGGTATGGCCGGTTTCTGTTATGTAAAAATTCATCTCCATCAAGAGAAGTACAGATAGAAACCTGGTTCTCAGTAAGAAACTCCAGTTTTTCTTCATCCAGCAGCATAAGATTTGAAACCAGCGAAAATTCAATTTCCTTGTCCGTCTGCTGTTCTCTGGTGTATTCCACAATATGCCGAAGTGTCTCAAAATTCATTAATGGCTCTCCACCCTGAAACTCGAAAGTCAGAAAATGTGCCGGTGCCTGTAACGCAATGTCAACAGCTCTCTCTGCCGTTTCAAAAGTCATCTTTGTATGCCTGTCAAGATCTGTAGATGCCTGACAGTACACACATTGCTGATTGCACTGTTTCGTCAGTACAAAAATATGAAGTGATGCCCCCTGAAAAAGATTTCTTCTGTATTCCCGAAATTCTGCTCCTGCTTTTTCTACAAAATCATAATCGCTGCCTTCATAGAGAAAATATTCATCCTTAAGTTTCTCTGCAATTTCTTCCTGCGAATCAAGTTTATCCGTGACAAAACGCAGGAATTCTTCCTTTGTCAGAAAGATATATCTTCCAAGATCGTTCGTCAGAAGATATTTATCTTTTACTTTCTTATAGTTAAAATAATTTCTTTTCATCCTATTACTCATTCCAGTACCCTGACCTTATATTTTGTATGATGGTAGGTAGAGAAGAAAAATCCTCCACATTTCTGCTTTTCTCCGCATTGTTCACACTCATCGAAGTATCGTATTTTATATCCGCTGATACTGTTCTTATAGCAGTACCAGTATTTTTTGTCAAAAAGACACAATGGAAAATTGTACAAACCCGGTTCAATCCCACATCTGAAGCTCTCCTCCAATGCACTTTGCAGATATGGTTTTAATTCATCCATTTCTATCCAGACAACTTCCCTGTTTTTCCATGCATTTCCCAAAACTTCCATTCCCATAATATTTATGTATTTAACAGATGGAAATTCCTGAGCAATAAAACGAATAATAGAATTCAACTCCATATAATTCAGTCTGGAAACAACGATACGGATTCCAACCTTCACACCATACGCAAGTAAATGATGAATACCAGCCTTTGTCTGCACAAAACTCCCCGGGCGTCCTGCAATCAGATCATGCCTGTCCTCCTGTGCACTATGGATTGGAATTTCAATCTTAAATCTCTTATCTGAAAAAACAGCAAACTCTGCTGCATATTTACGATCAGCAAAGCTTCTTCCATTTGACAACATCAGAACCTCTGCTTCCTCTGCCTGTTCTGTCATGTGTCTGATCAGCGGCTGAAGTTTATATTTCAGTAAAGTAGGCTCACCTCCTGTAATATCTACATGCATCAGATCTGACGGCAGTAATGAGATATATTCCATCAGATATTCGTATGTAACAGGATTTGATCTTGTGCGGACTTTTACAGAGTCCGGACACATGATGCAATTAGAATTGCACTGATTTGTCACATAGACAAGTGCACTGGAAGAACTTCCATCATGGAGTCGGATCACCTTTCCTTTTTGGGTAAGTTCTATTACATCTCCATGGCATAATTCTTCCCCTTCTGCCCTCTCTATAGCGAACTTTTCACCATTAACATCAGCTGCATACCAAATGTCTTCACTTTTCTCAATTCTCCAGAGACGATCCTTTCTGAGATCTGTCAGTTTCGTAAAATTTTTCATTTTAAACGCCATACTCCGATCAAATATGTAATCATTCCTATTAATATAAAGACTGCAAATGGAATATATCTCACAACCATTATCTGTGTTTTTCCATATTTGGATTTCTCCCATCTTCTTATGGAATCTGCTTCTTCCTGAGTGATCCTTGACTTCGTAGTTTCATCCGTAGAAACCGGCAAACCTTTTACCCTGGAACCATAAAACTGTTGAATTGCAAAATAAGACAAAATCATTCCTGCTTTCACATCGGAAGTCCGAATCCACTCATAATTAAATCTGTCTGCAAACTTCAGGCTGAAATGAGTCACCACTACAAGGATTACCGTCATTCCCAACATTCTGAGATCATATCCTCCCCGGAAACTAAGACTGATAACCAAATATACAATCAACATTCCCAATGTCCATATCTTCTTATGAGGTACTCTTGTGGATATCAGCTTATTTGTCATCAGGATTCCTATCAGAGAGAAAAAAATCCTGTTACTTTCAAAATAGTCTTTCAGTATATAGCTGCAGGCAGTGTATACCAGTGATAAAAATAAAATAGAAAAACCTACATCCCACAACTGTTCCGGCTGAAATTTCTCCTGATGAAAAGTAACTGCTTTATCTTTATGAAAAACTGCAAGCCACAGAGATTCTCCTATCAGATAAATATAAGCTTCAATGAAGATCAGCATAAACATTATCATTGACGGAAACAGCATTTTATCAGCAATCGCATACCATCCGGCAGGATAAAGGAAATTCACAAACAACCATAATTTCGAATCACCTGCCCCCCATAATTTCCATGCAAAAAACAAAACTGCAATGATAAATGCTGACAGAAAATTCGTAAGAAACAGGGATATAAGATCTCTATGCCAGAAATAGTACAAAGCTGCCAGCACAATCCCCGGACACATTCCCACAGTCAGCCATTTATTGTAAATCTTTCCTCTTTTCCAGTCTGTCACTGCTGCAACTGCACAGATAAATATAAGATACAGGAGCATAAAATACTCAACATAATTTACAGCATGATCAGTCATACAAATCCCCCGTATTTTTAATGGTTACTATAAGGACATAATTTCTGAATTCATTCAGCAATATTTCCACATCTGCCTTACATTTCGAGAAAATCAAATGATAATAATTACTTTCTTCCGCTATTAAAATATCTGCAAGACTACTGAAAGCTGATATGGATTTCTCCACTGCATCCCAGGTATAAATTCCTTTATTTAGCAACAAACTATTTTTCATCATTCCATGCCTCAGCAATTTCTTCCAGATTATATTCTTCATTTCTATCTGTCTCCGCCTCTTCGTCCTGTGGAATGAACGCGCTGTATAAAGCTCTTGTCACGATCAGCTCCCGAAGCTGTCTGGTATCTTTCCCAATCTCCAGTTTCATACTCTGATCCAGCAGCTCATTCTGAAAGCGTCCGGCATCCTCATAATCCACTGCTTTCATTTTTCCCTCATACGTTCTCTCTTTACTGGAAAAATAAATAAAATATTCTTCTGCATTCTGATCGATTCCTATATAATATTCATCTGTCAGCAAATATGCAGCCCTGTAGACAGCCTTTAAAGGGTAAATGCATTTCTTAACTTTAAAGCAAATTCTGCCATCTTCTGTTCTTTCGTAATCTAACATACACTATCCTCTATGTTTCGTAGTATTTCTTTTATTATATACCTATTTTGAGCAGAAATCTATTCTATTTAATAAGATAAGCACTCAATTTTGCAAACAGTTTTATGTTTACCTGTCACTAATGCCAGTGACAAAACCACCAGGATCTGAGAAAATAAAAATACAAAATAATCCATAACAGAAAAGAGGTGTAGTATATGAGAAAAAAATTATG
>CAKRYE010000009.1 GCA_934426285.1 uncultured Blautia sp.
CTTAAAAAATACAATTTGCACATATACAATGATACAATAAAAATATAAAAATTATAGCAATTCCTACACGAAAGGGGTCATGTTTTATGAGAAAAAGAAATAGTTTTATTTCTGTGTTTACTATGTTTCTGGCCATTGGTTTTGCAATTATCTTCTCCAGACCCGTAAAAGCAGCGGCAAATGGGGTCCTATTAAAAGCAAATCGGACATACACAGCATATGATGTTACCGGTGATGGAACGAAAGATAAACTCAGAATCAGAGCAGCCAATCAAACCGACGATGAAACATATACATCACTTACTGTATCAATTAATGGAAAAACAGCTTACAGATTAAAAAATACACGTTTTTATAATGTTATA
Organism: uncultured Blautia sp.; assembly: GCA_934426285.1. Lineage (GTDB taxonomy): Bacteria > Bacillota > Clostridia > Lachnospirales > Lachnospiraceae > Blautia_A. Next base: position 366 of record CAKRYE010000009.1, read on the forward strand.
GCAAATATTTATACATTGAAAAACGGACAGCCGTTTTTATATCTCTATGCACCAGCCGATAATGGTGACGGACCTGTATGTGCATTATTAAAATACACAAACGGAAAGTTCAGAAAGGCCCTTGATTTCACTGAAATTATGGCAGGATACGGAAACCATCGCATAGGCGAAGTTACCAACTTAAATGGAAATAAGATTGTAATTACAGAGAGCATCGTTTCTTATTCTCTTGGTATCAATGCAATTAATTTCACCTACAAATATGTCAATGGAAAATTTGTTCCGACAAGCAGATATGGATCCTATAAAGAAATATATTCCGCAGACGGAAGCAGCCGATATTTCACAGTAAACAGTGATCTTCCGGCATATACCAGACCAGGCGCTACTGCGGTGAACACAACACTGAAAACCGGATCATTAACAAAAATCATTAAATGCGCACTCATAAATGGAAAGATGTATATTCAGTTAGAATGCGATGGAGAAATCTATTGGATTAAAGCGCTGGAAAATCCACCGGTTTCTGATAGCGAAAAACAATTTATGGAAGTTAGATATGCAGGATGATATCATCGAAAAAAGTTTCATACTCCCATAATATCAGTAATAAGCTCGCCTGCACCTTTCAGTTTAAAAGTCAAAACTCTTGTAATTTTTGGGGTTCGTTATTCCAGCTTCAACGATTTTCCTGACCTCAGGAAAATCGTCTGGAATACCGCTCTATTCTATCAATACATCCAACATTGTCTGAATTACATCTTTCAACATTAAACCGTCTCTTAATCCCATACGATAATAAAATTCATTCATGTCACTGCATCTGTTAGCTGCCTCTGTTGCATAATCAAATAATATCTTTTTCTGTTCTTTTGGTAATTTCCGCAGCACGTTTTGATGCGCAAGCTCTAGCTCTTCATTGAACACATCATATTTTCGTCCGTCTTTTTCCTGATATACCTGTTCCATTCTTTCTCCAATCAGATCATTCATGAATTCTTCCATTTTTTCTGTTAATTTCATCGTTCTTCTCTCTTTCCTTCCCACTCTGATCATTTATATTCATACAGTCAACATATTAATTCTACTTTGTGACACGATGTCACAAAGTTTAACTATTTCCATACAGATCATAATTCACCTTTGCCTGATAATAGCTGTCCATAGTCAACGGCGCATTATACAGGGTAGTTAACAGATACGCACGGATATTAACGATTTTGGTCGTATTTTTCTTCAGACAATTCATCACATACTCTATATGTGCTTTTTTCAGCTTCATAAACTGGCTTTTTACTAGAGCTACATTTTTCTCTACTCCACCAATTCTTACTGTTATAGCATCTGGCAGTGTCATGATTTCCACTATCAGATCAATCAGCTCATCCACCATCTTTATATCATAAGCCCAGTCATTTTCAAAACATGTGTAATTAATATTTTTCTTCACAACGCTTTTGTATGTATCTATCTCATCCATCAACCCTGTTTTTGATAGATAGATAGGATTATTCTTGCTTATATCAGTTTTACTATAATCAGTATAATTAGATTTTGATTTTCGACATTCTTGATTTTTGATTTTCACAATTACTGAATTTTGATTTTCACTATCGGCATTGCTGAAATCTCCTGGATTCTGCATTACTGAATTTTGATTTTCACCATCGACGATGCTGAAATTTGCGGGTTTTCGCGTTACTGAATTTTGATTTTCACCATCGACACTACTAAAATCTCCAGGCTTTCGCATTACTGAATTTTGATTTTCACCATCGACAGTGCTAAAATCTGCCGGATTCTGTATTACTGAATTTTGATTTTCACAATTCTTAGGCAGCTCATTCTGTTGGACTTGTTGCTGTTGTTCCTCAGTTTCTTTTATCATAAAATTTTTCACATAAATGATATTAGGCTTTCCAAATCCCTGTCTTATTTTCTCAATAAGTCCAATCCCATCCTCTGCATCAAGTTCTTTCATGATCTTAACTGCTTTCTGGCTTTTGCAATTCAAGAGTTCCATTACATCTTCTATTGTAAAAATGATGTACGCCCGATTCTGCTCATCAAACCATTTGTTCTTTAGGCTCAGGCTCATACGGTCTAACATAAGACCGTACAATACCTTTGCTTCACAAGAAAGTGAGGAAAAATATTCCTCTGTAAACAGCAATTTCGGAATGCGATAAAAGCTATACTGATCAGAATCATCATTATGGAAATATTCAAATTGTACTTTCTGCATTTAATCTTCACCTGCCTTGCTCTCTCTCCATTCTTCCAAAAGTTCAAATACAACAGCAGTTATCTGTTCTTTTGTATAATCTGATGGAAAAAATCGCCCTATTGTTTTATATGAAAGAGTATCCTTTTTCTCTGTTGAATTGTTTTTAACGAGAATTGATCTTACTATTTCCTCAGTAAGCATTTCTTCGTCACTTAACTTTTTTAATTGTTCTGCCTGTTCCTTTTTTATATGGATATTTCTTTCCGATAATATTCTCAGCAGGTATTCCTGTTCATTCTTTCTCAGATAAGATAATTTTTCACCAATACCCACATTAATCATATTGCTGTCTACCATTTGCAGTATCTCCGGAATCAACTCAGTCAAACGGATATAACGATGTACGGTTCTGCCACTCTCTCCTGCCTTTTCACCTACAATATCAGCAGTAAACTTATCTCCTTTACTTCCCTGATGCTTCAACGCTTCAAATTTCATCTTATAAGCAAAAGCCTTTTCACCTGGAGTAATATCTTCTCTCTGAATATTAGAATCTACCATAATAATAGTAGCCTCATCATCATTCAGATTTCTGATCAGAACAGGCATGTTATCCATGCCTGCCAGTTCGCACGCTCTACATCGTCTATGTCCGGAAATAATCTCATATGTACCATTTTCAGATGGACGTACAATACCAGGGACCAATACACCATACTGCTCTACACTGGCTACTGTTTCCTGCATTTTGGTATCATCATTTACATGAAATGGATGATTTTTAAAGGGATGCAATTTATCAAGTGAAATATAAACAACCTTTTCTCCATTATCCTGTTCAGTTTCTCCAAACAGATCTTCATATGATGTAAGTTTAATTTTCTCAGCACTTTTGCTTCTCATTTTTCAGCACCTCTTTTGTAAGACTCTGATATCCCTCTGCTACGATACCTTTGGGATCATAATAGTAAATACTTCTTCCCTCCGCCGATGTTTCTGCCGCCCGAATGGACATAGGAATACAGTTTTCAAAAATATGGATATGTCTTCCATAAACTTCCCGAATCTGATCACAGATGTCTTTGGAAAAATTCGTACGGCGGTCAACTTTCGTCAGTAGTATTCCCAAAATTTCTAACGATGGGTTTAACCTACGGCGAACTTTTCCTATCGTTTTTATCAACTGCTGTAAACCTTTTGTCGGAAGATATGCAGCTTCTACCGGAATCAGTACATAATCAGCAGCTACCAGTGCATTAATCGTCACCATTCCCAATGATGGCATACAGTCAATCAATATATAGTCATAGTTCTCTTTTATACTATCCAGATACAGCTTAAGTATAAATTCACGGCTCATCACTTCAACCAGGGCAGTCTCTAATCCAGCCAATTCAATGTTAGCAGGAATAAAATCAACTCCCTCTTCATGATGCATAACGCCCTCTCTGTCAGCTATATCCTTTTCATTGATTACTTTTTCCATGATATTTACAATCGTATAATCGAGATTGTCCGGTTCTCTGACTCCAAGGCTTACAGCCATGCTTCCCTGCGCATCGGCATCTACTAATAAAACCTTTTTTCCTGCCCTGGCTAGTCCAATCCCTAAATTTACACAAGTGGTTGTTTTTCCCGTTCCACCTTTCTGATTTGCAACTGCAATAATACACATATTTCTTCCTCCTTAGTCACAGACAATATTCCGGATATCTCAATTTAACTGTTTTCCAAAAATATTTAGCATGGTCACAACAGAAGATCGGCACTTAACGCTGTGTTACTCATTTCTATCACCTGACCTTTTCTATACCGGAATTACATTTTTATTTTATTTTTTCAACTTCCATGTAAATTCTTCCATATTTACTTGTACCTTTGTTAGTATAAAAATCCGACAGTTCCATGACTTCAATATCCTTGATCTGGTATATTTTTTTTATCATCTCATGCATGTCTTCTTTTTTTCCCATTAATCTAATTTTAATCATTTTTCTCCTTTCCTGCTCAATTTTCACCTTTTTGTGGTCAATAAAAAGGATGAACTACGTCATGTAAACCCTTGTAAATACTGGGTTTTTCCGCGTTTATCCTTATTATATCCCACTAACATCCCTTGTACTACTCCTCCTGTTTTCTCCAGCAGTTCTTCGTCTGTTACCTGCAGAATAAAGCTTTTATTGGAATCCTCATGATTCAGATCGATCCGTTTGATCTGTGCTTCATATTCTTTTACCTTTCCATCCACACTGCATCTGATCAATGCCGGTCCGGTCTCTATCTCTTGCTTGTGAGCTACCGGCATCTTCACCAGGCTGAGTTTCTGTGCATCAGACAGATCCATCTGTCCATAAATTCCGTTTTTACAGTTTTCCTGTATGCTTCCCAGTACATTACTGTTATCATAGCGAATCATTCCGGCAAGTTCACCTGGATTTCCCCTGCTTCCTCTGGATACTGCCAGAATCTGGGCTTTATATAAAGTTCCTTCCTGAATATCCAGAAGTCCTGCTGTATCCACATCACTGATCCCATGTCCCAGAGCTCCGTACTTTCCCTGCTCATCCACATAAGTGAGGGTTCCGATTCCCTGAGTATCATCTCTCACCCAAAGTCCCAGCTTATAAGCGCCCTTGGAATCTTTCACCGGAGTTACAGAAACCGGAAGGATTTCTCCCTCTCTGTTTAACTCCAGCTGTACCTGGGTTCCATCCAATTCATCCAGATCACGGATCAGTTCCTTTTTATCTTTTATCTGCTCTTCATTCATGGACAAAATATAATCTCCCGGTTTGACAATACCTTTGGAGGGTTCTTCCGTCTCTCCACTCTGAGACTGAATTTCCCCGGTGTCCACCACAAGAACGCCCCTGGTCCTGAGATAAATTCCCACTGTGCTGCCACTGACATATACAGCTTTATCGTCCACAGGAGTGACCTTTATACTCTTAAAAGGAATATACCCCAGGATTTTACAGGGAAGGGTATAGCTTCCGTCTGCAGATACCTCTATGGCTTCTTCAAAGCTTACCAGCGGATGATCCAGCAACGCAGATACACTCACGGTTTCTCCCCTGGAAATCTGAAGTTCATCGGGAATCTGTCTGTCCAGGTACCTGTATCCCAGCCACGCCATAGTCATCAGATCCAAAGCCAGGCAGCACAGGATAAAAATTTTGTATTTTTTTCTTCTGTTCATCTCTATCCATCCTTTCTTTCGGATTTTGGGTACAAAAAATAAGAGAGAATGCCTTTTCTTAAAGGTTATCCTCTCTTAGTATATGGTTTCCTGATTTATTTCAATCTTGTATTTTTTTGTTTCTGTGCCAATTCTTTCATTTCTTTGGCATTTTCAAAAACTGCCGGTGTAATCTCCGCGCCGCCAAGGAGACGGGCCAGTTCCCGGATGGAATCCTCTTCCTGAAGCACATGAATCTGTGTGATGGTCTCTGTTCCTCTTAAATGCTTTTCAATTTCAAAATGACTGTCTGCCATTGCAGCGATCTGGGGCAGATGGGTAATGCAGATTACCTGATGATTTCTTCCGATCACCGCCATTTTCTCAGATACCTTCTGTGCTGTCCTTCCACTGATTCCTGTATCAATCTCATCAAAGATCAATGTCTCAATCTGGTCTCTGTCTGCCAGAATTGCTTTCAGTGCAAGCATAATTCTGGAAAGTTCACCTCCGGATACAATCTGTCCCAAAGGCTTCAGGCTCTCCCCGGGATTAGTAGAGATCAGATACTGGATATCATCCAGTCCGTTATCTGTATAATTCTTTTTTTTCTGAAAATCAATGGCAAAATTTACATCCAGAAAATTAAGATCCTTCAATCCCTGAATAATCGTTTTTTCCAGTTGTTCACTATATTCTTTGCGGATTTTGGATAATTCATTCGAATACTTCAGTAAAACAGATTCCAGCTTTTCCAGTCTGTTTTTCTGTTCCTGTAAATTTTCTTCATATCTGTGTAATTTTTCCAGTTTTTTCTTTTGCTGATCTCTGTAGACAAAAATATCCTTTATTTCACGCCCATACTTTGCTTTCAGGCCATTGATCAGATCCAGGCGCCTTTCTGTCTCATAGAACTCGCCTTCATCAAAGGTCAGCTCTTCCAGATATGCAGACAACTCCCTGTTAAAATCATTCAACAGGCCATCCACTGAAGTAAGCGTTTCCTCCAGAGTATTCAGCTGAGGATCATACTGTGTCACACGGGCAAGCTCACGCAAAGCTTCCCCCACAGTCTCGCCGGCTCCCTCCTTCGCCTCATAGCCTGTGAGATTATGTACAAGCTGAAGAGAATCTACAATCTGCTTTCCATTATTCATTTTCCGATATGTATGCTCCAGTTCCTCGTCCTCTCCAGGTCTGAGGTTGGCTTTTTCAATCTCTTTGATCTCAAATTCAAGGAAGGCGAGTTCACGGTTTCTCTGCTCTTCATCCATATCCATGGATTTCAGCTCTGCCCTGCATGCACTGTATTCACGAAAAGCCTCCTGAACCTTTTCTTTTACCGGTAAAATTTTTTCTCTTCCATAAGCATCCAGAATAGAAAGCTGCTTATCCTGATATAACAGGGACTGATGCTCATGCTGTCCGTGAATATCCAAAAGACAGGCTGCTGCAGCCTTCATCTGACTTACGGTACTTGTCTCGCCGTTAATTTTATTGATACTTCTTCCCTCCATAATTTTTCTGGAAAGAAGAACCTGTCCGTCCTCCGGATAAATATCAAGTGTTTCCAATGCCTGAGCCACTTTCTCATTCTCTATCTGAAAAAGCAGCTCCACCAGTGCATAGGGTGCATTTTCTCTTATCATGTTCTTTGATGTCTTGGATCCCAGAATCAGCTGCATGGATCCCAGCAGAATGGATTTTCCGGCACCGGTCTCACCTGTAAGGATATTAAGGCCCGGACCAAATTCTACTTCTATTTCTTCTATCAGTGCAAGATTTTTTACGTGGAGATGAGATAACATTTCCTGCCTCCTGTTACTGTTCTCATAACTGTTATCGATAAAAACCTGTCATTACCTGTTCAGACGCACAAAGCTTCTCAGCTTCTCTGCCGCACCCAGAGCCATATCAGAATTCTTGGCTGCACACATGATGGTATCATCTCCGGCAATACAGCCAAGAATCTCCGGCCAATGCAGTGCATCCAGTGCTGCTGCTACTCCCATGGCCATTCCGGAAACGGTCTTGATCACAATAATATTCTGCCCTACATCAATGGAAAGCAGAGTGTCTTCCAATACCCTTGTATATTTTGCCCCCAGACTTCCGGAATCATTATTAATAATGGCATATCTGGATCTTCCATCCTTTCCTGCCACCTTAGTAAGCTTCAGTGCACGGATATCTCTGGACACCGTAGCCTGTGTAACCTTAAATCCGGCTTCATTCAATCTGGAAGCCAGCTCCTCCTGTGTATCTATCTCATATTGATGAATCAGTTCTATAATTTTTTCATGTCTTGCTACCTTCATGACCCTTCCTCCTTAACTGTCACGCATTTTTCTTCGAAGAACTTCCACAAAGCTTAAATGGTTCAGCTTCAGGATTCTGGTTTTCGCATCGGCCCGCCGTATAATGATACAGTCCCCGGTAACCATTGGGATCGTGGTATCACCGTCAAAAGAAGCCAGTCCTTTTTCACAGTCATTGTGTCTGCCCTTGCCGATTTCTACAGTGATCACATCCTCTGCCGGAAAAATGACACTCCTGGTATTCAGTGTATGAGGTGCAACCGGAGTCATAATGGTCATTTCCGCGCTTGGAGATACAATAGGACCACCCGCTGAAAGGCTGTAGCCTGTAGAACCTGTAGGAGTGGAAATAATGATACCATCTGCATTATAGGAATTCAGATAGACATCATTCACATAGTTTTTAAAACGCACCACTCTCAGATGTCCATCTCTGCCGATCACAATATCATTGAGGGCAATATCCCTGCCTATGAGTTTTTGTCCCCGATAGACAGATCCCTCCAGCATCATTCTCTCTTCAATCTCATAATCTCCAGCCATCAGCTTATCCAGTGCACTGTACAGAGACTGTTGGTCAACCTCTGCCAGAAATCCCAGATGTCCCAGATTAATCCCCAAAAGCGGAATGTCTTTGTGCACCATATCTCTGGCAGCCTGAAGCAGTGTTCCGTCTCCTCCCAGAACAATAATGCATTCTGTATCCTCCGGAATTTTAGAGGGATCCGTATAATGAAAATTCCCCTCCTGCTTTCTGGATGCCCGCTGTACGGTACAGCTTTTATGAAATTTTTCCAGATATTCTACAATTCTGCCTGTAAACGCAAATTCCGGATCCTTGTCACTGTTTGTAATAATATAAAACCTGTCCATAATATTCGTTCCTGTTAATTCTTTTCTCCGGATTACTATTTATCCAGCTCCCCATGGGCAGCTGCAACAACTTCCTCCACTGATACCTGCAGACTGTCAGTGATCTCACTGCCCTCCGGATGCTTTTTCAAATGGAGCAGATACTCAATATTGCCCTCCGGTCCTTTGATAGGGGAGAATGAAAGATGACAGGGCTCCATGAAAATACTCATGGCATAGTCCCGTACCTTCTCGATTACTTCTCTGTGAACCGCCGGATCCCGCACAACTCCTTTTTTACCTACTTTCTCACGTCCTGCCTCAAACTGAGGTTTGATCAGGCACACGATTTCTCCCTCTTCTGTGAGAAGATTTCTCACTGGCAAAAGTACCTTGGTAAGAGAAATAAAAGAAACATCAATGGAAGAAAAATCTGCCGGACCTTCCAGATTTTCCGGAAGCACATAGCGGATATTGGTTTTCTCCATACAAACTACCCTTGGATCATTGCGAAGTTTCCAGTCCAGCTGTCCATATCCTACATCAATAGAATATACCTTTACAGCTCCGTTCTGGAGCATGCAGTCTGTAAATCCTCCTGTAGAAGCCCCCACATCCATGCAGACTTTGCCTTCCAGAGTTACATCAAAATTCTTCATTGCCTTTTCCAGCTTCAGGCCGCCTCTGCTCACATAGGGAAGTGTATTTCCCCTTACTTCTATTTTTACAGTCTCCGGAAACATTGTTCCTGCCTTGTCTTCCTTCTGACCATCTACATATACATCTCCTGCCATGATATACGCTTTTGCCTTTTCCCTGGAAGGTGCAAGGGCACGGTCCATCATGAGCATATCCAATCGCTTTTTCATTTTTTCTTCAAAACCTCACTGTTTTCTATGGACTCCCGGATATCTTCCACTCCCAGTCCGATCTTTGCACGCAGGCTTTCCACTTTACCCTGAGGTACAAAATGATCCCACACAGAAGCCGTAAGTACCCGGCTTTCCGGGTGGCATGCCTCCATATAGGCAGCTACATGCTCTCCATATCCACCGCTTTTTACATTCTCCTCAACAGTTACAAACATACTGTGGTCTCCTGCAAGGCAATCCAAAAGCTCCACATCCAGCGGCTTTACGAACCTTACATTTACTAACGTAGGATCATATCCGTCTTCTCTCAGCCCCTGACAGACCTTTTCACAATCCGGAAGCATACCTCCCACTCCCAGCACTGCGATTTCTTTTCCCTTGGCAATGATCTCACTTTTTCCAGTCATCACAGATGCCCTGTAATCTGCCAGTCCCTGATAAGCGCAGCCTCTTGGATAGCGAATTGCCACAGGACCTTCACAGTCTACTGCATATTCCAGCATCTGTTCCAGTTCAGCTGCATTCTTTGGCGCCAGCACCTTCATATTGGGCATCATGGATAAATAAGATAAATCAAAGCATCCCTGATGTGTTTCTCCGTCAGCCCCTACCAGACCAGCACGGTCTATTGCAAAAATCACATGAAGGTTCTGCATACAGACGTCATGAAGCATCTGATCTACTGCTCTCTGCAGGAATGAGGAATAAATGGCAACAACAGGAATCATTCCTCCTAATGCCAGCCCCGCTGCAAAAGTTACGGCATGCTCCTCTGCAATTCCTACGTCAAAAAATCTGTCCGGAAATCTTTTTCCAAATTCTACCAGACCTGTACCATCCGGCATGGCAGCTGTGATTGCTGCCAGCTTTTTATTTTTTTCTCCCAGAGAAACTATCTTTTTTGCAAACACATCCGTGTATGTGGGACTCTTTTTCTTCTCCAGCACACGCCCTGTCTTGATGTCAAAAGGACCTGTGCCGTGAAAACGTGCCGGATAGTTACTGGCCGGCGCATAGCCTCTCCCTTTCTTTGTGAGGACATGAACCACCACCGGGCCCTCTACCCGTTTTGCCTCATTAAAAAGCTTCATCATCTGACGCATATTGTGACCGTCTACCGGTCCCAGATAAGTAAGCCCCATATTCTCAAAAAGCATACCGGGAATAAAAAGCTGTTTGATACTGCTCTTTGTCTTTCTCATGGTATCAACCACAGCTTCCCCTACCCTGGGAATCTTTTTCAGAGTCTTCGTCACTCCAAGCTTCATCCCTGTATAAGCTTCTGCAGTTCTCAGAGCACTGAGGTAAGTAGACATTCCACCCACATTTCTGGAAATAGACATATTATTATCATTAATAATAATAATAAAATTGGTTTTTAAATCTGCCGCATTGTTTAATGCTTCATAGGCCATACCACCTGTAAGGGCACCGTCACCGATCACAGAAACCACGGTATGCTTTTGTCCCAGGATATCTCTGGCACGCACGTACCCCAGACCTGCTGAAATAGAATTAGAACTGTGACCTGCATCAAAAGAATCACAATCACTCTCATTTCTTTTGGGAAATCCGCTTAGTCCATCTTCCTGCCGGAGATTTGTAAATTGTTCTTTTCTTCCGGTAAGGATCTTATGTGTATATGCCTGATGTCCCACATCCCAGATCAGCTTATCTTCCGGAAAATTCAGTACATTATGCAGTGCAAGGGTCATCTCTACCACACCCAGGTTGGAAGCAAGATGCCCTCCTGTCTTACTTACGGACTGAATTAAAAAATCTCTGATTTCATCTGCCAGGAGCGGAAAATCTGCCAAAGGTATCCTGTGGATATCATTGGGTTTTTTGATTTTTTCCAGAATCATTTGTATCCTTCCTTTATTTTCTGCGATTTACCAGCTTTTCCACCAGTAAATACAGAAATTCATTATTCTTATTCAGACTTTCCAGCAGTTCTACTGCCTCTGCTGAAAGTCCGGCAACCTGTGCTGCCGCCTTTTCTGTTCCAAAAAGCGTCACATAAGTAACCTTATGGTTCTTCTCATCACTGTGAACCGGTTTTCCAAGTTCTTCATCTGTGCTGATCACATCCAGGATATCATCCTGGATCTGAAAGGCCAGTCCGATTCTTTTTGCTGCCTGCTCTATCACCGATACCTGCTCTGAATCAGCACCAGCCAGAATAGCACCAGTCATCATGGAAGCCTCAATCAGTGCAGAGGTTTTATTCTCATAGATATAATCCAGCATATCTTTTTCCAGAGCTTTACCGTCATTCTCCACATCTACACTCTGGCCGCCAAGCATGCCGTGGATGCCTGTCTTCGCAGCCATTACCTGCAATGCACGTATCACAGCATCCTTCTGCTGTAGAGTTTCTGCCATGGCAAATGCCTGCAGCATGGTTTCATAGGCATAATTCAAAAGTGCCACTCCACTTAAGATGCCCATAGCCTCTCCATAGACCTTATGTGTGGTCAGCCTGCCTCTCCGGTAATCATCATTATCCAGGGCAGGAAGATCATCATGGATCAGAGAATGGGTATGGATCATCTCCATTCCTGCCATAAAAGGCTGCACCAGCTTCCCGCTGCCTCCAAACATCCTGAAAGTTTCCTGCATCAGCATAGGACGAAGGCGCTTGCCTCCTGCCAGCATACTGTAATTCATAGCCTGAGCCATAGTTCTGGAAAAGCCCTCTTCCGCAGGAAGGTATTCCCTGATCACAGCTTCTATTTCTTCGGTTTTTTTAGTCAATTCTTCCTGAAAATTCACTGAATGTCCCATCCTCATTTATCTGCAGCATCTTTTTCTCCACAGTATCCAGCTTCTCACTGCAAAATTTCAAAAGCTCCATCCCCTGTCTGTAAAACCGGAAAGAATCCTCCAGTGAGGTTTCTCTGTCCTCCAGCTTTTCTGCCAGTCCATCAAGCTCTGTAAAAGCCTCCTCCAGAGTCTTTTCTTCCGGTACCTGATCATTGCTCTTATCCTTGGACATGGATACGCTCCTCCTTTTTGATGCTGTTCACCTTTGCTTCTATAGTTCCATCTGTTACAGATATATAAATGGTATCCCCGTTTTTTACCTGTTTTACACTTGTCAGTGTCCTTTTCTCCTGGTCTGCCACATAAGAAAAGCCCTGATTCAGCTTACGCAGAGGTGATAATCCCGTAAAACGCTCCACATACAATGAAAGCCTGTGTCTGTTCTCCGTAAGCTTTCCTTCCATTGCATTCTGCAGGCTGCTCTCTGCATCTGCCAGACGCTGCCTCTGCTCTCTCAGCCTGTACTCCGGACTCAGATAGCCAAACTTTGTACTAAAATTCGCCAGTCTGCTCCTGTAAAAATCCAGACGTGTACTCATAGCCCGGTACATTCTCTGTCTGTAAGCAGAAACCGACTCTACCACGCTTCTGTAATCATCTACTGCCAGCTCTGCCGCAGCCGACGGCGTAGGAGCTCTCAGATCTGCCACGAAATCTGCAATTGTAAAATCTGTCTCATGTCCCACTGCAGAAATAACCGGGGTTCTGCATTCAAAAATTGCTCTTGCCACAATTTCCTCATTGAATGCCCAGAGATCCTCAATAGATCCTCCACCTCTGCCGACAATGATCACATCCACATTTAACCCGTCCAGCATACGGATGCCCTTCACAATGCTCTCTGCCGCGCCTGTCCCCTGTACAAGAGCAGGATACAGAATAATCTGAAGATAGGGATTTCTGCGATATGAGATGTTTCTGATATCCTGTACAGCAGCACCCGTAGGAGCTGTCACTACACCCAGACGTCTGACAAACTTGGGAATGGGCTGTTTATACTCTCCGGCAAACATTCCCATTTCTTCAAGTTCCTGTTTTAATGCCAGGTATCTCTCATAGAGAGCTCCTGCTCCCTCCAGGGTTATCTCCTTCGCATAGAGTTGGTATCGTCCGTCCCTCTCATATACATCAACAGAACCACCAACGATCACCTTATCCCCATCCTTCATGGAAAAAGCCAGTCCTCTTCTGTGCCCTGCAAACATCACGCAACTCAGAGTACCGGTTTCATCCTTCAGGGAAAAATAGATGTGCCCGCTTGTATGATATTTACAATTGGACACCTCTCCTTTTACATATATCTTCTGCAGAAAAAAATCCTGGGTAAACATGTTCTTTACATAACGGTTTACCTGACCTACAGAATATGCATTTTTCATTCTGTTTTCTCTTCGCTTTCGCCTTTGGTATCTTCGACTTTAGTATCTTCGTCTTTAGTATCTTCGTCTTTGGCAATCTTGCCAAGGATACCGTTTACAAAGGAGCCTGATGTGTCGCCACCGAAATTCTTGGCAAGCTCCACAGCCTCATTGATAGCCACCCCTGTAGGTACATTTTTATCAAACTTCAGTTCATATACAGCCAGACGCAGGGCGGTAAGATCCACACGGCTCATTCTTTTTGTTTTCCAGCCCTTACTTGTTTCATTTAAAAGTGCATCAATTTCATCCAGATGCTCCAGTACATGATTATATTTTTCCCTCATGTACTCCTGATCTTTTTCAGCCAGTTCCTCCAGGCTGTCAAAATAGAGGGAGAGCTGCTCATCCATCTCTTCCTCTGAATTAAATTCTGTCATGAACAGAAGCTTAAATATATGTTCTCTCTGCTCTCTTCTTCGCATAATTCCTCCTAAACAGACATGCCGCCTGACGGCGACAGTACCATGTATGTAACAGAAAAAAGGAAAGGGTTACTTTCCTTTTTCATTCTCCATATCTACACTGGCAATGTGAATATTTACATCTGCAACTTCCAGCCCTGTCATATTCTCAATGGAAGATTTAACCTTCTCCTGAACCTTTTTACTAGTCTCCAGGATATTCTTTCCATATTCAATATTCAGGTTCAGATCTACTGTCACAACGCCTTCTAATACGGTAACCTTTACACCCTTGGAAAGATTCTTCATTCCAAGCTTGCTTACCAGTTCATTGGTAATATTCCCTGCCATGGAAGCTACTCCTTCCACCTCTGTAGCAGCAAGTCCCGCTATAATAGCAACCACTTCATCTGCAATCTGAACCTCACCAATGCCGCCTAAATCCTGTATTTTATATGTTGTTCTTTTTTCTGCCATTGGAAACCCTCCTACGGAATTCATTGATGCCTCCGGAACATAAAAATCCGGAGACAATAAACCAATATTTTTATATATTATATCAAATTGAAAAACGATTGAAAAGGGTTATTTGCTGAATTCTGTTAATATTAAGCCCGGGTTTCTGTCTTCTGTCATTCCCACACTCCATGCATTGACAAAAAGCAGGAGTGGATTTCCCTTAAGATCCGTTACTTTCTTCATGTCAGAGGTTCCTGTGATCTTCTCCACATTGACCTCTTCTTTATTTGCGATCCAACGGATATGTTCATACGGAAGGTTTTCCAGACGGATGTCCACATTGTATTCGTTTTCCAGGCGGTATTTCAGCACATCAAACTGCAGTACACCTACCACACCCACAATGATTTCTTCCATACCTGTATTAAATTCCTGGAAAATCTGGATTGCACCCTCCTGGGCAATCTGGTTGATTCCCTTTACAAACTGCTTTCTCTTCATGGTATCGATCTGACGTACCCTGGCAAAATGCTCCGGTGCAAAGGTAGGAATTCCCTCAAAAGCAAACTTTCTGCCCGGTGTGCAGATAGTATCACCAATAGAAAAAATGCCCGGGTCAAACACACCGATAATATCCCCTGCATAAGCCTCATCTACCACATGACGGGATTCTGCCATCATCTGTTGAGGCTGAAGAAGACGCATTTTCTTCTCTCCCTGTACATGATATACCTCCTGGGAAGCATCAAATTTACCGGAACAGATTCGCATAAATGCAATTCTGTCTCTGTGGGCTTTGTTCATGTTTGCCTGAATTTTGAATACAAAGGCAGAAAAATCATCATCCATAGGGTCTACCAGACCCTCATCTGACATTCTCGCCAATGGAGAAGTGGTCATCTGAAGAAAATGCTCCAGAAATGTTTCCACACCAAAGTTAGTCAGGGCAGAACCAAAAAATACAGGGGTAAGCTTACCTTTACTCACAAGTTCCTGATCAAAGTCAGCACTTGCACCATCCAGAAGCTCAATCTCATCCAGAAGCTGTGCCTTCTGCTCCGGATCCATCACCTCATCTGAGCGGCTGTCATTTAACGGGATTGCCTGGATCACACCTTCTTTGGTTCCCTTCTGGGTATCAGAAAAAGTAAGGATCTCCTTTGTATTGCGGTCATATACGCCCCTGAATTTCTTACCGGAACCGATAGGCCAGTTAACAGGACAGGTTGCAATTCCCAGTTCCTTCTCTATTTCGTCCAGAAGATCAAAGGTATCATTTGCATCCCTGTCCATTTTATTGATAAAAGTAAAAATCGGAATATGACGCATCACGCATACCTTAAACAGCTTACGTGTCTGAGCCTCCACACCCTTGGAGCCGTCAATAACCATGACAGCAGAATCCGCAGCCATCAAAGTACGGTAGGTATCCTCAGAGAAATCCTGATGTCCCGGGGTATCCAGAATATTAATACAATATCCATCATAATGGAACTGGAGAACAGAAGAGGTGACGGAAATACCTCTCTCCTTCTCAATCTCCATCCAGTCTGATACTGCATGGCGGGCAGTTGCCTTGCCCTTTACACTTCCGGCAAGATTGATTGCTCCGCCATACAGCAGAAATTTTTCAGTCAATGTAGTTTTACCTGCATCCGGGTGGGAAATAATGGCAAATGTTCTTCTCTTTTCTATTTCGTTGGTATATTTAGACACGTTCGGCCTCCTGAACTCTCTTTCTTCTTAATTATCATTATTTTTTTACAGCATTCCTATTCTAGTATATGCCATAGCGGCCTGTCAAGAGCCAATGTACAGGATCATTTTCTATTTTCTAGTCATATATGTCTGTAGAATCAACCACCGAATCTTCATAAGGTGAAGCAGCTGTCTCTTCTGTCTGCTGATCGGTTTCTTCTGTCTGTCCTGCCCCATCTTCCTCTCCTTCTTCATCCCCTGCATCCTCTTCACTCTGATTCAGGGGTGTGATCACTATATTTTCCGGTGCGATTCCGGTTTTACGTTTTACAATATCTTCAATCTGTGCTCTCTGTGCCTGAGAAAGTTCTTCTTCCGGCACTACCACATCTGCAGTTTCTCCTGTCAAATTGACAATCACATCTTCAAATCCCTTTGCTTCCAGGAGAAGTTCTGCTGCCGCTTCCTTTTCGGTAATATCTGTCATGGAAACCATAGTCTGAATGGCCTCCTGTTTTTTCTCATCATCAATATCCTTATTATTGATGATATCCTGCAGATCTGCCTTATTCTGGGAACGGGTCTGTTCTCTGCTTATCCTTGCCTGTGCTGCAAAGCTGTCAGCTCCTGTAAGAACTGCTTCTCCCGGGGTACTGGTGTCTTCCGAATCTGTCAGATCATACCCTGCATCCTCCAGGATACTGCTGCTGTCCGTACTGGCCTCCTTATCCTTGACCCCAAGATCCACATCTGCGAAATTCAGATATCCGGCCACTGCGATCAGGATTGCAAGGGAGGTGATGATCACCTGATTTTTTTTGATGACTTTTTTCACATTATTCTCCTCATTTCATTTTTACTATTTTTATTTTATGGGCTTCTACCTGAAATAATGCCATTACTGCCTGCTGAATCTTATGTACTGTCACCGGATTTTCTCCTCCCTGGGCAGAAATAAGAACTCCTGTAACCTGTACTCCTTCAGACTCCATAAAGCTTTCCCCACTGTTTTTCTCATCTGTCATCAACATCACCTGCACCTTTCCCACCCCTTCCATGTTCTCAAGAATACTCTCCAGTTTTTTCTCCAGTTGGTTTTTTTCTTCACTGTCAGAATCTTTTGCGAGAGAAATAGCCGACTTTTGTTGTCCTTCAGCCGCAGGCAGGGCTGCCACTGCCAACAGTAACCCCAACAGAAGCAGAATGATCCACTGCCTGGGAGTCATCTTCTTTAGTCTGGATACTATATTCTCCTTCCCTGAATCCCCATTTTGCCCTGAGATCATCTGCAATCCTTCCTTTCTGTTCCCCGGTGGTCTCTTTGTCCACTGTGATCACTGCCTTAAATTTCTCTCCTTCTATATTTACTTTCACATCCAGTACTTCTATGCCACAGTTTTTTAAAGATTCTATGATTTTTTTCTGAAGCTCTGCAGCATATCCTTTCCGGAGATATATCATCTGAAGATTTTCCACTTCCCTTTCTTCTCTTTTTTTATTCTCCTGATTGAAATTCATCTGAAAGCTTTCTATGATTTTCCCACTTTTCCCCAAAAGCATAAACACCGGTGCACTCATCATAACAATCAGCAACAGCCCCATAAAATGACGCACATATCTGTCATATTTCTTATCCGGTATCAGGTGAAGAACTACTGTCAGCAAAATATAGAAAACTGCCAGATTTTTCACCCACTGATAAACAACTTCTTTCATAGTTCCCCCGCTCCAACTGTTTTCAATTTTTTCTCACAGCAATTTTGTTCAACCTCCCGCCAGCAGGATCAGAAACGCAAGCATGCACAGCAATTCTGCTGTAAAAAAAATCTTCAAAAGCATAGCACAGCCTTCCCCCATAGAGCTTAATGCCCCAACGATCCTTTTATCTGAAACCGGCTGAGCCAGAGCTGCCAGAAATCGATAAGACAAGGAAAGAAAGCCATAATGCAAAATCGGTCCCAGCCCTGCGGCTGCAAGCAGTACCAGACTCACTCCTCCCAGACTATTCCTTACCAGTACTGCACTGGTAAGCACCAATTCTGTTATCGTATTCACAGCATTTCCAATTCCTGGTATTGCTGCAGCCGTCTTTCCGATCACAGAACGTTTCAGCGAATCCATCACAGGAGCTACCAGATTTCTTATAACCTGCAGTCCTACCGCTGTACCTGACAGAGTTTTCAGTCCCCAGTTTATCATTGTCTCTAAAAGCTCTGCCATTTTTCCCAGCATTTCTTCTCTGGACAGATGGTTCACCAGCTTCAACAGCACACATATCTTTGCTCCCGGTAAAAGTATATAGACCAGGAACCACTGGATTGTCCAGATAAGTAACATCGCAACCTCATAAAAAACAGTTGCTGTGGAAGCTCCCGCAGAAGCAGCTGTGGCAATAAAATATGCAGGGGCCAGAACCCTCATAAGTTCTGTCAGAGAAACAAGATATTCTGTCAGAGAGTTTCCAAGATTTGCAAAATTCTCCATAAGAGTCATAAACAATACCAGATACACAATATAAAAGCTCACATTTCCTACATATCCATTTTCAAATACATCTGCAAAATTCGACAGCACTGCAGCCAGAAGTATCAAAAGTAAAATGCGAAAAAGCATTCCTTTCTCCTGGTTTATTCCTGAAAAAAAGAAGCTGCGCACCATATCCTGCACTGCTTCTTTTGAAATAGGTTCTTCCCCCTTCATCATATTCATCACTGCTTCTTTTATCGAAAAGCTTTTCTCATCCAGAATTCCATCTACCAGTTTCTGGATTTCCTCTAATTCTATCTGTCCCAAAAGTTCTTCCTGAACCACCGATATTTCTGCATCTTCGGTCTCTGTCTGTGCTCCTGCAGCCTGCACCTGAAAGAGACAAGGCCAAAACAGCAGGACAGCTCCCAGTATCCTGACTATCCTCCGAAGACACCTCATACCATAAACTCCGAAATAGTATCCAGAATTGCCAATAAGACAGGCATACTGAGTACCATCACCGACAGCTTACAGAAAAGCTCAATCTGTGCCCCGATTGCCTGATATCCTGCATCCTTACAGATAGATGCACAAAATTGTCCGATATAGGTCACACCAATGATTTTCAGCAAAATGGCTATATAACTTCCATCAATAGAGACGCTCTTTCTTAGTCTGTCCAAAGTTTCAAACAAATAGGCTACCTTACCTGCTGCCAGTCCCAGGATGGTCAGACCTATGGTCATAGTAACAAGGGAAGCATATTCCGGCCTGGTGCCTTTTAACAGAAATCCCAACATCACACCACAGATTCCCAGGGCTGAAATTTTAATTATATCCATATCCTCCTCAATCCTGCCTTTCTGAATGCAGAGTTGGCCTGTTTCACAGCACAAATAGCTGCTGGATATCTTCAAATAGTTTATATATGTAGGGAATGATCCAGAACAAAACCATTAAAAGTCCCGCCAGGCTTACCAGAAAAGCCTGTTCTTCCCTTCCGCTGTGTTTAAGGATCTGGCAGAGAACAGAGACCAGAATTCCCACAGCAGCTATTTTAAAAATAATACTGACCTCCAATATCTTTCTCTTCCTTTCCTGTTATTTTTATGCTACCAGTACTGCCAGCAAAATACCCAGCAGGATTCCCAGGCTCTGATACAATTTTTTCTTTTCTTTCAGATCTTTATTCAGTTCCTGTATTTCATTTTCCACATCTTCCTCCAGAAGCTGAAGCTGACGAAGCTGCATATCCATCCCCAGATATCCCAGTCTCTCCCCCAGGGAAAAGATTTTCTCTTTTTCTTCTCTGGTAAAATTCAGATCATCCAGACTTTCCCGGGCACAGCTGCGAAAAATCTCCCCAAAGGGTTTTCCTTTTTTCTTTTTTATCTCCTCTGCTGTATTCAAAAAAAATTCTCTGTACTTTCCCTCCAATTTGCCGGCAGCTCCGGTAAAGGCATCGTACAGAGACGTATTTCCATAACGTATTTCTCCTTTTAACAGGATAATCATTCTCATCAGCATTTCCAGGTGTTTTTTTCTGTTTCCCAGTTCCCGGCTTTTGTTAAACCCCAGACCTGCACCTGAGAGCAGGATCATACAGATTCCTATTGTTTTAAGCATATCCTTCCATTTTCATCCAGAACTCCCTCCAGATATCCTGCCTGATCATTTTTGCCAAGAATAATATATCTCTCAAAAATCTTTTCGCTCATAAGTCTGTAAAAAAATGGCTGGTCCAAAATATCCTCAAGGCTTTCTCCATGAGCAGTAGCAATGAGCTTGCAGCCACAATGGATCACTGTTTCCACAGCTTTGAAATCCTCCTCGCACCCCAGCTCGTCCACAGCCACCACATCTGGAGACATGGATCGTACCAGCATCTGCATTCCTTCAGATTTCGGACAGCAGTCCAGCACATCTGTGCGCATTCCCAGATCATTCTGAGGAATTCCCTGGTAACATCCTGCCAGTTCGCTTCTCTCGTCCACTACACCTACAGTCAGACCCTGAGTATCCGCCCATCCGTTACTGAGCTGACGGATAATATCACGCAAGAGAGTTGTCTTGCCACAGCGGGGCGGTGAAATGATCAGTGTATTCGCTACCCAGTTCTGTGTACGGATATAGGACATTATGCTGTCTGCACATCCCTGCACTTCATGGGCCAGCCTGACATTAATACAGGAAATATATTTCATCCCCATGATTCTGCCCCGATCCAGGATCACCTTTCCTGTCACTCCTACTCTGTGTCCTCCCTGTACACTGATATACCCCTGGCGGATTTCATCCTCATAAGCATATAGCGAGTAGCCTGTCACATACTCCAGAGTTTCTTTCAAATCCTCACGGGTAACCAGATACTGCTCCTGCCCCGGTCTTTTGAGGAAGCACTCTCCACCGTCATAAGTCAGAAACAAGGGTCTCCCCACCCGAAGGCGTATTTCATATAATTTATCATAATTCAGTTTCGCATCCATTAAAAGCTGCCGGATATTCCCTGCAAACAGGTTTTCAATCTGTTCTGCTTCTATATATCTCACCTCTTTACACTTAATATATGTGGACAATCTGATTTTATTCCCTGAAACTTTTCTCCCCGGATTTTTTCAGTCCAGATTTCCCACTTCATTTCTGCTTTCGAAAGCCTCCATTTTGGGCAGGCTCAGCTTCAATACTCTGTCTACCACATTTCCTGTATATCCCCGATAAGCATAGGCTCCCGATTCAAACAGTACATAAAGGTCATCTCCCTCTACTACGATCTGCTCGATCATTTCCGGAAACCGAAAACTTCTTGCTGAATTTTCATTGACATACAACCTCTTATCTGACTGTTCATAAAAAACCACTCTGGATGGCAAAATCCCAAAAGAATGGGACAGCAAAAGCTTATCATTATAAAACGCCATTCCCTGAGCCTGCTCGGAAATTGTTGAATAATCCAGAGGAACAGCCATCTCGAAATTCATTCCCAGCGTTTTGTCAAAGGTATTGATCAGGTTTCCCTCTCCGTCCACGCTAAACCTGGCAATATTACTCTCTGTATACTTATTAAAGCAGCCCACATAAAGACAGCCCTTGTAAAAAGTCATAAATGAATCTCTCATGATTCCATAAAGGCTGCAGGTCTGATTTGTCTGTACCGGCATATTGTTTTCTGTATAATTATAATTTTGCAGTACATCCATTTTAATACTCACCGCCTGGGCAATCCCATTTACGTTGGAGGAATACCACAGCATATTATGCTCTTCATCATAGGCCAGTCCTCCCACATGGGGCCGTCCCGGAAGAACAACCTCCTTGATAAACCGGTGGGTTTCTTTATTTATCACATAAATAACCGAATTGTGCTTTCCTGTATGACAATAGGCACTGATCAGCACATATTCCGGGGTGATTGCCAGACCCTGGGGAGTCATGGAAGTACACACAGCCTTTTTGCTTCCCTGGGCACTCAGGAAGGTTCTGGTATATTTCAGTCCCGGAATAATATAGGTTCCATATTCTTTTTCATTTTTTCTGTCTTCAAAAGCAAATGCGATCAGATCCTCCTTCTGGGAAAGCATCTGGATCTGTCCTCTTAGAGAATAAACCGCTGCATCCTGATTGGTGACCGGATATTTTGCCGGCGGTTCTGTTCTGCCTCTGTAGACAAATGCATAACCCCAGAAAGCCAGTCCAAATACCATTGCCACTATAATCACTTTTACAGTCAGCCTTCGGATTTCTTTTTTCGTCTGTTTATCCATTTTTTAACCAAGTATAATATCTGCATATTTCCAGGTTATTTCCATCGGATCAGCAGACCACAGGGCACAGCTGTACCCTTTTTCCTTTTCCGGCAGGTTTAAAAACCTGCAGACGCCTTCTTTTGCTGAAATTTTCCGCAGATCCCTGGAAAGTCCCTCTCCTGTCCATTTAATAAAAGCCTCACGCATTACCCACTGCCTGAAAAATTCCTGTTCCAGATCCGGTCTCTTCAGTATTTCTTCTCTTTCTTTTTCTGTAACCATCCGCCGAAGCATTCTGTCATAGTTTACCGTTCGGTGAATCTGTATATCGATTCCCACCTCCTGATCTGCCAGAGCGCATACCACATAAGCACCTGAATGGCTGATATTATAATGTACTCCCGGTCTGTAAGAAAGAAAGGGCTTTCCATGTTCTCCCACTCCCCTGGGTTCCTCACTCAGCTTTATATTCCTCTCCTGTTTCAGGGCTGTCTCCAGAAGCTTATCTCCGATCATGTGCTCCAGATGAGTATTCTGATATTCTTCCCTTATTCTGGTATAATAAATAACCCCTTTATTCATAAGCCTGTCTCCTCAAGAAAACGGGATGGCTCCCGCTCCTTTTCATATTGGCGGTTCACATAGGCAAGGACCAGCTTTTTCCTGGCTCTGGTCATCCCTACATAAAACAATCTTCTCTCTTCCTCTACAGCTTCTGCAAGAACAGCCTTTCTGTATGGAATGCTTCCTTCATTTACGTTCAGAATATAAACAATATCATATTCCAGCCCCTTCACTGCATGAAGAGTCGATACTGTTACTCCCTCCTTACGATCTCTCTGCCTTTTTGCCTGTTCATTCAGCTTTTCCGTATAATCCTCTATATAATCTTCCCATTGTTTCAGGCTTTTCATACCTCTGGTACTTTCATGGATCCGATCCAGGATTTCCAAAAGCTCCTCCGGCTTCAGTCTTCGAAACTGAGCATATTCCCGCAGATACTCCTCATATCCCATCCCCTTGCGGATAAAATTAACAGCAGCAAAAGGAGAAAGAGTACCAAGGATCCGCAGGTGCGTTTCCAGTGTAGTGATCCGGTCACACATCCAATCCTTATCTTTATAATATTCTCTGAGATCATGAAAACTAATCTGGGAATTCTTTAGCGCATCCCTGGAAATATAGCGGTTTGGGCGATTCATCAGCTCCAGAAAATTTTTTCTGCTTCTGTCCCCTGCTGCCATATGCAGATAAGCCAGCAGATTCCGGCAGATCCAATGTCTGTACAGATTTGGAAGCTGTTCCTTCATTGTAAAGGGAATCTGATACTCCATAAGAGCTGTGATCAGGCTCTCTGCCTCCTGATTGGTCCGAAGAAGAATCGCCGTATTTTCCAGATTTTCTCCTTTTTCCAGTCTTTTTTTCAGAGCTGCTGCCACACAGACAGCCTCTTCCCTGGGATTGTCAAAGACCTTACAGGTAACAGGCATCCCACCATCATTGGGTGTGGTAAGCTTCTTACTAAAACGTTTTTTATTACAGTCGATCACGTTCATAGCTGTTTTCAGAATATTACCCGAGCATCTGTAGTTCACATCCAGAAGGACTGTTTCTGCCCCTGGATAATCTCTGGTAAAATTCAGCATGATCTCCGGTCTGGCTCCACGAAAATGATAGATTGACTGATCGTCATCCCCTACAATAAACAGATTATTTGCTGGTGCAGCCAGCATCTGCAGTATTTTATACTGAAGACTGTTAATATCCTGAAACTCATCCACCAGAATGTAAACAAACTTTTTCTGCCAGGCTTTCAGAATATCCGGTCTCTGGGAAAAAAGTTCATAACAACAGAGGATCATATCGTCAAAATCCAGCTTCCGCCGGGTGCGGAGAGCATCCTTATATCCATTATAAATTTCCCGGAAAATCTCATCTGAACAACAGGAGGCATAATAATGCTCAAGGGAAATACAATTTCCCTTGACTACACTGATTTCTTTTGCTATCTCCTCGAGAAAATCTCCCTCCTGTTCCATTTCCTGTCCGTATTTCTCCGTCATTTCTCGAAGAATACTGTATTTTTCTTCTTCTGACAGGATGTTCGATGCATTCAGATTATATGCAGCCTTTAAAATACCATAAAAAATTCCGTGAAAGGTTCCGAAGGTCACTTCACTCCGATCCCTGTTCACGAATTTCAGAAAACGTTCTTTCATCTCAACTGCCGCTGCCCTGGAAAAAGTTACAACCAAAATAGAGGAAGCGGATATCTTCCCCTCATTAATCATATATGCAGTTCTCTCCACGATCACGGAAGTTTTTCCCGAGCCGGGACCTGCCAGGACCATCATTGGCCCTGACAGATGAGCGATCGCCCGGATTTGAGATGGATTTCTTTTCATATTTATCTGCTTAACTTCTCAATAGCTGCCTTTACTCGTCTGATTGTCTCATCCTTTCCGATGATTTCCATAATCTCTGTAGCTCCTGCTGGTGTCATCTGCTTGCCGGAAACAGCAGTACGCAGAGGCCACATTACATATCCGTTCTTATAACCATGCTCTTTTACAAATGCACTTAAAGTCTCAAATAACGGATCATTTGTATAATCTTCCTGCTCTTCCAGAACCGGAAGTACTTCTTTTAATACTGCAAGAGAAGTCTCCTCATTTGTTTTCATTTTCTTATGGCAGTACATGGCGGAATCATATTCCGGTACTTCCTCAAAGAAGTCGATCAGAGCCGGGATGTCAGGGAATGTTTCGATTCTGGTCTGTACCATTCCTGCAATCTTTTTGAAGTTGTAGTCTTTCTTCAGAACTTCTTTCATATACGGAAGTGCTCTCTCATAGAATTCATCCGGATCCATTTTCTTGATATATTCACCATTCATCCAACGAAGTTTCGCAATATCAAATACTGCCGGAGATTTGTTGATATGATGATAATCAAATGCCTGTACCAGTTCATCCAGTGTAAAGATCTCTCTGTTGTCAGAAGGACTCCATCCGAGAAGTGCCACATAGTTGATGATCGCTTCTGAAACAAATCCCTGATCAAGCAGGTCTTCATAAGAAGAATGTCCACAGCGCTTGGAAAGCTTCTGGTGTGTCTCATCTGTAATCAGCGGACAATGTACATAAACCGGGATATCCCATCCGAAAGCTTCATAGATACGGTTGTATTTCGGAGCTGAGGAAAGATACTCGTTACCTCTTACTACGTGTGTGATCTCCATTAAATGGTCATCGATTACGTTTGCAAAGTTGTAAGTTGGGTATCCGTCAGATTTGATCAGTATCAGATCTTCCAGTTCCTCGTTGTTGACTGTGATATCTCCGTAAATTACATCGTGGAATGTTGTAGTTCCCTCTGTCGGCATGTTGAAACGGATTACGTGTGGTTCTCCTGCATCAAGACGACGCTGTACTTCTTCTTTGGAAAGTTTCAGGCAACGTTTGTCATAAATGGAAATCTCTTTTCCTGCCACAACACGTTTCATACCTTCCAGTTCTTCCTTCTTACAGAAGCAGTAGTATGCATCACCCTGCTCTACTAACTGCTGTGCATACTTCAGATAGATTCCCTGTGCCTGACGCTCACTCTGAACATATGGTCCAAAGCCTTTGTCTTTGTCCGGGCCTTCGTCATGGAGAAGTCCTGTTTTTGCAAGTGTACGGTAGATAATATCTACAGCGCCTTCTACGTAACGTTCCTGGTCTGTATCTTCAATACGGAGGATGAAATCTCCGCCTTCATGTTTTGTAATAAGGTATGCATATAATGCTGTTCTTAAATTTCCAACATGCATTCTGCCTGTAGGGCTTGGTGCAAATCTTGTTCTGATCTTGGTCATAACTTTTTTCACTCCTGAATTTTTCATATATTCAAAATCTGTAAAAAAAGACCCTGCTTAAAAGCAGCGCCTTTCTACTTTCGGGTTTATTATACGTCAGAGGCTTTCTTATTTCAAGTCGGGATATTGGAAAATTTTAATGTTTTTTGCGTAGGGACGCATGGGAAGCGATAGTGTCCGGGGGCTCAGTTTCGGAACCATTGTATTTCTAGGCATTTGGGAAGCCGCTAAAACCATGAGCCGCTCTCTCAAACTCGCTACGTCTCCGACTTCGCTCAGACAGTGAAACGATCGGCTCATAACGCGTCTTCCCAAATGCCAAGAACTACAATGAACCCTCAAATTCGCCCCCGGACACTATCGCTTCCCATGCTGACTATCGGCTATATAACATATTTTTCTGCGCGTCCGTCTTTCCATTCACACACTACATCTTACGAAATCTCTCATACCTTTCCTGCGCAATCTGCTGTTCACTTTTGCCAGCTTGTTTTACCAGGAACTGCTTCATCCTGATCTTCATATATTCTGCGATTTCAGGTAAATTTTCTTCACTTGCAGGATATTCCTCCGGTATGATCCGTTCAATGATTCCCAGTTCTTTCAGATGAGCTGCTGTCACTTTCATAACCTCCGCAGCTTCCGGTGCCTTCCTGCTGTCTTTCCAAAGAATAGATGCGAATCCCTCCGGTGAGAGGATGGTGTAGGTTGCGTTTTCCATCATCCAGACTTCGTTACCAACTGCCAATGCCAGCGCACCGCCGCTACCGCCTTCGCCAATCACAATCGAAAGTACCGGCACCTTCAGATCGGACATTTCCAGGAGATTCCTTGCAATAGCTTCGCCCTGTCCCCGTTCTTCTGCTTCCAGTCCGCAGAATGCTCCCGGAGTGTCTACAAATGTGATGACTGCGCGCCCAAATTTCTCTGCCTGTTTCATCAGGCGAAGAGCCTTTTTGTACCCTTCCGGTGATGGCATTCCGAAGTTGCATCTGATGTTTTCTTTTGTAGTATGCCCTTTACGGATTCCGATTACTGTAACGGGCTGTCCGTCCAGTGTAGCAATGCCGCCGATGATGGCATTGTCGTCTCTGACACCTCTGTCACCATGAAATTCCATGAAATCATCAAAAATGGCATCAATATATTCCGCTGCTGACGGACGGTCACTGCTTCTGGCAATCTGGACTCTGTCCCAGGCTGTGAGATTTTTTTGTTTCTTCTGCTTTTTCTTTTTGCCAAAAGTATCGAAAGATCTGGCAGATGTTTCCTGTGGAAATTCTCCGTAACATTTTCTGGTATCATGCAGTTTCAGGATCAGCGAAAGAACATCCCGCATAGAGCCTCGTTCAACAATTCCGTCGAGAAATCCATGTTCCAGAAGAAATTCCGGTCTCTGGAAGCCCTCCGGCAGTTTCTGACCTATAGTCTGTTCAATGACTCTCGGGCCGGCAAATCCGATCAGTGAGCCTGGCTCTGCAAGGATAATATCTCCAAGCATGGCAAAGCTTGCTGTAACGCCACCGGTAGTCGGGTCTGTCAGCACAGATGTGTAGAGAAGCCCTGCCTGGGAGTGACGTTTAATGGCTGCGGAGGTTTTTGCCATCTGCATCAGTGATACAATTCCTTCCTGCATTCTGGCACCGCCGGAGCAACAGAACAGAATGACCGGAAGTCCCTGTTTTGTTGCTTCTTCAAATGAGCGGGTGATCTTTTCTCCCACCACATATCCCATGGAAGCCATGAGAAATCTGGTATCCATGGCTCCGATCACTGTACGGATTCCTCCGATGGTGGCTTCTCCGATGAGAATTGCCTCATCAAGGTGTGTTTTTTCTCTCAGATTCTCAATTTTCTGCGGATAATCCGGATAGTCCAGTGGATTGCTGTTGTCAATTCCTGTGAACCACTCTTTAAAACTTCCTTTATCTGCGATTATTTTGATCCGGCGTTTCGCACTGATTCTGAAATATCCTCCGCATTTCGGGCACACATAGGCGTTGGATATTACGTCTTCTCTGTAAACCATTTCTCCGCACTTTGGACATTTGATCCATAAACCCTCAGGTACGGAAACAGATGCGGACTGTTTGTTCCGCTCTTCTGAAACTGTTTTCTTAAAAAATCTCTTCAAGTCTGCCATTAAAATCCTGCTCCTTTATGTAACCCAATTTGATGTTGCTTTCAGACAGCAAAATAACGTTAATAACTATTAATCAAACTAATTCTATCAAAAATAATTTTATAATTGCACCAGATTTTCTTTTACAGATCCGGATAATGCTGCGGAATGAAATCTGTGGTGATATTCCCCTCCTGGAAATCCGGCTGGTTCAGAAGTTCGTACAGAAAATCTACGTTGGTCTTTACCCCTTCGATTGCAACCTCTCCCAGTGCACTGATCATTTTCCGGATAGCACTGCGGCGGTCCTTGTCATAGACGATGATCTTGGCGATCATGGAATCATAGTATGGCGGGATTGCATAATCATTGTAAACTGCTGTATCCACACGGATTCCGTTTCCGCCCGGAAGGTGCAGATCTGTGATCCTGCCAGGACATGGCATAAAATGTCTCTCAGGGTCTTCTGCATTGATCCTGCATTCCATGGCGTGACCGCGGATTTCTATGTCTTTCTGCTGAACGCTTAAGGGTTCTCCTGCCGCGATGCGAATCTGTTCTTTGATCAGGTCTACACCAGATACAAATTCTGTCACCGGATGTTCTACCTGGATCCTGGTATTCATTTCCATAAAATAGAATTCTCCTGACTGATCCAGAAGAAACTCTATGGTTCCTGCGCTTTCATAGCCTGCTGCCTTTGCTGCACAGACTGCGGTTTCTCCCATTCTCTTTCGCAGTTTGTCTGAAATTGCGATACAGGGAGATTCCTCGATCATTTTCTGGTGGCGTCTCTGAACAGAACAGTCACGCTCTCCCAGATGAATCACATTTCCGTATTTATCTGCGAGGATCTGTACCTCTACATGTCTCGGATTTTCCACAAATCGTTCCAGATACATGGTATTGTCAGAAAAAGAATGGACAGATTCCTGTTGTGCTGTTTCAAATAATTGGGCAAATTCCTGCTCATTGCGGGCTACACGCATTCCTTTTCCGCCACCACCTGCCGAAGCCTTGATCATAACCGGGAAGCCGATTTCTTTTACTGCTTCCTGTGCTTCTGCCACTGTATAA
This sequence comes from uncultured Blautia sp., assembly GCA_934426285.1. GTDB lineage: Bacteria > Bacillota > Clostridia > Lachnospirales > Lachnospiraceae > Blautia_A. The sequence continues at coordinate 29,888 of CAKRYE010000009.1, forward strand.
ACCGGCTCTTTTGTGCCTGGCACCACCGGGACCTGGGCTCTGCGCATAGTGTTTTTTGCCTCTGATTTATTTCCCATTCTGGAAATGACATCTGCAGATGGACCAATGAATGCTACATTGCATTTTTCACACATTTCCACGAATCGGCTGTTCTCTGAGAGAAATCCGAAGCCTGGATGGATAGCTTCTGCATTTGTAGCAATAGTTGCGCTTAAGATCCGCTCCATGTTCAGATAGCTGTCTGCGGACTGTGCTTTGCCAATACAGACTGCTTCGTCTGCAAGCTGGGTATGCAGGGCATCTCTGTCTGCTTCTGAATAAACAGCAACTGTGCGGATTCCCATTTCACGGCATGCGCGGATAATGCGCACTGCAATCTCACCACGGTTGGCAATTAAAATTTTTCCAAACATTTGTTATGCTCCTACTGCAAAGGTCAGTTCTGCGATCACTGCTACTTTGCCGTCCTGATTTGTAGCTTTTGCTCTTCCAACTCCCATTGGCCCTTTTTCCTTGATGATCTCTACTTCAAGTGTAAGAGTGTCACCCGGAACTACTTTGTTCTTGAATTTTGCATTATTGATAGATGCAAAATATGCGATTTTTCCCTTGTTCTCCGGTTTGCTCAGGATTGCAACTGCACCAGTCTGCGCAAGAGCTTCAATGATCAGGACTCCGGGCATGATTGGTTCCTGTGGAAAATGTCCTGCAAACTGCGGTTCATTGTAAGTAATACATTTCTTTCCTGTTGCTTTTACACCCGGAACCAGATCTTCGATTGTATCGATCAGGAGGAACGGGTGTCTGTGAGGAATGATTTCCATGATTTCTTTTGTTGTAAGCTTCATTGTGAATGCCTCCTTATCTTTTTTCTCTATTCTATCACAAACATTGGCTGTCCAAACTCTACCATCTGTTCATTTTCTACCAAAATTTCTTTGACAGTACCGTCAAATTCTGACTCGATCTCATTCATCAGCTTCATTGCTTCAACAATGCCAAGAACCTGGCCTTTGTTTACTTTGTCTCCCACTTTCACGAACGGGGCACTGTCAGGAGATGAAGCTGCATAGTAGGTTCCTACAAGAGGAGATTTCACTACATTTCCTGTAAAAGTTTCTGTTCCGGTTGCCTGACCAGTTATCTGATTCTGCACTGCAGATTGCGCTGCCGCCTGCATCACCGGCTGATACTGAACTGACAATGCAGCATCTGTATTTGCTGCCGCCTGCTGTACGATTGTTTTCTCTGCTGACATGGAGATATTTAAGTTTCCGTCCTGCAGATTAAATTGTGTCAGATTTGAATCACTGACTGCGTGGATCAGTTCTATTATATTTGATAATTCCATTTATGTCCTCCTGCCTGAACCAATCAGAGATTCAGGCTGTCTGATCCAGCCAGATATCTGATTTTTCACCCTCCGCCGGATCTGTATTCATTATGTTTCTGTAAAATCAGTCTTCGTATTTTTTAATAAGTAGGGATGCATTATGTCCACCAAATCCAAGTGAATTTGACAATGCATATTTAATATCCATCTTAACCGATCCGTTTCCTACATAATCCAGGTCGCACTGTTCGTCCGGTACCTGATAGCCCACTGTCTGATGGATCAGTCCTTCCTGAAGTTCTTTGACACAGGTGATCACTTCTACTGCACCGGCAGCTCCCAGAAGATGTCCTGTGACGGATTTAGTAGAATTTACTTTCATTTCTTTTGCATGCTCACCGAATGTTTTCTTAATGGCAATAGTTTCAAATAAGTCATTGTGGTGTGTACTTGTACCATGGGCATTTACATACCATACATCATCTGTAGATATACCTGCTTCTTTTACAGCAAGCTCCATGGCTTTGGCAGCACCGGAACCGTCTTCTGCAGGGGATGTGATGTGGAACGCATCTCCTGTTGCGCCATATCCTACAACCTCAGCGAGAATCTTCGCACCGCGGGCTTTGGCATGCTCCAGTTCTTCCAGAACTACAACACCTGCACCCTCACCCATAACAAAGCCGCTTCTTTCTTTGTCAAAAGGAATAGAACATCTCTTTGGATCTGTAGAGGATGTGAGAGCTGTCAGGGCTGCGAAACCACCAAAGCCTGTTGGTGTGATGGCAGCTTCTGTTCCCCCTGCTACCATTACGTCTGCATCAGACCACTGGATAGTGCGGTATGCTTCACCGATACTATGAGTTCCTGTTGCACAGGCTGTTACAACGTTGATATTCTTTCCGCGAAGACCGAACTGAATGGATACGTTTCCAGATGCCATATTGGAGATTAACAGCGGAATCATAAGCGGATTCAATCTGCCCGGACCTTTTGTATTCAGAATCTCACAGGATTTCTCTACTACCTGCATGCTTCCGATACCGCTTCCCACGCTGCATCCCACACGGAACGGATCTTCTTTTGTCATATCAAGACCGGACTGCTCGATGGCTTCTTTTGCTGCAGCCACTGCATATTGGCTGAAAAGTTCCATACGTTTGGCAGATTTAAAATCCATGTAATCTTTTGGATTGAAATTATTGATTTCTGCTGCCATATGTGCTCTGTATTTTGTCGTGTCAAAGCGGGTTACTTCTGCGAAGTTTGTTCTGCCCTCTTTTACGCTGTTCCAGAATTCTTCTACACTAAGACCTACAGGAGTGATAGCTCCCATACCTGTGATCACTACTCTTCTCATTTTCTTCTCCTTTATACGTTCATACCGCCATCCACACTGATGACCTGACCTGTAATATAATCTGCTTTCTCAGATGCCAGAAATACTGCTGTATTGGCAATATCCTCCGGTTTTCCAAACCGTCCCAGGATAATCTGTCTGCAGGCCGCTTCTTTCACGCTGTCTCCCAGAACCTCTGTCATCTCTGTATCCACGAAGCCCGGTGCAATGGCATTTACAGTAATTCCTCTGCTTCCCAGCTCTCTGGCCATAGTCTTCGTGAGGCCAATCACGCCAGCCTTGGATGCTGCATAATTGGCCTGTCCTGGATTTCCCAGAATACCGGACACAGAAGAAATGTTGATAATTTTACCACTACGCTGCTTCAGCATCTGTCTTGCGCTGTGACGGATCGTATTGAAGGTTCCCTTCAGGTTGATATTTAATACAGCATCAAAATCCTCTTCCTTCATTTTCATAATCAGCCCATCTCTTGTGATCCCGGCATTATTCACCAAAATATCCAGATGTCCAAACTCAGCTACCACATCCCTGATCATTTTCTCACAGGCTGTAAAATCACTGACATCGCATTGGCAGGTAACAGCTTTTCCACCCTGTTCTTCAATCAGTTGTTTTACCTCTGAGGCTTTTTTTTCTGAGCCATTATAATTGATAATTACCTGTGCTCCTTCTTTTGCCAGAGCCACAGCAATGGCTCTGCCGATTCCTCTTCCTGCCCCTGTGATCAGAGCTACTTTATTTTCCAGCATTTACAGACACTCCTTTCTGACCGTTTCCAGATCCTCTGCCTTTTCCACATGAAGAGCTTTCACACTTCTGTCGATTTTTTTCAGGAAACCTGTAAGTGTTTTTCCGGGTCCGATTTCCACAAAGGTATCCACCCCGTCACGGATCATAGCTTCCACACACTGCTGCCAACGTACAGAAGAGAACACCTGCCTTACCAGAAGTTCTTTTACTGAATCAGGTTCTGTTACATATCCTGCAGTAACATTAGTGACATATGGTATGGAAAATGGCTGCAGCTCCACTGCTTCCAGTGCCTGTCCAAGCTTCTCACCTGCGCCCTTCAGCAATTCACAATGAAAAGGACCACTGACCTTCAGCGGGATCACTCTTCTGGCTCCTGCTTCTTTCAAAGCTTCTCCTGCAGCAGAAACTGCCTTTTCCTCTCCTGTGATCACGATCTGTCCCGGACAGTTATAATTGGCAACAGAAACAATACCCTCTGTCTCTTCGCATACCTTCTCGATCAGCCCTGCATCTGTTCCCAGAACTGCTGACATAGCGCCACCTGTGGGATAAGCCTCCTGCATATAGATGCCTCTTTTTCTTACCACCTCAAAAGCATCCTTCTCCTTCATCACTCCGGAAGCAATCAGTGCGCCATATTCTCCCAGGCTCAGTCCTGCGTTTACCTGAGAATGGATTCCTGTTTCCTCCAGCGCACGGAGCATGGCAATTTCCGCAGTAAGCATGGCGATCTGTGTATATTCTGTAATATTTAATCTGTCCTCTTCTTCAAAACATAACGCCCTGACATCCAGACCGCCGGCTTCAGACGCTGTCTGGAAAACCTGACGGCTTACCGGAAAACTTTCATAAAAATCCTTCGCCATTCCGGTATACTGGGCACCCTGTCCAGGGAAAACAAATGCAATCTTGGACATATATTATTTCCTCATCTTTCTCCACTCGTGTCAGTTATATATTGCAAGTTCAGGGCAAAAAATATTTTCCCCTGATATTCTATTAGTTTTACAATAAAATATTTTGTATATCAAAATATATATTTAAAAAATTCTCCCCGGAGCCTGATATCAGCCAGGTCTCCAAGGAGTTCTGCTTCACTTTATTATACTTCTACACCTTTATTTTTAAGGTAATCTATAACTGCGCCAACAGTTGTCAGATCTGTAAGCTCCTCTGCCGGGATCTCAATATTATATTCGTCCTCAAGAGCCATAACCAGCTCAAACAGATCAAGGGAATCTGCTCCCAGGTCATCTTTAAAAGAAGTCTCAGAAGTAATCTCGGATGCATCACAATTTAACTGCTCTGCGATCATTTTGCTCATTTTTTCTAACATTGCTTTTTTCTCCTTTAATTAAGTCCTGCAGTATGATTCGGTTATTATCTCTCTGCCGGATGTTCTATTTCATAATTACTTTGATATTCAAAGTATATATGCTCCTATCCCGTTTGTCAAGCACTATTTTTGTTATCTTATTATTGTCAGGAATCCTTAAATTTAATCTGCCGTGCCACACTGAGCGCAAGTCCCATTTCTGCCATAAGGAATACAATGGATGTACCTCCATAGCTGATAAACGGCAGCGTAACTCCTGTGTTCGGCATCAGGTTTACCACAACCGCAATATTCAGGATAACCTGCAGTGCAATGTGGATAAAAATACCGCTGACCATCAGAGACCCAAACATATCCGGTGCATTCTGTGCAATAAAAAATAATCTGTACAAAAGATAAGCATATAAAAGCAACACAATAATCCCGCCGAAAATACCCAGTTCCTCACAGATAATAGAAAAAATCATATCATTCTGTGCTTCCGGCACACTTCCAAGCTTCTGGATACTGTTGCCCAGCCCTCTGCCGAAAAAGCCTCCGGAACCAATGGCATACAGAGCCTGTATTGTCTGATAGCCCCAGGTATCTGCAAAATCCTCCGGGTGTAGCCATACCATAATACGGCGAAGACGGAAACTGATATCTCCGTCTACGCTGACTGTCGCATTCAAAAACATGACCACAGCTGCAATCCCGGCAATTCCTGCTCCCCCCAGGATAAAAAATATTTTTGTATCCGGATGTGCCACAAAGATCAGGCCAACCGTAATCGCAAAGATAATAATTGCTGTACTCAGGTTATCTGTAAACTGGTAAGCTCCAAACGCAAGCAGACCACCCACGCCCAACAGAACCATGCATGCTTTCAGAGTTTTGATCCTGCGTCCCATTTTGATGATCATGTAGGGCAGACACACGATAACTGCCACTTTTGCAATCTCTGATGGCTGAAACTGGATCGGTCCGATCTGAAGCCATCTCTGGGCACCATTGGCAGCGGTTCCCAGAGGGGTTTTTACCAGAAGCATAAGTCCAAATGCTGCTACATATAAAATTGTAGTAAAATAATACAAAATATGATAATCAATTCTGGAAATGATCAGAGCCATCACAATACACGCTACACTGATCGCTGCCTGTTTTTTAAAATAAAACATATCATTTCCATATTTCACTTCCGCCATATAAGAACTGGTACTGTACAACATAACCAGTCCAAAGCAGATCAGAAGCACTATAACTGCCACCAGACTGTAATCGTAATAATCTGCCCTGACATGCTGTATGGATCTGCCTGCTTTTGCACCGGAAATCCCGCTCTGCTTCCGCGTTTTTGTTTTCTGCATGGAATCACCTTCATTATATCACTGGTTATCACTCAACTTATGATAACCTTTTTATCTTTTTCGTATTATAGCAGAAAGTTTCCGCAGACGCAATGAATTACCATAATAACATTTAATCTTCGTCTGAAATTTCCACCGGATCTGTCTCAAAAATAAATTTCACATTTCCGTCCATATCAGAAGCTTTGTCTGTAAAGGTTGTATACATAACATCATCAGACTGGATTGCCTCAAAACGATCCAAAATCTTCTGCAGATCTTCGGTGACTGTCTCATCCAGTTTTTCAATTCCTTCTTTATAGAATTTCTCCTGGCCATCATACAGTTCTTTTGCTCCGTCCTTCAGATCACTGATTCCATCCTTTAACTGATCACTTCCATCAGCCAGCTTATCAGCACCATCCTTCAGTGTACCCACTCCGGAAACCAGACTGCTGGTTCCACTCTTTAAAGTCTTGGTTCCGCTTGCAAGGGTACCTGTTCCATTTGCAAGAGTATCTGCCCCGCTTGCAAGCTGGGAGGCTCCGCTGTTTAATGATGAGCTGTTTGCAGAAAGCTGGGAAGCTCCACTGGTAAGAGCTCCGCTGTTGGAAGCAAGTGTTCCTACGCCACTTACCAGCTGTCCGGTAGCAGAACTGATCTGAGAGATACCGCTTGTCAAAGTCTTTCTGGCATTTTTGAGAGTTTTGGCTCCCTTCAGCAAAGCATTGGCATTGGCATTATTTTTGCCCTGCAGAGTTGTAATACCATCTGTAAGTGTCTGACCTGACTTCAGAAGTGTATTTGCTCCTGAGATCATCTGCTCAGTGCTTGCCTTTGCCAGACTTTTATAACCGCTCTGAAGCTTTGTGTTGGCTGTTGTCAGCTGTTCAGAACCGGCCTGCAGCTGTTTTACTCCCTCAAGCATAACCGGAAGCTGTTCCTCCATCTGGGTAAATAAGGTGCTCATTCCATTCACACCCTGGGAAAGCTGTGTTCCAAGTCCGGAAAGTTGTGCTCCGCTACTCTTCAATGCTTCATCATTTGCTGTCAATGTCTGTGCTCCTGCATTCAGCGTGTCTACCGCTGTTTTTACATTCTGCATTCCGGAGCTAAGAAGCTCCAGCTGTTTTTGAAGGGTCTCTACACTTGAATTAACAGCTTCTTCCTGGGTTTCTGCAGTTGCTGATGCTGTCTGTGCAGAGCTTCTCAGTGCTGATGCTGCCGCCTGCAGTGCTGAGGTATCCGGTGCTGATGCGGTAATCGTAGAGGTATCAATACCTGAGGCGGTAGCCTCTGCTGCCTGTACAGAGCCCAGTGCACTGTTTACTGCAGATGCCACAGCTGCTGCAGTTTCCTCATCCATGTTACTGTAATCAATATTGTTCAGTGCTGATTCTGCTGCCTCCAGACTTCCATTCACGGAGCTGATACCTGCTTCCACAGAAGAAGCATCCACAGAAACCTCAGAAGCATTACTGATCCAGGATTCGATTTCATCAGCCTGGCTGTTCATAGTATCCGCACTGCTGTCCAGTTGTGCAGACATAGCATTTGTTCCCTGCTGAATGGAAGAAGTCTGAGAGGATGCCAGCGTATTCAATGAGCTTTCCAATGAGGATAAACCTGCTGCCAGCTGTTCCACACTGTCTATATATTCCTGTACCTTTTCAGTATATGCAGATACACCATCTGTATACTGTGTTACATTCTGTCCAAAATTCTTAACCACATCAGGATCAATCTGTGAAGAAAGGGCTGTCATTTTCTCTGCTGCAGACTGTATTCCCTTTACTGCTGTATCAATTCCGGGAACCATCTGACCCATGCCCTCAACCAGACTCTTGATTCCTCCTGCATACTGGCTCACACCTCCTGCCAGCTGACTGGCTCCGGCAATATACTGTTTCATTCCATCTGTCAGTGTAGTAGCTCCATTAACGTAATCCTGCACGCCTCCTGCCAGCTGATTTCCTCCTGCAACATATGCATTTACACCGTCGCTCAGGGATTTCATTCCCGCCTGATACTCTTCCATTTTACTGTCCAGTGTATTTACACCTGCTGTATATTGTCTGATTCCTGCTGAAAGGGTATCCGCTCCTGAGGTATAGGAGGATACACCACTGTTCAGGGATTTTGCTCCTGTACTTAAGGTTTTTGCCCCACTGTCTACTTTCTGGACACCTTCATCCAGGCTCTTTGCTCCGTCATCCAGTGTCTTGGCGCCATCACTTAATTCATTTACTCCAGACTGAAGACTACTGATTCCATCTGCAAATTCTTTATATTTTTCATTTAAGGTATCTGTTCCGTCATACAGTTCTTTAGAGCCATCCACAAGCTTCAGGGCAGCATCCTTCAGATCATTCATGGAATCCTTCAGATCATCCAGTCCATCCACATCGCCCAGATCCATGTTCTTGAAAATATCTGTCAATGCAGCAGTAAAGGTAGAACTCATTTCACAGTCTGTAACATCTGCCTCCATAGTAAATCCTTCCGGAATATCAATCTTGTCTGCCATATCAGAAGTAAGATCCAGACTTTCTTTCAATCCCGGCATTCCCAGACCTACTACCACATTTCTGCTTCCATCGGAAATAACTTTTCCATTATCCACTGTAATATTACTGAAATTATCTGTTGGCAGGATCATTCCTGTAACCATAACAAAAGGAGAATAAATCTCTGTATTTTTTCCGTCAATTTTTGTTGTCTTTTTAGAATTATTGGTATAGGTGACCACCATTTTCAGATGTCCTGTTCTGCCGGCCAGATCCTCCGGAGAAACCTCCGTTCCATCCATATAATATTTAATACTTACAGAAACCGGCAGATCCTTATCTGTTTTACCCTGATAATAAATATCCTTGCCGTCTGTATTCCAGGTAAGATTATCACCTTTCTGAGTAAAGGTCTCATCGCCCTTAACATTTTTAATATCTGTCAGGTCTGAAGTATCCTCTACATCAGTGGAATTTTTTCCTGAATTTTTCAGCCAGTCTGATACTGTTACATCTGTAACTTCTCCCTCTGCGGTTGTATTTACATAAACTGTCTCTTCCTTTGAAACATCACTGCTTCCTGTCTGCACTGCTGCCATCACGGTTCCTGCACTTAAAACTGCTGCCATTCCTGCTGCAAGTGACGCTGCAGCTACTTTCTTTCTGTTTCTGTTCATAATAGATTACTCCTTTATACTCTATCTCTTTACAATAAGCTTCTTTTACAGATCTGTTTCTTATTTTTTCTTCTCTTCTGCTGTTTTCTTCTTGGCAAATCCAATAGATGTATGGCAGATAAGTGGGTCAAATATCATAAACATTGCCGGCAGTACCAGAAGCACAACTAAAGTACTGATAACCGCACCACGTGAAAGCAGGTTTGTGATACTTCCAATCATGTCAACCTGTGTATAGAGACCAACACCGAAGGTTGCTGCGAAGAAACTGCATCCACTGATCACAATTGACTTCATGGAAGTCTTATGTGCAATAGCAATGGCTTCTTTCTTGTCTTTTCCAAGACCTCTCTCCTTCTGATATCTGCTGGTCATCAGGATCGCATAGTCAACAGTTGCACCCAGCTGGATACATCCGATAACAATACTTGCTACAAATACAACTTCCTTTCCCTGATAATATGGAACAGACATATTAACAAAGATTGCAAATTCAATAACTGCAACCAGGATAACCGGAAGAGAAATGGATTTGAACACGATCATGATAATAATAAAGATTGCCAGGATGGAAATGGTATTTACTGTCTTTAAGTCTACATCTGTAACATCCTGTAAGTCCTTTGTCAGAGGTGCTTCACCGATCACCATAGATTCAGGACTGTAGCCTTTTACAATCTTCTGGATCTCATCGATCTGGTTATTTACCTCATCTGTTGCTGTCTTATATTCAGAACAGATAAATTCCATTTCATATTCATCACTCTCCATCATCTTCTTCAGATCACTGGGAATCATGGTATCCGGGAATGCAGCACCTACGAAGGAATCCATTCCCAGCGCCCATTTCACACCGTCAACATCTTTGATCTGATTAAGCATTTCTGTTTTCTCTTTTGATGTCAGTCCCTTCTTTAACAATACCATATGTACATTATTCATGTTAAAGGTATCCTGAAGCTTTGCATTGGCCACATTACTATCCAGAGTAGAAGGCAATGATTTATCAATATTATAGTAGTTTTTCAGATTATTGTTTCCGTGGATAGCCGGGAAAAGCATTACCAGGAAAATGATCAGCCATACTTTATAATGCTTTGTAATAAAAGCAGATGCCTTGTCAAAGCTTGGAAGCAATGGCTTATGCGTTGTCTTCTCAATTGCTCTGTCAAAAGTAAGTACCAGTGCAGGAAGTAAAGTTACACAACATAAAACACCGATCACAACACCCTTTGCCATTACAATACCCATGTCACGACCAAGTGCAAATGTCATAAAGCAAAGTGCGATAAATCCGGCAACTGTTGTAATAGAACTTCCGATTACGGATTTGAAGGTTGCATTGATGGCATGTGCCATGGCTCTCTCTTTATCCCCCTCAAAACGCTTCTTATTCTCTTCATAGCTGTTCAGCAGGAAAATGGAATAGTCCATGGTAACACCAAGCTGAAGTACTGCTGTCAGAGCCTGAGTGATGTAGGAAATCTGACCAAGGAAAATATTACTTCCCAGGTTATATAAGACTGCCACACCGATGCAGAGCAAAAACAGAACCGGGACTACCAGAGAATCCATTGCAAGGAGAAGTACTACCAGGGAAAGGCAGGAAGCGATCACAACGTAAATCGGCATTTCCTTAAGCGCGATCTGCTTGATATCAGTAACAATACCTGTCATTCCGCTGACAAAGCAATTCTTTGAAGTAATCTTACGGATCTGTGTTACAGCCTCCATGGAAGTTTCTGACGACGTTGTATTATCAAACAACGCAATCATCATGGTTGCATCTCCATTAAAAAAGGCCTCTCTCAGATCCTTAGGGAGCATTTCCACAGGTACAGACAGATCTAATACACTGTCATACCACAAAACTTTTTTCACATGATCTACAGCCTCTATCTTTTCTTTCAAAGCCGCTACATCCTTTAGTTCCATATCCTCCACTACGATCATGGAGAAGGCTCCCATTCCAAACTGATCTACCATAATGTCCTGTCCCTCAACTGTCTCAAGGGTATCCGGCAGATAGCTCAGTACATCGTAGTTGATCCTGGTGGCCGCCATACCGAGATATGACGGGATCAGCAATGCAATTCCAATAATAATGATCAGTATTTTGTGTTTTGCAATCCACTTTCCTACCTTAATCATCCTTTTCTCCTCTTCTTTCTTCCTTATTGATACTGTTTAATCATTCTATGACCAACAGTCATTTTTTATTTCATGGAATGTTATATACCAAAACTGACTGTCAGTCAATAATCATTCTTCACAATTTGCCTAAATTTTTCCAGAACAAAAATGTAATATTGACTTTCAGTCATTTTTGTTTAAAATAAAAATAAGAATGTATGAAAGAGGGAACTGTAATGGGAAAACTGGAGCTGAATAAGAAAAAGAAAAAAGACGCTCTGTTCACTACCGCTTTTGAGCTATTTACTACAAAAGGACTTACAAAAACCACAATTTCAGATATTGTAGATCAGGCAGGTGTAGCCAAGGGAACTTTCTATCTTTATTTCAAAGATAAATATGATGTCCGAAATAAACTTATCTCCCACAAGACAGGGGAGCTTTTTTATCATGCCCATGAAGCATTGGCTCAAACTGATATCTGTGATTTTGAAGAACAGGTACATTTTATTGTAGATTATATACTTACAGAATTAGACAGAGACCATACTCTCCTTCTTTTCATCTCCAAGAATCTCTCCTGGGGAATCTTTAAGGGTGCTTTTGAGGAAAAAATGCCAGATGAAGACTACCATTTCTATCAGTCCTATCTGGATATGCTTTCAAAGAGCAGGGTTACCTACGAAAATCCGGAGCTGCTTCTTTTCACTATTATTGAACTGGTCGGCTCCTCCTGTTACAGCTGCATCCTTTATCAGCAGCCGGTACCTCTGGTACAGTACCGGCCTTATCTGCATGCCTCCATTACTGCCATTATGAAGACTTTTGAGGCAGCTCCTGCTCAGCCTGTTTAACCGAATCAAGTAAGTCCCCTGCTTCAATTGCGTATATCCGCTTGACAACCATCCTTATTTTATATGCTATCTGCAGTCTTTACATGATGCCTTACATGGATTATCAAAGCTGGGATTAAAGGCATAGAAATTCTTTGCATCCAGATTCTCCTGAACAGACCGCAGTGCTTCTCCAAATCTCTGAAAATGTACAATCTCTCTGGCTCTCAGAAATCTGATGGGATCTGCTATCTCCGGCATATCCCGCACAACGCGCAGGATATTATCATAGGTTGACCTGGCCTTCTGCTCTGCTGCAAGATCTTCAAATAAATCCGTGACAGGATCTCCTTTACTCTGAAACTCACAGGCATTAAAGGGAATTCCTCCTGCAGCCTGAGGCCATACCCCCACTGTATGATCAATATAGTAAGGTCCAAAACCTGACTTTTCAATTTCCTCCATGGAGAGATCCCGTGTAAGCTGATGAACAATGGTAGATACCATCTCTAAATGTGCCAGTTCCTCTGTGCCGATATCATTCAGCACTGCCGCAGCCATACGGTTTGGCATGGTAAACCTCTGGGACAGATACCTCATGGATGCCCCGATTTCACCATCCGGGCCACCGTACTGGCTGAGGATATACTGTGCAATCTTTGCATTCGGTTTGGTAATATTTACCGGATACTGAAGTCTTTTTTCATAATTCCACATAAGCTATCTGCATCCTCCTTCCCTTTCCCAGGGAAATGGCTGTTCCATCCATTTCCAGCTCTCTGACTCTGACATATCCGTACAATCTATAGTAAGAGGTCCATAGTTTTTGGCATATTCTTCCAGAAGTTCTTTCCTCTCCTTTACCATTTTTCTGCATAGCATCAGAGCCCTCTCATCACAGGGATGGGTATCCAGGTATAAAATCAGATCATCTACAGCAAAGCTGACCTGATTCATCCGATTCAGAAGCTGCTTTCCGGACCTGTTTTCGTTCATCGGAAACCACCTCTCTTTCCGCAGAATGGCTTGCAAAGCTGTGGAAAAACTGTTCCCACATTCAAAGCATAAGACAAATCAAAAATATCTGTAAATTCCTGACTGGGAACATAAGCCATGGCAGGCTCCGGAGATTTGGGACGGGTAACCATTTCATTCATTGACTGCTGACGGTTCATGCCACAGGTTCGGTTATAGGGTCTGCCACAGGAACAGGCCATATGATAATTTTCCATATTCAATCCTTCCTGATATCATTTTCCATATTCAGTTACCCTATATTTTATGATATCTTTCTCAAAAGGTGCCCCAAACTACCTATTATGTCTTTTTTAACCAGCATTCCTGACACCCTCTAAAAAATCACAAAAATTTCATATTTACAAACAGATTTAATAGTGCTATAGTATCTTTGCTTCATATGTATAAAAGCTATATATTATAAAAATAATTCAGGGGAGCTGCTGCATAAATTATCATTGGGGATAATAGAAAGTGCAGCAGCCCCTTGACTATCTTTTTGGAGGAATTATGCAGATTATTATTGTTGGGTGTGGAAAAGTCGGCCGAACTCTTGCCGAGCAGCTACAGGAAGAAGAATCCGATATAACTCTTATTGATGTCTCTGCCAACGTGATCAACTCATTGCAGGATGACATTGATGCAATGGGAATTGTAGGAAACGGTGCCAGCATCAATACGCTTATGGAAGCCGGGGTTGACAAGGCAGACATTCTCATTGCAGTGACTGGCTCTGACGAAATGAATCTTCTTTGCTGTCTGATCGCCCAGAAAACAGGACACTGCCAGACAATTGCCAGAGTCCGCAATCCAATTTACGGCAATGAGATCAGCTTTATCAAAAAGCGTCTCGGTGTAAACATGATCATTAATCCGGAACTGGCAGCAGCCCAGGAAATTTCCCGTCTGCTCCGTTTCCCCTCTGCCATTAAGATCGATACCTTTTCCAGAGGACGGGTAGAGCTTTTGAAATTCAAGGTGCTGCCTGAGTTTGGGCTGGATGGTATGACGATTTCGCGCATTACAGAGACACTCAAATGCGATGTGCTTTTCTGTGCCGTTGAAAGCAAGGATCAGGTTTCTATCCCAGGCGGTAATCATATGATCCACAACGGAGACAACGTTTCTATTCTTGCTTCTCCGGTAAATGCAGCTGCCTTTTTCAAAAAAATCGGACTGAAGACCCATCAGGTGAAAAATGCTATCATCGTAGGTGGTGGTACGATCTCCTACTATCTGGCCAAGGCATTGCTTGACATGAATATTTCCGTAAAAATCATTGAGCAGAATACAGCTCGCTGCGAAACCCTGAGTGATCTGCTTCCCAGTGCCACTATTATCAATGGTGACGGAACCAACCGCAGCCTTCTCATGGAGGAAGGTCTGCCCCAGACTGAAGCTTTTGTGTCTCTTACCAATCTGGATGAGGAAAATGTTTTTCTTGCACTGTTTGCCAAAACGATTTCCAACGCCAAGCTGGTAGCCAAGGTTAACCGTCTTGCTTTTGACGATGTTATTGACAATCTGGATATTGGAAGTGTGATCTATCCCAAATATATCACTTCTGACAGGATTCTGCAGTATGTACGTGCCATGCAGAACAGTATCGGAAGTAATGTAGAAACACTTTATCATATTCTGGACAATAAGGCAGAGGCTCTGGAATTTGCCATCCGTGATAATTCTCCGGTAGTTGGAATCCCGCTGTCAGAGCTGAATCTCCGCCAGAATCTTCTGGTTGGATATCTCAACCATAATGGTGTGGTAAAAATCCCCCGCGGACATGACACCATCCAGGTAGGTGATACTGTGATCATCGTAACTACCCATAAGGGACTTCGTGATATCACAGACATTCTTGAGAAGTAAAGGAGTCTGATCATGAATTATTCTATTATTTTTTATATTATCGGATGGATACTCAAGCTGGAAGCTATATTTATGTTTCTTCCCGGAATCACCGCTGTGATCTACGGCGAGACTTCCGGCTTTGCTTTCCTGATCACCATTATCGTCTGTCTGGCTCTTGGCATTCCACTCACCTGGAAAAAGCCATCCAAAAAAGCATTTTACACAAAAGAAGGGTTTGTAACAGTCGCTTTAAGCTGGATTGTGCTAAGTATTATGGGAGCACTCCCTTTTATCTTCAGCGGAAGCATTCCAAACCCTGTAGATGCAATATTTGAAACTGTATCCGGTTTTACCACTACCGGAGCCAGTATTCTGGCTGATGTAGAAATCCTTCCCCATTGTGTACTGATCTGGAGAAGCTTTACACACTGGATCGGCGGTATGGGTGTTCTGGTATTTATCCTGTCTCTCCTGCCTCTGACAGGTGGTTATCATATGAACCTGATGAAAGCAGAGAGCCCGGGACCTTCTGTCAGCAAGCTGGTTCCAAAAGTACAGTCCACTGCAAAAATTCTGTATGGAATCTATTTTGTCATGACAGTGATACAGATCATTCTCCTGCTTCTTGGAGGAATGCCTCTGTTTGATTCCCTCTGTACTGCTTTTGGTACTGCAGGTACCGGAGGATTCGGTATCAAATCCGACAGCATGGCTGGATACAGCACTTACCTTCAGGTTGTAATCACTGTATTTATGATCCTGTTTGGAATTAACTTCAATGCCTATTTCCTGCTTATTACCAGGAAATTTGCCCAGGCCTTTAAAATGGAGGAAGTCCGCTATTATCTGGGAATTATTGCAATTGCAGTATTAATCATTACCTGCAACATTTATCACATGTACGGAAGTGTATCAGAATCTCTTCAGCAGGCAGCTTTCCAGGTAGGATCCATCATCACAACTACCGGTTATGCCACAACAGACTTTAACCTGTGGCCGGAGATTTCACGTACTATACTGGTAATGCTGATGTTTGTAGGTGCCTGTGCAGGAAGTACCGGCGGTGGCATTAAGGTTTCCAGAATCCTGATCCTTTGTAAAACGATCCGCAAGGAGCTTCATATTTTTCTGCACCCCAATGCAGTAAAAAAAATAAAGATGGATGGCAAAGTCATTCCTCATGAAGTGCTTCGCTCTACCAATATCTTTATAATTGTTTATATGCTGATCTTTGCCGGATCTATCTTCCTGATTGCCTTTGATGACTTTGACCTGATCACAAACTTTACTGCAGTTACAGCCACCTTTAACAACATCGGTCCTGGTCTGGAGCTGGTAGGTCCTACCGGAAACTTCGGAATGTTTTCCTGGTTTTCCAAAATCGTCCTCACTTTTGATATGCTGGCAGGCCGACTGGAAATTTTCCCATTACTGCTGCTGTTTGTAAGGGATACCTGGAAAAAATTCTAAGGCTCAAAGAAATATATCTCTAAATTTATTTTATCTTTTACATTTTGTTCATATATTATCCATATTTATTGGGTATAGTATCAGTAAGAAAGATAACTATATCTTTCTTATAAATATTTTTCTTTTTCATACGCGCCGGTACGTAAGTACCGGCCTCCTTCCATTTATGGGAGTTTTTTTATTTTCTGCCAACTCCCTCATAATCAAATGCCGGGATAAAGCTCTCCCTGGCAGTCTCACCTTCCTGAAAAAAGCCATTTTCTATTCCAAGTTCCAGTGCTGCATTCAATACCTTTTCATATTCTCTTTCTGTTACCCTGCGGTTTAATTCCCTGTATTTCTCCTGCTCATAAACCGGTGTATACTGGTTCATAATACTGATATAAATCTGCGTTCCAAATGCACGCTGTAAATGCTTCAATACCTGAATGGAATTTCTGGTATGTCCCGGCAGGATCAAATGCCTCACAATGGTTCCTTTTTTAATATATCCTTCCTCATCAAAAACAACCGGACCTGTCTGACGCACCATCTCTGCAAGTGCATTTCCTACAATTTCAGGATAATCCGCTGCATGTGAAAACTGCTGTGCCAGCAAAGGATCTGCATATTTATAATCAGGCAGATAAACATCTACATACCCCTCCAGAAGCTTTAAGGTTTTCACCTTCTCATAACCACTGGAATTATACACCACAGGCAATCCCATTCCCTGTTCTCCTGCTATATCCAAAGCCGCAGTAATCTGAGGCACATAATGGGCTCCTGTAACCAGATTGATGTTTGCTGCTCCCTTTTCCTGAAGCTCCAGAAAAATTTCAGCCAGCCGTTTTACGTCAATCTCACAGCCATCCTTTCCAATGGCAATCTCACGGTTCTGGCAAAAGCAGCACCGCAGCCCACAGCCAGTAAAAAACACTGCCCCTGAGCCTTTGCTTCCTGAAATGCAGGGTTCCTCCCACATATGCAAAGCAGCCCGCGCTGCATAGATTTTATCCGTCATCCCACAGTATCCTGTCCTGCCTGCCATTCTGTCCGCATGACAATTTCTGGGGCACAGAGTACAGTCTTTCATATATTTTTCTATTTCATCTGTTTTTTTCTGCATCATCTGTTTGATTCATTCCGTTTCTCTTTCTTATTTGTCAGCCATAGCTTACTGTAAATTTTCTTTTCCGTCAAGAGGGGCTTCATTCATATTTTACGATTTCCTTTTTCAGTCTTTTCATAATTCTTTTCTCCAATCTGGAAATATAAGACTGAGAAATCCCCAGCAGATCAGCTACCTCTTTCTGTGTCTGTTCCTTGCTGTCCCTGCTTCCGATTCCAAATCTCAGCCTTACGATTGTCTGCTCTCTGTCAGACAATTTTCCAATGGCCTTTGTCAGCAGAGAAATCTCCGCTTCATCCTCCAGACGTCTGGATATCACGTCCTCGTCCGTTCCCAGAATATCTGACAGAAGGAGTTCATTGCCATCCCAGTCTACATTCAGTGGTTCATCAATGGAAACCTCCATTTTGGTCTTGCTGTTTCTGCGCAGATACATCAGGATTTCATTTTCAATACATCGGGATGCATAGGTTGCCAGTTTAATGTTTTTCACAGGATTGAAGGTATTGATCGCCTTGATCAGGCCTATGGTTCCAATAGAGATCAGATCCTCCACTCCTACCCCGGTATTGTCAAACTTCTTTGCAATATAAACAACCAGCCGGAGATTGTGTTCGATCAGAACAGATCTGGCCTCCTCCTTCTGGTCTGTTCCCAGTTTACCCAACACAAATGCTTCCCTCTTGGGATCCAAAGGTGCAGGCAGCACATCATTTCCCCCTATATAAAAAATATCCCCTGACCGGTTCATTACCATTCTTGATACAAACTGAACTGGATAACAACTCATAATAATCCCCCTCCTACTGTAGTAATCTGGAATTTAAAAGTACTTCATATTCCTTACCAAAAGCGGAGGGTTCAAAAGGAAATGCAAACACAGGACTTTCTATCTGAACCACTTCTGCTGCGGTCTGAACACAAAGCTTCTCCAGTGTGACCGCCAGAAGCATTCCCTTTTCCCTGTCAATTCCCCGATAGGAAATCAGATGTGGATGAAGCCCTGCGATCTCAGTATCTTGCAGCTCTTCTGGTTTCTCCTGCAGGTTCCTTAACTGATCTGCTGCTTTTTCTGACAATATCTGTTCCAGAATTTCCGGTTTTCCAATAGAAACCGGTTTTCCTGTTACAGAATCCATCAAAAGATTTCCCGAATCGTAAAATCCATAAAAAGAAAATGTTTTCCCCTGATAGGACAGGGTAAGAGGATATACATTTTTCATCCGTATTTTTATGGAATCCTGCAGATAGGACCATGCAGTAAGCAAAAGCCAGGTCACTGTTCCAAGAAGCAAAAAGGTTTTCATGGTAAGATTCCCATGATCTGCAGTCTCCCAAAAGCCTCCA
The DNA here is from genome assembly GCA_934426285.1 of uncultured Blautia sp. Taxonomy (GTDB): domain Bacteria; phylum Bacillota; class Clostridia; order Lachnospirales; family Lachnospiraceae; genus Blautia_A. Next base: position 48,944 of record CAKRYE010000009.1, read on the forward strand.
CACAGAAAAGCAGCCAGATACAATGTCAGCACCGATTTTACAAGGAGACTTCCCTTTTTCAGTCCACATCCCAAAATCAGCATTCCTGTTCCACAGGCTCCGTGAAGGAGTATAAATGCCGGCGGGAACAATTCAAAAGGGATACAAAGAATCAAACTGGAAAACAATGCCCCAAGAAAAGCTCCCAGCAATGTTCTGAAAAAGCTTTTTCTGCATCGGAATACCCTTCCAACAAACCAGAGAAGGATATAATCCATCAGAAGATTCGTTAAAAAAACTACATCTATGTATACTTCATAATGCATTCTCCTTCCCCCTGTATTCTTTTTTCTGTTAAGCCTTCCCTTTGGTAAGTGCTATTCATTATAGGAGATTACCCTTGCAGATTTTGTCAAAATGGCAGAGACCAGTCTTAGAATTTATCGCAGGAATGCGACAGAAAACGGCATAAAAAAAACAGCAGCAGCAAATCCCGGAGCATCTGCCGCTACCGTAATTTGCTGTTACTGTTTCTGATTTTTCTACCAGTTTCCCAAAAGCTTATCCTTTAAAATTGCCAATATTTCCCTTGGAATATAAATTAAAAGTCTCCAGGAGCTATATCTGGAAGGTATGGGATATGCTTCACGGAATCCACATTTCCGGGCTATTGCTGTACCGCGGAATACATGAAAATTATTTGTCACTACTCCCACCGAATGATCTGCTCCGATCAGTTCTCTGCTGAAGCGCAGATTTTCTGCAGTACTGACAGAGCGTTCTTCCAGAAAAAGACGTTCCGGTGCAATTCCATTCTCTGTCAGATAATGGTACATTGCCTTAGCCTCTGTGATCAGTTCGCCTTCCCCCTGACCTCCTGACAGAACAGCTTTCGTCTCCGGATGTTCCTCCAGATACTGCAAAGCCCTTCTGGTTCGTTCCAGAAGGGCTAATGTAAGCCGGGTACCATCTACATGGGCACCCAGGACAATAATATATTCCACGTCAGGCTGCTTACGCATTTCTTCCGCAGCAGTATTTGTATTTCTTACCACTGCCACATGGACACGGATCATTACGTCCGATCTTATGTGCTTTTACCACTGTACCGGATTTCTTCTGCTCCAGATACAGTTCTTTTCTCTTCTCAGGTGTGAAGATTGCATCCCACTGAGGCAGTTCATAGAGCCAGTCTGCTCTTGCATCTACCATATTTTTGTACAGAAGCTCTTTGTCAAAACAAAGAGATACCTTTGTATTCTCGTCCATTGTCTCAATAGGGTTCGGAATCTTAAGACTGTCATTGATACCATCCAGGAAACCTACCATTGTGAGAACTTCCAGTCCATATTTGTCAGCCAGTTCTTTAACAGTACCGGTTACCACTTCATCCGGATTAGCAAGAAGTTTTTCATAAATACCTTTTTCAATATTAAAATAATTTGCCCAGAATCTCTGAAGTTTATTACGGTCTGCCTGCTGGTCATAGGCGATGGAACGCCACTGCTCTAAGATTGTTTTATCGCTCATTTCCTTAATCCTCTTTTCCGTTTAGGTAATACGCCTGTGAAAGTATCTGAACGGATATATTCCCCACAAGCTTTTATATTATATCATCTTTTTTTCCAAAATACAAATCCTATTGTTTGTATTTTTGGTGAAATTTTCGTAAATAGGTTACTGTTCAGAGGTTAGCTGGACATGAGAAAACCAATGGTATAAACTGATAACAGTCAAATCCATCGGTTTTCT
>CAKRYE010000010.1 GCA_934426285.1 uncultured Blautia sp.
TGTAAAGAATTTTCGAGAATCGTATGTGTTTCACTGTTTAGTTATCAAGGTTGTCTGTCTTTGCGACAGCTTGTTTATTTTATCATGTTGTTTTTAACTTGTCAAGAACTTTTTAAGTTTTTTCAAATTATTTTTTTCAACATGTTTGCCGTTCATTAGCAACTCGTTTACTTTATCATATGTATTCGAGTTTGTCAAGAACTTTTTTTATTTATTTTTACATTTTTTTGTAAAAATAACGGAGAAGGAGGGATTTGAACCCTCGCGCCGCGTTAGCGACCTATACCCTTAGCAGGGGCACCTCTTCGGCCTCTTGAGTACTTCTCCAGACTCCGAACTAATAGTCATATATTATATTCGAATGCGCTTTTCACAAGTGCATGTGTTATTATAAGTAAAAAAGATTATTTTGTCAACAGTTTTTTTATCTTTTTTTATTTATTTTTTCAAAGGCTTTTCTTTATTCATCATATTTTTCTTTTCCCATCAAAAAAACAGCCGGTTTTCCGACTGTTTTTTTGATTATTCACCTTTTGGTTAATCCCACTTTCCAGCTTTCTTAATAGTTTCTTCAATACGAGTTTTAACTTCCAAAGCCAGTTCTGTAGTTTTCATATCTTTATATTCATCATAATACATTGGTTCCAGAAAATGCACCTGTACAACCATTTTTTTGGCAGATCCGGTGTCAAAGGCTTTATAAGAATCTATGAGAGCTACCGGAACAATCGGGCATCTGGACTTAGTGGCAGCCTTAAAGCTTCCACCTTTAAACTCATGAGGTCTGTTTTTATCTTTATTTCTGGTTCCTTCTGCAAAGATCAGATAATTTCTTCCCTCTTTCACTTCTTTGATTACCTGAAGGATAATCTGCATAGACTGCTTAATATCCTCCCTGTCAATCATAAGTGCTTTCATGCAAGCAAAAACCTGTTTAAGAAAAGGAACATCTGTAAGCTCTTTTTTGGCCACTACTGAAAAGGGCACCGGGCACACCTGAAGGATTGCAAGTACATCAAACAATCCCTGATGATTTGGAAAGAACATAAATCCATTTTCCTGTGGAATATTTTCCAACCCATAAGCTTCTATCTTAATATTTCCCCCACGTATTGCTCTGTTATCTATATATTGAAGCAATTCATATCTTTCTTTTTCACTGTATCTGTCTACATGAGCCGCACACCAGCACAGTTTAAACCATCCATAAGGAACCCATATGAGATTTCTAAATACCATTAATATTATTCTCTTCATTTTTGTCCCTCACTACGATCAGCTTATTTTTCCTGAAATTTTATCTTCATAGCCTGGATTTTTCTTTATAAACTTCTCATATGCCTTGGCATAGTCTTTATAAACATCTTTTGTCATAAAATCAGCATAATCCGTTGCAGCCTGTGTTCTCATATCATCTGTAATCTGAGACGGCGGAAGAATATAATAGCTTTTATCCTTTTTACCAATCATATAAGTGCCAATACACGGATACTCCTGGTCATCCTCCAGAACCATATTATATGTAATATATACATAGGTATACTTATCATTTTCTGAGATGATATCGCATTCCTGGATATTTACCTTCTTTGTATTGTGCGCCTGAAAATACTTTATAGTTGCCGTAATCTCAGATTGCAGGCTGTCTTCGGTATCCTTCTTTTCATTGTAACAGTCTTTTACCTTTTTCTCTTTGCCATTTGCATAGGCATTGATCAGTTCTTCTGTTACCTTTTCCGGAGATTTATGACTGACACCGCCGCACCCTGTCATGGAAAAAATAAGCAGAACTGTTACCCCAACAATGAAATACTTCATCCATCTTTTCATGATTATTCAGTTTCCCCTCTATTTTCCTCTGGTGTTTCCTGTGTTTCCTCGTTATCTGCTGCAGATTCTTTATTATCCTTCTCTTCTTTATCCCTTACTTTGGCAACACCTGCCACAGTTACACCTTCTGTAAGATTGATCAGTTTTACACCTGATGTAATTCTTCCAAGGACAGAGATGTCTGAGCATGCAATACGGATAATAATTCCTTCTGTGGTAATAAGCATTACTTCATTGTCTTCATTTACAGCTCTGGCACCAATGACATTTCCGGTTTTCTCTGTGATCTTATAACATTTCACACCCTTGCCACCACGGTTCTGGCAGGTAAATTCACTCATTGAAGTTCTCTTTCCCATACCATTTGCAGACACGATCAGCAGACAATCTCCCTGAGAATTCAGCTGCATGGCAACAATTTCATCATCATCTTCCAGATTCATTCCTCTTACACCCATAGAGGTACGGCCTGTACTTCTTACATCAGTTTCTTTAAATCGAATACACTGGCCATTCTTTGTAATCAGAATAATGTCTTTTTTATCATCTGTAAATTTTACTTCTATCAGCTGGTCATCATCTCTGAGAGTGATTGCCGCTAATCCGGTCTTACGTACATTTGCATAGTCACGAATTGGCGTTTTCTTTACCAATCCATTTCTTGTCGCCATCATCAGATAACCTGTCTCTTCAAATTTTCGGATTGGGATTACTGCCGTAACAGATTCGCCCGGCATAAGCTGTAAAAGGTTAATGATCGCTGTTCCTCTGGCAGTACGTCCTGCCTCCGGAATCTCATATGCCTTCAGACGATATACCCGCCCTGTATTTGTAAAGAACATCAGATAATGATGAGTGGTAGTCATCAGAAGCTCTTCAATATAATCATCCTCCAGAGTCTGCATACCCTTAATTCCGCGACCGCCTCTGTTCTGGCTTCTGAAATTATCCACTGTCATTCTCTTGATGTATCCACGTTTGGTCATTGTTATCACTGTATTTTCTCTTGGAATCAGATCCTCTGTAGAAATATCGTACACGTCATAACCAATGGAAGTCTGTCTGTCATCTCCATATTTCTCGGCAATTGCCAGAATCTCTTCACGAATTACTCTGAGAAGGAGATTTCTGTCTGCAAGAATGGCTTCGTATTTACGTATTTTCTCCATAAGATCTGCATATTCTGCTTCCAACTTCTCTCTTTCCAAACCTGTCAGAGCACGAAGACGCATGTCTACAATAGCCTGAGCCTGTACATCCGTCAATTCAAAACGCTCTATCAATTCCTGTTTGGCAATCTGTACATTCTGAGATGCCCTGATAATCCGGATAACCTCATCAATATTATCCAAAGCTTTCAACAGACCCTCTAAAATGTGAGCACGTTCTCTGGCTTTGTTTAAATCATATTTTGTTCTTCTTGTTACAACATCTTCCTGATGGGCCAGATAATACTCCAGCATCTCTTTCAGATTCAGGACTTTAGGCTCCAGGCTTCCATGATTAGGGATCAGAGAAAGCATATTCACACCGAAAGTATCCTGCAGCTGTGTATGCTTATAGAGCAAATTCAATACTACATTTGCATTGGCATCTTTGCGCAGATCAATACAGATTCTCATACCTTCACGGCTGGAATGGTCATTCAGATCTGTAATTCCATCAATTTTTTTATCTCTTACCAGCTCCGCAATTTTGGAAATCAGACGCGCCTTATTTACCAGATAAGGAAGCTCTGTAACGATAATTCTTGATTTACCGTTTGGAAGTGTCTCAATCTCGGTTACCGCACGTACACGGATCTTTCCCCGTCCTGTACGGTACGCTTCCTCAATCCCTCTTCTGCCCAGAATTGTAGCTCCTGTTGGAAAATCCGGTCCTTTTACAATTTCCAGAATTTCTTCTATCGTAGTTTCTCTCTGTTCTTCAATTGTATTGTCAATGATCCTGACAACAGCATTAATAACCTCTCTCAGGTTATGAGGCGGAATATTGGTAGCCATACCTACCGCAATACCGGAAGTACCATTTACCAGCAGATTGGGATATCTGGATGGAAGCACAACCGGTTCTCTCTCTGTTTCATCAAAGTTTGGCTGAAAATCAACGGTATCCTTGTTGATATCTGCCAGCATTTCCATAGAAATTTTGCTGAGACGTGCCTCTGTATATCGCATAGCAGCCGCCCCATCACCATCTACAGATCCAAAATTACCATGGCCATCTACCAATGGATATCTGGTAGACCATTCCTGTGCCATATTTACCAGTGCTCCATAAATTGAGCTGTCACCGTGAGGATGATATTTACCCATTGTATCACCGACAATACGCGCACATTTACGATGTGGCTTGTCAGGACCATTATTCAGCTCGATCATGGAATACAGAACACGACGCTGAACCGGTTTCAGACCATCTCTTACATCCGGCAATGCTCTGGAAGCAATAACGCTCATAGCATAGTCAATGTAGGAGTCTTTCATGGTTTTTTCCAGATCCACCTCGTGGACTTTGTCAAAAATATTATCTTCCATTCTCTATTCTCCTATTATCAGATATCCAAATTCTTCACAAATCTTGCATTCTCTTCAATAAACTCACGCCTTGGCTCTACCTTATCTCCCATCAGTGTGGTAAACGTCAAATCTATTTCTGAAGTTGCCGCCTCATCCATAGTTACACGAAGCAGAATTCTCTTCTCCGGATCCATAGTTGTCTCCCAGAGCTGCTCAGCATCCATCTCACCCAGACCTTTGTAACGCTGTATTTTGTTATTACCGTCACGACCGATCTCTGTAAGAATTCCATTCAGTTCATTATCATCATAAGCATACCATACCTTTTTATTCTTCTCCACTTTATAAAGAGGCGGCTGAGCCAGATATACATATCCCTGTTTGATCAGTTCCGGCATAAAGCGATAGAGGAAAGTCAGCAACAGTGTAGCAATATGTGCGCCATCGACATCGGCATCTGTCATAATAATGATCTTATGATATCTTAATTTTGTAATATCAAAATCTTCATGAATACCTGTTCCAAATGCTGTGATCATTGCTTTAATCTCTGCATTGGAATAAATTTTGTCCAGGCGGGCCTTCTCTACATTTAAAATTTTACCTCTCAAAGGAAGTATGGCCTGTGTCACACGGTTTCTGGCAGTCTTGGCAGATCCACCGGCGGAATCTCCCTCAACAATATAGATTTCACAATTTTCAGGATTCTTATCTGAACAGTCAGCAAGCTTACCCGGCAGAGACATATTGTCAAGCGCAGATTTTCTTCTGGTAAGATCTCTGGCCTTACGTGCCGCTTCACGGGCTCTCTGGGCAAGAACAGATTTTTCCACGATCACCTTTGCTACAGATGGATTCTCCTCCAGGAAAATCTCCAGCTGCTTGCTTACCACATTATCTACAGCACCTCTGGCTTCACTGTTTCCAAGTTTCTGTTTCGTCTGTCCCTCAAACTGAGGTTCTTCGATTTTAACACTGACAATGGCAGTCAGTCCCTCCCTGATATCATCACCGCTTAAATTCGGTTCACTTTCTTTGAGTAGCTTATTTTTACGGGCATAATCATTAAAGGTCTTGGTAATTGCATTACGAAAACCTACAATATGGGTTCCTCCCTCAGGGGTATTGATATTATTTACAAATCCATAGCAATTCTCTGTATATGAATCATTATGCTGCATGGCAACTTCCACAGATACGCCGTTCTGCTGCCCTTCGCAATAAATAATCTCCGGATAAAGTGCTTCTTTGCTTCTGTTCAGATAACTTACGAATTCCCGGATACCACCTTCATAATGGAAAGTCTTTTCTCTTTCCATTCCCTCTCTGCTGTCTTTGAGAATAATCTTTAATCCCTTAGTCAGGAATGCCATTTCACGGAGACGCTGTTTCAGAATATCATAATCATATACTGTTTCTTCAAAAACCTCGCTGTCCGGAAGAAATACAACTTTTGTTCCTGTCTGCTCAGGATCACACTCGCCTACCATCTTCAGTGGATACATGGTTTTGCCGCGTTCATATCTCTGCTGATATACTTTACCTTCACGGCAGATTGTTACCTCCAGCCAGGTGGAAAGTGCGTTTACAACTGACGCTCCTACGCCATGGAGACCACCTGATACCTTATATCCTCCACCGCCAAATTTACCGCCGGCATGCAGAATAGTAAAAACAACTTCTACTGCAGGAATTCCCGCTTTATGATTAATACCTACCGGAATTCCACGTCCGTTGTCTATAACTGTGATTGAATTATCCTGATTAATGATCACCTGAATTTCCGTACAAAAACCAGCCAGTGCTTCATCTACTGCATTATCCACGATCTCGTAAACCAGATGATGAAGTCCTCGGCTGGATGTACTTCCGATATACATACCCGGCCTCTTACGTACAGCTTCCAGACCCTCCAGAATCTGGATCTGATCCGCGCCGTATTCCGTATTCTCTCCGCCCATGTTATTCCTCCTGTTTATATTTAATTAAAATGTAAAGTCAAACAATCTTTTGACCCTAATATCATAAAATCAAAATATATTTGAAAATCAAAACTGTAATTTGCAAATATATTCTGATCTTTGGACATAATAATACAAATTTATTATAGCACAAAAATTATGGTTTTGCCATAAAAAAACTGCTGTAACGCGGATTTTATCTGCGTTACAGCAATCTATTTTCCTTACACAGTTATTTTCAATGACTGATCAGATACTGATAAATATCTCTCTTTGTCACTCCTCTGTCATTGGCCACAAGCTTCATTGCTTCTTTTCTGGAATAACCTTTTTCTTCATAAATTTTCATATGATCTTCAATCGTTATTTTTTCCCAGGATGCCTGCTGCTCCTCCTTCATCTCCTGATGACTTTTTCCCTCTACTACAAGTACACATTCTCCCAACGGTTTCTCTGTAGTATAAAAAGTAATCAAGTCCTCTATTGTGGTATGAAATGCAGTTTCATGCTTCTTTGTCAACTCTCTGCATAAGGTCATTCTGCGATTTCCCAGAACTTCCCTCAGTTCCTCCAATGTTCTCACCAGCCGGTGAGGTGCCTCATATATAATAATTGTCCTGGTTTCATTTTTCAGTTCTTCCAGGATCATCTTTCTCTCTTTCTTATCTGCCGGCAGAAAAGCTTCAAATGCAAAACGCCTGGTGGACAGGCCTGATAATGTAAGCGCTGTGATACATGCTGCCGGTCCCGGAAGAGAAGTAACTTCAATTCCCGCTTCACAGCACATAGCAGCCAGTTCTTCTCCCGGATCTGAGATTCCCGGAGTACCTGCGTCTGTAATCAAAGCAATATTCTGTCCTTCTCTCATTTTATTGATAAGAACATAGGCTTTATCAATCTTATTATATTCATGATAACTGGTCATAGGAGTTTTGATATCAAAATGATTCAGTAGCTTAATACTATTTCTGGTGTCTTCAGCAGCAATCAGATCCACTTCTTTCAATGTACGGAGAACTCTTAATGTAATATCCTCCAGATTACCTATGGGCGTAGCACACAAATATAATTTTCCGCTCATATCCATTCCTCCCTGACTTATAATACCATAGCTTGTTTCCTGTTCATTTTTCGCAACTTTGTTGCCACCTGATATTATATCATATCGTAAATTTTAAGAATATTTTCTGTATAGACTCCGGGCTCTTTATATACGATCAATGGAGGCTCCACTGTAATTCTGGAATTCCCACCCTTGAGAGCCTCTATCAAAACCATATTAGGTTCTCTGTCTATGTAAGGATATACCAGCTGCATTCTTTTTGGCTCCAGATGATATTTCGTCAGTACATTCATAATTTCTGCCAGTCTGAATGGTCTGTGAACCATATAAAATCTGCCTCTGTCTTTCAATACTCTGGAAGCCTGGCTTACCACATCCTCCAGATTACAAAGTACCTCATGTCTTGCAATAGCTTTGGGCATATCCGGATTTCTCAATCCATGTTGTCCGATCATATATGGAGGATTACTTGTTACCACATCAAAAGAAGCCGCTCCAAAAATATCAGCAGCCTCTTTGATATCTCCCTGTACAATCTCCACATCTTCTTCCAGATGATTATACTTTACACTGCGGCTGGCCATCTCTGCACATTCCTTCTGAATCTCCAGACCTGTAAAATGCTTTCCCTGAGTCTTTGCTTTCAGAAGAATCGGAATAATGCCGGTTCCTGTACCCATGTCCAATGCAGTTTCATTCTTTTTCACTTTTGCAAAGCCGGAAAGAAGAACAGCATCCATACCAAAGCAGAATTTATCCGGATCCTGTATTACATAATAACCGTTCTGCAGATCATCAACCCGCTCTTTTTCCCTGACCAGCTTCTCATCCATTTAATTTGGAATCTCCCTTTTTATCCTCCAGATCTCCAAGTTCCTTTAATTCTTTATCAGAAACCTTCACTTTTTTCCTGCGCGGTTTAAATTTTAATTCCTCTACAGGAAACTCCTGGATTTCTTTTTCATCATTAATATCTACAATAACCTTCACTCTCTGGCGAAGCACATTTACACTTTGTACAGATCCCTGCAGTCCATCCGGAGTAGTAACCATATCTCCGATTCCCGGAAGTCTTTTATTTAATTCCTCATATGTTTCCTGTTCATTTTTCAGACAGCACATCAACCTGCCGCAGACTCCCGAAATCTTTGTCTGATTCAGAGATAAATTCTGTTCCTTTGCCATTTTTATGGATACCGGAACAAATTCTGACAAATAGGTATGACAACACAGGCATCTGCCGCAAATACCAATCCCACCCAGAATTTTTGTCTCATCACGGACACCTATCTGACGAAGCTCAATACGTGTTTTAAAAATAGATGCCAGATCCTTAACCAGCTGGCGAAAATCGATACGGCCATCTGCAGTAAAGTAAAACAGTACCTTATTATTGTCAAAAGTATATTCCGCATCAATCAGTTTCATTTCCAGACCATGCTCTCTGATCTTCTTCTGACAGATCTTAAAAGCATCTCTTTCCTTACTTCTGTTCTGAGACTCTCTCTCATCATCATCTTTTGTTGCCACACGAAGTACTTCCTTAAGTGGATGTACCACACTGTCATCGCTTACCTCTCGTGGTGCCAGTACAACTTTTCCATATTCAATTCCACGGGCAGTTTCCACAATTACATGATCACCTGTTTTAATCTCGTAATTCTTTGGACTGAAATAATAAATCTTACCAACATTACGAAATCTCACACCAACTACTTTTGTCATTCTATTTCTCCCTGATTGTCAGGAACAGCAATTCAAGGGCAAGCTCAAAATTAACATTTGCCTTCAGACGAACCTTTGTCTTCTGGATAGAATCCAGAATTTTCTCCAGATTCTCATAAGAACGCACCTTTGCCTGTTCCTTTATATAATTTATTTCCTGTTTAAATACCAGATTATCAATTTCCCTGGTGGCTTTGAACATCAGCACATCTCTGAACCAAAACTGAAAGATATCCAGATAATCATTAATATTCTGCTTTTCTGCTGAAAGATTTTTTATTGCATCGGACAACTCATATACTTCCATGGTATTGGCATATTTCAGAATCCTTAATGCATTCTGTGTCATCTCTGCAAATTCCTGAGAAGTAGCCGCTTCCTTTGCCTTTCCAATACTTCCCTGAGCAAAAGATGCATCAATTTCCGCCTGATAATCCGGCACATGAAGATGCTCCATAAGATATTTTTTTACCAGACCGTCATTTACTACCTTCAGGTCAAGACGTACACATCTTGACTGAATAGTAGGCAGCAGGCCACCTATATTATTGGTCAGAAGCATGATCACTGCATATTCCGGCGGCTCCTCAATTGTCTTGAGAAGAGCATTCTGAGCCTGGGGAGTCATCATATCAGCATCTGCTATAATATATATTTTGTAAGGACTATAATATGGCCTGATATCCACATCGTGGATCACCTGATCACGGATTTCATCAATTGTAATTGTTCCCGGTTTCTCATGACTTACCATAATAATATCCGGATGATTCTTTCCCATTGCCTTCTTACAGGAATCACATTTCTGACAGGGTTCTGTACCACCTGCCTCACATTGAAGCGTAGCCGCAAAAGTACCTGCCAAAAGCTTTTTGCCAGAGCCCTTTTCCCCTGTAAAAATATAAGAATGAGATATTTTGCCAGCCTCAATGGCATTCTTTAAATGCCTGATAATTTCTTCGTGCCCTATAATATTGTTAAATCCCATCATAAGAATCACCCCTTCAGTCCATTTTGTGATGATATTATATCATAAAAGACATTCTATTGCATAGATTTAATATAATTTACAATTTCTTTCACACAAATATCCAAATCTTTATTCTGAAATCTTTTCTCGATCCCTGCGCTCTGAATATTCTCCTCTGAAAAATCTGACTGATCAGCAATAAATCTCCTGCACATTTCCTCATATTTGGGATTCTCCTGTTCTTTTTCCCTCTTTAATGCTCTGGAAAGCCGCTCGCCATCCTCTACCTGTATATAAACAGGACAGACTGCATTTTCTCCATAATACTTCTTCAGCTTCATAAAAGATTCCAGTGTACCTATTCCCAGATAATCCGACTCTGTCAGATTTACCTGACCGTCATCTGCTGTAAAATATGTCCAGACTCCATATACGGTATGATAAGAACGCTCTTCTATTACATTTCCGTTTTTTCTAAATTCATTCAATTTTTCATCACTTACAAAATAATAATTTTTTCCGTTCTCTTCTCCGTCTCTGATCGGCCGGGTAGTATATAAAACTAATGTTTTCAGTTTCAGTTCTCTCTGATCTTCCAGAAGAGAATATATCCTGTCTTTTCCGGAAGCACTTTTTCCCATAATATAAAAAATCTTTCCCATTATCTGCTATTCCTTTACCGGACTGTCTATAACTGCACAGATTGTTTCATTACTACTGTCACTGAGCCCCTGTAATTCCAGTCCCTGTTCCATGTATCTTCTCATATTTCGCACAAATTGTCCAGTAATCTGTTCTCCCGGCACAATAACAGGAATCCCCGGAGGATACAGATAAGCAAATTCACCACTGATTTTTCCTACACTTTCTTCCAGGTAAAATCTCTTCTGATGTGCATCCATAGCCTGGGAAATTGTCATAAATGCCTTCATTTTTGCATAGGAAGCATTCTTCTCCGTCTTCTCCGGAACAGTCTCCACCTGTGTATCAATATACTCAATTGCTTTACACAGTCTGTCCATTCCTTCTTTCGAATCGCCTACAGAAGCAATTCCCAGGACATATTTTTCTGCCTCCATTTCCATCTCTATGTGAAACTCATTTCTCAACCGTCTATGAAGCTCTGTCCCATTAATAGAAGTTCCTACTGTAGAAAACAACAGCTTTGACCGATCAAAGTCAAAAACACTGGTACTGTTTATCATCTCCGGAGTTATCAGCCTGATATGTCCGCACTTCATCAGCCGCTGTCTGGTTTTCTCCAGCTGCGAAGTAAATTCTGCAAACATTTCTTTTCCTGTCATATTCATTCTGTCCATACAGGCATCCATGCTGGCCATAAGAATATAGGAAGGACTGCTGGTCTGATAGATACCCATAAATCTTTTTATTTTTCCCACATTTATTCTGTCACTGCATACATGAAGAACTGCCGTCTGTGTAAGAGCCGGAAGTGTTTTATGAAAACTCTGAATAACAAGATCCGCTCCAAGCTCTGCTGCAGATACAGGAAAATAATCTGAAAAATGGAAATGCGCTCCATGTGCCTCATCTACAATCAAAGGAATCCCATATTTATGTACAGAACGGGCAATACTTTTTACATCTGAGACTACTCCGTCATAGGTAGGAGACGTAATCAGAACTGCCTGTATATCCTGATTTTCTTCAAGATATCTTTCCACACGGGATGGTGAAATTCCTCCATTTATCCCCAATCTGGAATCTTCATGTGGATAAATATATATGGGATGTAAGTCTCTTATATATAATCCATAATAAACAGCCTTATGACAATTTCGCGCCATAAGGATTTTGCCTCCTTTATCTACACAGGCACTGATTGCTGCCAGAAGTGCTGCTGTACTTCCATTTACACTAAAAAAGCATCTCTGGGTTCCATAAATCTGTGCTGCATATTCCTGAGCATCCCTGATTACTCCTTCTGCATGATGAAGATTATCAAATCCATGAATTTCTGTAATATCCCTGTCAAAAGGAAATGAAGCTGCAGAAGAATTCATATTTCTCTTATGTCCGGGCATGTGAAAGGGATAATAATCTGACTTTCCGTATTCTTCCAGTTTTTTATATAATCTATCCATCTTTTCCTTCCAGATCTATTCTTTGATCAAACCTTAAACCTGTAACCTACTCCCCAGATTGTTTCAATATATTGAGGTTTGGCAGTATTAAATTCAATCTTCTCACGGATTTTTTTAATATGTACTGTTACTGTAGCAATATCTCCTACTGATTCCATATCCCATATTTCCCTGAAAAGCTCCTCCTTGGTAAATACCCGGTTAGGATTTTCTGCCAGAAATGTAAGAAGATCATATTCTTTTGAAGTAAAAGTAGTCTCCTCCCCATTTATCCACACCCGGCGGGCAGTCTTATCAATTTTTATACCGCGGATCTCTATAATATCATTTTTATTTACATTGGAACCAACCAGACGATTATATCTCTCCATATGTGCCTTTACTCTTGCCACCAGTTCACTTGGACTGAAAGGCTTAGTCATATAATCATCTGCTCCCAGTCCCAGACCGCGGATTTTATCAATGTCATCTTTTTTAGCTGACACCATAATGATCGGTATATTTTTGGTCTGACGTACCTGACGGCAGATATCAAATCCATCCACTTCCGGCAACATCAGATCCAGGATGATCAGATCAAATTCTTCATTTAATGCTCTGTCCAGTCCTGTATCGCCTCTGTTACATATCTCTACCTCAAATCCGGAAAGTTCCAGATAATCTTTCTCCAGATCTGCAATAGCCTCTTCATCCTCTATAATTAATATTCTGCTCATTTCATTGGTACCTCCTGATATTTTCTGAGAACAAAATACATAATTGTGCCGATTCCCAGCCTGCTGGTAGCCCATACCTTGCCACCATGATCTTCCAGAATCTTCTTTACGATAGAAAGTCCGATACCACTTCCACCCTTGGAAGAATTTCTGGATACATCGGTTCTGTAAAATCGATCAAAAATATAAACAATATCCTTGGCAGCAATACCTTTTCCATTATCTTCGATTTCCACCTGGATAAAATCTCCCACATCCTTGATACGGATCTGAATAATTCCTTTTGGCTTATCCATATATTTAATAGCATTACTGATAAGATTATGAATTACACGGCGGATCTGCTCTCCGTCTGCGATTACCTGTACACCGCTTTCCACATAATTGGCATAAACCAGTTCAATTCCTCTTGTTTCCAGTTCCAGCCCTACTTCTTCTGCACAATCACTAAAATAATCTTCCACATTCAGCTTACTGAAAGTGTACGGTATACGATTTGTATCAATCTTGGAATAAAAAGTCAGCTCATTGATCAGATGATCCATTTCATTGGTTTTATTATAAATAGTTTTTACATAACGGTCCATCTTTTCCGGAGTATCCGCCACACCATCCATGATCCCTTCCACATATCCCTTCACAGCTGTGATGGGCGTTTTCAGATCATGTGAGATATTACTGATCAGTTCTTTATTTTCTTTATCCAATATTATTTTTTCCTCTGCAGATTCCTTCAGACGCTTTCTCATTTCCTCAAAATCCTGACATAACTCGGAAAATTCATCATTCCCCTCCACATCCAGTACGAAATCAAGATTTCCTTCTTTTATATTTTGAGTTGCCTTCTTTAATTTGACCAAAGGTGTTGCTATACTTCTATATATCCATAAGCCTATGGACAGAGCTGTAAATACAAGAATTACTGTCGCCGTAAACAGAAGATCTTTGGCAATAAGTTTTACCTGTGTTTTGCTGTTGGCAGACACTCCCATGGAAATATCATAGACAATTTCTGAAGAATCTGAATTATGTTGTGCCAGTTTTGTATGACTTAACCCGTATAATGATGCGGAAAACAATAACAGCGGCACTAATATGATCATACCAAATCCAACTATGATCCTTGTTTTTAATTTCATTGAAACCATCCTTTTCTCTGAGCCAATTTTTTTCATAACAAGATTATACCATAAAGTCTGTTTTCAATATCTAAATTTTCTATAAAATGATCACACCAATGTCGAAAGTATATTCTGCCAAAGCACCCGGATAATTCAAAAAAACAAACAACCATCCTACAAAAAATATGTAGGATGATTGTTTGCTTTTGTTTAAAGATAACTTTTTTTAATTATGCAAGGTACTTTTTCAGATCATTTACCTTGTCCAGATGTTCCCATGGAAGATCTACATCTGTACGTCCAAAATGTCCGTAAGCAGCTGTCTGTTTGTAGATCGGGCGTCTCAGATCAAGCATTTTAATAATTCCTGCCGGACGAAGGTCAAAATTCTCACGAACTATCTCAACTAATTTGGTATCTGAAAGCTTACCTGTGCCAAATGTTTCCACATGGATAGATGTAGGACGTGCAACACCGATTGCATAAGAAAGCTGAATTTCGCACTTGTCAGCCAGGCCTGCTGCTACAATATTTTTTGCAACATAACGTGCTGCATAAGCTGCAGAACGGTCTACCTTTGTGCAGTCCTTACCGGAAAAAGCTCCGCCGCCGTGACGACCGGCTCCGCCATAAGTATCTACAATAATCTTACGTCCTGTAAGTCCACTGTCACCGTGAGGTCCGCCGATTACGAAACGTCCTGTAGGATTGATAAAATATTTTGTATTCTCATCCACCATATTTGCCGGAATAACCTCATCAAAAACATATTTCTTAATATCTTTATGAATCTGCTCCTGTGTAACATCAGGATCATGCTGAGTAGAGCATACAACTGCATCAATACGTACAGGTTTTCCTGCCTCATCATATTCTACAGTAACCTGTGTTTTTCCATCTGGTCTTAAATAGCTTAATGTACCATCTTTACGGATTTTTGTCAGCTGACGAGCAAGCTTATGGGACATATTAATAGCATATGGCATATATTCCTCTGTTTCGTTGGAAGCATAACCAAACTGGATTCCCTGATCTCCTGCACCGATAGCATCAATCTCGTCTTCTCCCATTTTAGCTTCCAGAGCTTTATCTACTCCGAGAGCAATGTCTGCAGACTGTTCATCAATTGCAGTGATTACCGCACAGGTATCTGCATCAAAGCCATATTTACCACGTGTATATCCAATTTCACGTACTGTATCTCTTACAATCTTCTGGATGTCCACATAAGCATTTGTTGTAATCTCACCCATTACCATTACAAGACCTGTAGTTACAGCTGTTTCACATGCAACACGTCCCATTGGGTCTTTTTCCATAATCGCATCAAGAATCGCATCAGAAATAGCATCACACATTTTGTCCGGATGGCCTTCAGTTACAGATTCAGAAGTAAATAAAATTTTCTCCATTTTGTTCTCCTTTTTTCATTTCATAGCATATTTTTATACAGATAATAAAAAGAAACAGCCCGAAGTAATCGGACTGTCTGAATGAATGCTTCAACAATCCTCTTATTGTTCGATCACTCGCTCAGGTTGGCACCTTCCTCCGCATAAAAAGGGGTTGCCGTGGCTTCTCAGATCCTTTGTATCTCCACCACTCTGAATAAAAGGCTATTACTAATTATTCACTTTTCTGCACAACTTACAATATACTCAACCCTTTGTAATGTCAAGCATAAATTCTATTTTTATAGAAATTTTATAATCATCCAACTCTCAGACGGAACTTCTGGATTTCCTTTTCACTGGAAACTCTTTCAATCTCAGCTCCCAAAGCTCTAAGCTTCTCTTCGAAATTCTCATATCCTCTCTGGATGTATACAATATCATCTACTACCGTAATACCATCAGCTGCCAGGCCTGCAATTACAAGAGCAGCACCTGCCCGCAGATCAGGAGCACTGACTCTGGCACCTGTAAGTTTATTTACACCATCAATAATTGCAGAGTTCCCCTCTACTTTGATGTTGGCCCCCATACGTGACAGCTCATCTGCATATTTGAATCTGTTTTCAAAAATACTCTCTGTTACAATACTGGTTCCTTCTGCAAGAGCCAGGGTAACAGCAATCTGTGGCTGCATATCTGTAGGGTATCCCGGATAGGGAAGAGTTTTTACATGAGTACGATGAAGTCTGCCTGTAGCGCGTACACGTACCGCATCATCAAATTCCTCAACCTCACATCCGATTTCCTCAAGCTTGGCAGTAGTTGCTTCCAGATGTTTCGGGATTACATTCTTTACTGTAACATCTCCACCTGTTGCTGCTGCAGCAAACATAAAGGTACCAGCCTCAATCTGATCAGGAATAATAGAATATTCTGTGCGATGAAGCTTCTCCACACCTTTGATACGGATCACATCTGTTCCTGCACCCTTAATGTTGGCACCCATACTGTTCAGGAAATTGGCTACATCTACTACATGCGGTTCTCTTGCTGCATTCTCAATAATTGTACGTCCAGGTGCAAGAGAAGCAGCCATCATAATATTGATTGTCGCTCCCACAGATACAACATCAAGGAAAATATGGCTTCCATGAAGATTCTTAGCCTTTGCTACAATAGCTCCATGTAAAATATCCACATCTGCCCCCAGCGCTCTGAATCCCTTCAGATGCTGGTCAATGGGACGGCTTCCAATATTGCAGCCTCCCGGAAGAGGTACTTCTGCATGCTTATATTTACCAAGAAGAGCTCCAAGCAGATAGTAAGAAGCTCTTATTTTCTTAATATACTCATAATCTACACTTACATCACCAATGGTAGAACCATTGATCTTAACTGTTGACTTATTAATACGGTCTACCTGTGCTCCAATGCCGGCGATTGCTTCAAGTAAAACATTAATGTCTCTTACATCAGGCAGATTCTCAATTAAAATAGTCTCATCAGTCATAATTGCTGCTGCAAGAATTGCCAGTGCTGCATTCTTTGCACCTGCGATTTCCACTTCACCTACTAAAGGATTTCCACCTTTTATTACATATTGTTCCATAAATACACCTCTGTAATTATTTTCACTCCCTGTGCGGAGACGAATAAATTATTCTCAAATGATCGTCTGTTTTTAAGTCAATTGTATATTATAGCATATATTTATCATTTGTAAACAAAAATATTATCTCACTGGTTACTATGCCCCGGTATTTATTATTTCCAAAACTGCTGCAAGACTCTCTTCCAAATCTTTCCCTTCTTCATCTACAACAATATCAGCGTATTTTTCATATAAGGGAACTCTCTCTTCATACAGATCCTTTAAAGTCTGTCCCTCTTTCAATAAAACGCCCCGTCCCCTCAAATTGCCAAGACGTTTTGAAAGTGATTCCAATGATATTTTCAGATAAACTACTTTTCCTATAGACTTTAAATGTTTCATTGCTTCTTCGCAATAAATAACACTTCCTCCAGGAGCAATTACTGTTTCTGTCACATCTACAGAAGCATTAACCTTATTTTCTATTTCCTTGAATTTCTCCGGTCCTTCCTGAGCAATAATCTGTGAAAGCTTTCTTTTCTCCTGCTTCTGAATCACAAGATCCGTATCCAGAAACTGATACCCAAGTGCTTTTGCTAAAATTACTCCTATGGTGCTTTTTCCTGAACCAGGCATTCCTATTAACGTCACATTATTCATTATTATTCCTCTTATTTTAGCATATATGATCATCAGGTGTAAATACTAACGTTTTTTCCCTGTACCTTTTTTATTCTTTTTTACACTATAGCCAAAGGTTCCCAGTTTTTTTCCTGTTCCAAGATATTCTCCGTGGGAATATACCAGCATTTTGGCATCATTCAGATGAAATTTCTTTTTTTCATCCATATATGCAGGATCCGCATGGACAGCCAGTACATCTGCCAGAAACATATGATGGGAACCTAATTCCAGCACCTGTTTTACCCTGCATTCGATACTGACCGGTGACTCCAGGATCATAGGCGCTTTCACAAAATCAGCCTTCTCCCGGGTAAGCTTCATTTCTTTAAATTTATCAACATCTCGACCGGAGCGCACTCCACAATAATCTGTTGCATATGCCAGCTTCTCTGTAGTCAGGTTGATTACAAATTCTCCTGTTTTCCTTATCATTTCATAGGAATACCGGGAAGGACGCACTGAAATAGATACCATTGGCGGATTTGTACATACGGTTCCTGCCCATGCAACTGTCAGTATATTATCATTTCCCTCTCCATCTGTAACACTGACCATCACTGCCGGCAGCGGATAAAGCATATTTCCGGCTTTCCAGGTTTCTTTTGCCATTTATTTTCTTCCTGTCCTTAATTATAATCATTCTGTCCTGCCTGTGCAGCTTCCATAAGTGCCGGAATCAGCTGTTTCTTACGGGAAACTACACCCTTCAGATCAAATACACCATCCTTTGGTTCCATATGAAATGCCGTACTGGCCATTTCTTCACTTCCCTCACCATAATAGAGAAGCTCTGTAGACTCCTCAATGATGTTCGTCAGCATAAAGAATACACGGGATACGCCGTGACGTCCACATTCACTGACCATAAACGGAATCAGACGTTCTTTGATTTCTATCAGTTCATCGCTGTCCATGGAACTTATCTGACCAACACCAAAACTGATTTCATCTTCAGCAATAAATTTTTTGTAATCCTGATAGAAAATCTCTTCCGGTGATTTATCCTTCAGATTACTTCCTGCCTTGAACATTTCCCTGGCAAACTGCTCAATATTAATTCCTGCAATAAGTGCCAATGCTCCTGCTGCCATTTTATCTGATAACGTGCATGTAGGAGAACGGAACATCAATGTATCTGAAATAATTGCAGCACAGAGAAGTCCGGCAATATTTGGCGGAATTTCCAGTTTTTGCTCGCCATACATCTCATACAAAATTGTAGCTGTACATCCAACCGGCTGATTTCTGAAGGAAATCGGACTTATGGTCTCCAGTGAACCAAGTTTATGATGATCTATAATTTCTACAATCTCTGCCTTGTCGATATTATCAACTGCCTGATCTTTTTCATTGTGGTCTACAAGTGCTACTTTCTTTTTATGCATATCCAGAAAATTTCTTCGGGAAATTGTTCCGATACATTTTCCCTTTTTGTTAATCACAGGGAATGCACGATGACGATGTTTGATCATCTCATTCTGAATATCATCTGTAAAATCTTCTGTACTGAATGTAACCAGATTATCTGTTTTCATAATATATCTTACAGGAATACTCTGGTTGATCAATCTTGCAATCGTAAAAGTATCATAGGGAGACATAATAATGGCAATTTCTTTTTCATGAGCAAGCTTGATCACCTTCTCAGTTACTTCAATTCCCATTCCCACAATAATACAGCTTACATTCTGGGCAATTGCCTGAAGATGATCCTCTTCTCTGTCTCCCATAATAATAAGGTCATCCTCTTCAATATAGGCTTTAAGCATTTCCGGATTTGCAGTTCCCACCAGAACTTTTCCCTTTGTGAAATATCCATGCTCATTTCCCTCAATCACAGTACCTGCAATTGTTTCAGCAATTCTTCTGTACTGTGTTCTTGCTCTGGACAGAAGATAACTGTCAGTAGTATCCATGTAGGTCTTTGCAATATCCCCAATTGTAATAAGACCTTCCAGCTGTCCTTCCCTATCTCTGATCGGAAGGGAAACGATACTTTTCTCCATCATCAGATCCCATGCATTTTTAAGGGACATGCTTTTATCTGCATCAGGACTCATACGGATATCCATATCCTTTACCTGAGTTCCAATATTAGACAGATATCCCGGTGGCAGCATTCCAAAACGATTTAATACATATTCTGTTTCTTCATTGATCTGTCCCGCACGCTTAGGAATATATTTTACTTTCTGGGAAGTTCTGTTTTTAATGTCTGCATAGGCAATTGCTGAACAGATTGAATCTGTATCCGGATTTTTATGACCTATTACAAATATTCTTTCCTGATTTCTCATACAGTTTTTAACCTCATTAATCTAACTTAATATTTGCAAAAAGTGCACCTAACGATGTACTGGCTTCTTCCTTTGAATCCGGAAGTTCTATCACTTCTTCTTCAATTTCCTTTGCCATCATATCTGATGCTTCTTTGATACTGAGACTTAATTTTCCATCCTTTACTGCAGTTACCTTTACCTTAACCTGATCACCAACAGCAAGAACTTCTGAAGGCTTTTTAATTCTCTTTTCACAGATCTGTGAAATATGGACAAGTCCTGACAGGCCATTACCCAGATCTACAAAAGCACCATAAGGCTGAAGACTCTCAACAATACCCTCTGTCACCAGTCCGACCTGTACATTGGACACTTTATTTTTTCTTTCTTCTTCTGCCTTTTCTCTTAATATTTCCTTTGCTGAAAGAATTAATCGGTTCTTTTCTTTATCTACATCTATTACCTGAACCTGGATTGGTTTGTTCAGATATTCATTTGTATCCTCTACATAAGTCAATGCAAGCTTGGAAGCCGGGACAAATCCACGGATTCCTTCTACATATACGATTACGCCTCCATTGACAACACCTTTTACTGTTACATCCAGGATTTCACCGGATTCCTTTAATTCTTTTAGTTTGTCCCAGGAAAGTACATCTGCTGCTTCCACTCTTGATAACAGAATATTTCCGTTTCCGTCATCTTTTCTTACTACAGTTGCAGAAACCTCATCTCCCACCTTAACTTCCTCTTTCAGTGAAAATCCAGGCTCTCTGCTGTAATCTTCAGCAGGAATAATTCCTTCTGCATAATATTTAAGATCTATTACTACTTCTTTTTCATCTACACTGATCACAGTTCCTGTAAGGATATCCCCTTCTTCAATTTTCTTGAAAGAAGCTTCAAGCTCTGTCTCATAATCTTTCATTGATTCAGCCATATCTTTTTTCTCTCCTTTATTTTTTTATTTTATTTTCACAATATAAAATTTCAGAATTAAAAATAATTTTTAAGAATAGCAACCATATTATATCACATCACCTATAATAATGGAAATCGCAATTTTCAAAAGAAGCTTTATATGCTATAATAAACTTGTACTTTTTTTCATACAGAAAGGATATTATTCATGAATTATGATTCCGTTCCTTTGAGAGATTTCAAAGAAATTGACAACTGGGATACTGTTATGTTCGTATATCATTCTGCCCTGAAGCAGATTGAAACAAAAATAGACATTATGAACGATGAATTCCAGCACAGACATAAATATAACCCTATTGAGCATGTTAAATCCCGAATCAAAACTCCGGAAAGCATTGTCAAAAAGCTTAAACGCCATAATTACGAATCCAGCACAGAAAATATGATCCGCTATGTAAATGATATTGCCGGAATCCGGATCAGCTGTTCCTTTACTTCTGATATTTATCTGATTGCAGATATGATTTCCAAGCAAAATGACCTGACGATCCTGGCCAGAAGAGATTATATGAAAAATCCAAAAAAAAGTGGCTATCGCAGCTATCATATGCTGGTAACCACTCCTGTCTTTCTTTCTGACAGCATTATTGATACAAAAGTAGAGATTCAGATCCGTACTGTAGCACAGGATTTCTGGGCTACTCTGGAGCATAAAATGCATTACAAATTTGAAGGGGACGGCCCGGATTATATCACAAAAGAATTACGTGAATGTGCACGCTATGTTGCTGAACTGGATGAACGAATGCAGGAACTAAACAACGCAATACAGAAATATGGAAAAAATCTTGAATAAGCTATAAAAAATAGTCCCGAAATTTCGGGACTTAATTTTTATCTCTAAAGCGAGGAGTGCCCCGGTAGTGGTTTACCGGGGCTATTATTATGAAAAAAATTTATGTGTAATGATAACACATTACAACGTCTTTCGTAGGTTCTTTCGAACTGTTTATATAATAGCAATTAGTTATGAACAAATCATGAACTCAAAATGAACTTTCCGTTTATTTGCACAATTTTTCTTATTTTTTTATTGTTTTTTTATAAATTTAACACATAGCTTTTTATTTCATCCCCCTACACTTTTATTATTTTTGTACATTATCATTTTAATCCATTAAAGTTTTTTATTCTTTTATTTACTCCTCTTAAAAGTAATACGCTAAAAAATGATTACTCTAAAATATTTTTCGCTAATTCTATCAGTTTTTGAAGAATTCCCTTTACTTCCTTTTTTCCGATTCCCATTTCTTCCAGCTTATCATATACCTTGTTTACAGTACTTCTCAGCTGTTCCTCATTAATATCAGCATTTTTGATTTCTTTTACAATATTTATAAGTTTATTTTCTTCCTCTTCTGTAAGTGTAACTCCGGCAGTCTCCTCTCCTGCCTGAATGATTTCTCTGATCTGCTCATCGGAAATATCCTGCTCTGCAACCTTGTCCTTTGCATACATAATAATATCAACTACTTTATCAGGATCAGAAACCAGAGAATCAATCTCGTTATCTGTAATAATTTCCTGCACAGTTTCAGTTGCATCAGATGCCATAACTGTTGCTGCCGGTGATGTGCACATAAGTGTTCCTGCAATCATAAGTATTCCCATTTTCTTTATTATCATGATCAATTACCTCCAGATTATTCTGCTAAAATCTGTTTTCTGTTACCGGGCTATTATAACATCTCACCTCAACCGTCTGTAAAATAAATTTCCTTGTGTTTTCTAGTACTATATATCTTGGCTCCCTATGCCCCTTATCTTCATAATTCTTTTGACATTTGTTCAAATTTTTTTCACATCTTAAACAAAATTCTATCATAATTTGCCGATATAATAAAATCATAAAAATAATACATCAAACATTATTTTTATAATTTTCTTTTTCATATGTTGATTGTTTTAAAAACAATCGACTCTCCTTCCTTTTAAAAATAAATTTGAACGTAATATAAAAAGCATCCGTCCAGCCAGCGGATGCTTTTTATTTATAAAATTATTTATCCCTTACTTCAGGAACCCTGTTTTTCAGAAAACATATTTGCCAACTGTGCAAACTGCTCCAATGTCAGAGCCTCACCCCTTATAGTCAGAGGTAATCCACAGGCAAGAATTGCTTTTTCAATGGTTTCCTTGTCAAATGAAAGCTCCTGTGAATTCTTCAGTCCGTTAACCAGCGTCTTTCTTCTCTGATTAAAGGACGCACGGATCAGACGGAACATCAGCTTTTCATCCTTAACCTGAACCGGCGGCTTCTCATATCTCTCCAGTCTGATTACTGCACTTCCCACTTTGGGTCTTGGCATAAAACAATTTGGCGGAACATTTGCCACAATCTCCGGTCTGGCATAGTACTGGACCGCCAGTGATAAAGCTCCATAATCCTTAGTTCCCGGACCTACCTGCATTCTGTCCGCAACTTCCTTCTGAACCATAATGGTAATGGAATCAATAGGTACCTGATTTTCAAACAGTCCCATAATAATAGGGGTTGTAATATAGTATGGGAGATTGGCTACTACCTTAATAGGACATCCCTTATTTTTCTCCAGTGCCAGCTTTCGGATATCTACTTTCAGAATATCATCATTGATCACTGTTACATTATCCCAATCCTTCAGCGTATCCTTCAGAATCGGAATCAAAGTATTATCAATCTCCACAGCAGCCACTTCTCTGGCTGCCTCTGCCAGATATTGGGTCATGGTTCCGATTCCCGGACCGATTTCCAATACAAAATCATCTTTCGTAATTTCTGCAGAAGCAATAATTTTCTCCAATACATGTGTATCTATAAGAAAATTCTGACCAAACCTTTTCTGGAATGCAAAATTATACTTCTGCAGCACTTCTATGGTATATTTTGGATTGCCGAGATAGGGTCTGGTCATAATCATTACTTCCTTTTCTTTTTATTTCTGTTTTATTATTTACTAAAATCTTTCTCATAAAGAACAATATAGCCATCTCTGTCTATACGTTTCTTTGAAATGTTTCTCTTAAATTTACGGATTCCGCCCTGAGATTTAAGGATGGCTGTATCAATCAGATTCTTTACTGCACCTATATTCATAGGCTGATCCTCTTTCTGATTAATTCCAATCAGATTATACAATGCAAGCATTCCCATCTGATCAATGGTATATCCGTTTTCTTTTGTATAAACTCTTGCAAAATTAACCAGTTCATCATTTGTAAAGACCGGAATATTGATCATAGATGTAAATTTCTTCACAATTTTAGGATATCTGGCAATAAATTTGCGCATTCCTATTTTTTCATCCTCTATGATAACAGTCAGTCCATCTGTTTCCTTTTCCATTGCCTTGTCCAGCATTTCCACTGTTTCCTGGGTCAGCTGGTTGGCATTCTCAATTACAAGAAAACCTCCGGAAAGCTTTTCAAAAATCTGATCTATCGGTTTGCCATTGATCTGATCTGCAAATACATAAGCAACCTTTGAAGCTTCCAGATTCAGTTCTTTGCATATTGCAGGAATCAAACCGGAAATCAATCTGGTCTTACCGCATTCTTTTCCCCCCATAACAATAATATTTCCTGTCCTGGAGGTCTTATCTGCTGCAGCCTGTTGTGCATCACACAGGGTATTGATCAACTGTTCCCTCATACCCGGAATTTTTACAAAATATGTAAAAAGCTGCTTTTCATCATCATTCAGTATTTTTTCTCTTGGAATGATATCCCTGGGATCTTTTTCATCCTTGGGCTGGATCGACTCTATAAATCTTTCCAGTTCTTCTTCCTCTGACAAATCTTCATTGTCTTCCGGATTCTGCAAAACATCAATGGTTTCTTCATCCTGGTCAGCAGGAGCATCCATATCTTCCAGATTATAATCTGCATTCAAATCTTTTTTTCCTGCAGGACCATGGAGAAATTCTTCCTCTGCACTCTTAAGATCCTCTTCTGTAACATCATCCTCTTCTTCAAATGGCATGATATTTGGAACCTTAAGGTCTCCGGCTTTTACCTCTATCTGATCACCAAAAGAATCACTGGTCAGAAAATCCGGCTTTTCCAGATCATCTGAAAGTTTTTTATCTTCTCTCTCTTTTTCCTCTGGTTTTTCTGCCTTTGAAGATTCTTCTTTTAAAGGTTCTTCCTTTGGAATTTCAATTCCCTGTGCACTTGCAGCTGCCAGAATTGTATCTTCAAGATTAAATTCCTTACCTGATTTTTCCATTTCAGTAAAATCAACCTTTTGAATATCTTCAATCTTAGGCGCACTGCTTGGCTCCATATTTTTCATGGAATCAGGAATCTTTAATTCCGGAAGCTTCATCGTTTTTCCAAAATCTTCTTTTTCTTCCTGATCTTCGTTTACTTTCTGGTTTTCCGGCTGTTTATTAATAACAGGACTTTCTCCGGGTTTTGCTGGTTCTGCTTCCAGTTCCGGTACATTTTCCGGTTCTTTTTCTGTACTATCTGTCTTTATAATTTCTTCAGGAATCTGATCTTTTTCAGTTTCATCCACTTCCTCTGAATCTTCTTTTTCTTCATTCAGTTCTTCATCCGCTTTCCTTCTGGCTCCTCCAAAAATATCCCGGATTCCTTTTGAAATTTTATCCTGAAAGCTCTCAGCCCCATCACTTTCTCTGCTATTCTTTTCGATTCTTATAATTTCCGGCTGTTCTTCCTCTTCTGTGGATTCTTCTGAAGTTTCTTTTTCCATATCTTTTTCTTCTTCAGAATCTTCTTGTCTATCCTGCTCTGCCTTTTTAATATTTCCGGCCTCTTCAGGTTTAATCAGCTTTGGAACAAACTGTTTCTCATATTTTGCCTTCTCTTCTCCTGTCAGTTCTCCCATACGCTGTTTCAGGTCATATGCTTTCATTACATATTTTCCTTCACTGAACCAGAGGATAATCTCATTACACAGCTCAAGACTCTTTTCTTTCTCCCCGGCTTTATAATATAATGCAGCCAGTTCATAAGACCATTTTTCTGTAAATTCGTGTTCCTTGTATTCTTCCAGGATTTTGATCTGTTCGTCCAGTGAAATATTCTTCACTCTGGCAATTTTATACTGAAGAATATACTGAGAGCTGTCATTTGGTGCCACCTGTTTATATTCCTCATAAAACTCAGTAGCCTCATCAACATTTTTCATTCTCAAAGAAATCTCAACCAGTCGATACAGGATATTTTTTCCAATAGATGCTTTATGATATGCCAGTAAAAATATTTCCTTGCTATCCTCATATCTTCCATTGGCTGCATATATTTCACCAACTACACATAAGGTACGGACATTCTTTACCCGGCGCCAGTCTATGCTGTCCACAATGTCCATCGCACCTTTATAATCCTTATTCTGAACCAGCTTATTTATCTCTTCAAGCTTGATTCGAAATTCTTCCTTGTCCAATGTTTTCACCAACTTTCCATAATTGTTTCCAGTGTAACATAAGCCTATAACCTTGTCAAAAACTTCATTCACAAATACTTCCGTTTACAACCTGAAATATTTTGTTTATATGAAATCTGTGACTTATAAAATCATCCAGTCCTGTACAGGTTATCATGGTCTGTATATCATGTATACTATCCAGCAGATAAGTTTGTCTGCTGCTGTCCAGTTCAGACAATACATCATCCAGAAGCAGAACCGGTGTATCTTTTATTGTTCTTTTTACAATATAAATCTCAGATAATTTAAGTGAAAGTGCTGCTGTTCGCTGCTGTCCCTGAGAACCATACCTGCGGATATCAATTCCATTGACCTCCATACACAGATCATCTCTGTGTGGACCGGCTGATGTTATCTTCATCCTCATATCTCTTTCCCTGTTTTCAGAAACAGTTTTCTCCAGTTCCTGCGCAGGACAGCTCGGCTCATAAATAACCCTTAGATTTTCTGTTCCCCCTGTAAGATTAAAATGAATATTCTGGATGATCTCATTCAGTTCTTCCACAAATCTTTTTCTCTTTTCAATAATGCACCTTCCATATTCCACCATCTGCATATCCCAGATGTCAAGAGTTCCCTTCAATCCCGGCTGCACATACATATCCTTCAATAATTTATTTCTCTGATTGACGATATGATTATAAGATGCCAGATCCTTCAGATATATTTTATCCAGCTGGCACAGTTCCATGTCCAGAAAACGTCGTCTCTCGCCAGGTCCATTTTTGATAATATTCAAATCTTCGGGAGAAAAGAACACCATATTTACCACTCCAAATAATTCACTTGCCTTTTTGATCGGCAATCCATTTATGGCAACTCCCTTAGCTTTATTTTTTCTGAGATGCATATCTATTTTGTAATTAATCTCGTTTCTGTTTACCATCATCCGGATATGTGCTTCTTCTTCTCCGAACTTTACGATTTCCTTGTCCTTGCTTCCTCTGTGGGATTTGGTTGTTCCGCATAAATAGAGGGATTCCAGAATATTGGTTTTTCCCTGTGCATTATTCCCATAAAAAATATTGGTTCCTTTGTCAAAGGTAAGCTCCAGTGAATCATAATTTCTGAAATTTTTCAACTGAACAGATTCAATATACATTTACTCACCTGACTACTTTAATTTCTTTTCCGTCATAGGAAACAATATCTCCTTCATAAACCTTGCGTCCACGACGTTCATCAACTTCACCATTAACCTTTACTAGGCCATCCGTGATCACATACTTTGCCTCTACTCCATCTTCTACCATAGAAGCAAGCTTCAGTAATTGTCCCAGTTTTATAAATTCATCTCTTATTTTGATCTCTTCCATTTTCATTTACTCCCTATCTTGTCTGATTCTGGTTGATATTAACAGGCAGGATCAGATATGTGTAATTTTCATCATCATCCCGGATAAAACATGGTGCTTTTGGATTTACCAGGTAGATACTGATGGTTTCATCATCAATAACCTTGAGGGCATCAATCAGAAATCTTGGATTAAATCCAATCAGAATGTCCTTTCCTTCTTTGATGATATCAATATTTTCATCCATGGAACCCATTGCGGAATCAATGCGCAGCTCCATTGTATTATCTGAAATCTCAATAATGATCGGTTTCTTTTCTCCCTCACGTACCAGAAGGGTTGCACGGTCAATACAATCTAGAAATTCTTTTTTGTTGATAGAAATTTTAGTTTCATAATCGCTGGATAACATCTGATCAATACGGAAGTATTCTCCTTCGATCAGTCTGGATACTACGATCGTCTGGTCAAATTCAAAGAGAATATGATTCTTTGAAAAATAAATATTTACCAGATCATCAATTTCACCTGACAAAATCTTACTGATTTCATTTAAAGTTTTACCAGGCACTACAACCTTACGATCTGAATAATCTTTTTTAAGTTCCATTCGTCTTATAGCAATGCGGTGGCCATCCAGGGAAACAATTTTCAGACAATTATCCTTAATTTCAAACAGCTCACCAGTCATCAATTTGTTGGTTTCGTTAGCTGCAATTGAAAATATTGTCTGACGAATCATTTCTTTTAAAGTAAATTGTGAAACAGTAAGACATTCTTCTCTTTCAATTATTGGGAGATATGCAAAATCCTCTCCGGATTTACCAGGAATCGTGAACTTTGCTTTTTCACATGTGATAACAGCTGTAAGTTTATCATCTGTTTTAATAGTAACATCGTTATCCGGAAGTCTTCGAATGATTTCATAGAGAATTTTAGCATCCAGAGCAATCATTCCTTTTTCTTCAATAGTACCTTCAACAATAGTTTCAATACCTAGTTCCATATCGTTGGTAGTAAATTTAATTTGATTTGTAGTTGCATCTATAAGAATACATTCAAGAATGGGCATTGTTGTTTTTGAAGGTACTGCTTTCAGGGAGATACTTACACTTTTGAGTAAGCTGTTTTTGGAGCATATGATTTTCATAATGTGTATAACTTCCTTTCTGGTGAGTGTGTGTTTTTTATAGATAAATATTTAAAAGAAATCCGTCGTATCCGCCGTAGGGGATGTGAATATGTGAAAAACTATATTTAAGGCAGTAAATAAAAGGGTTTGAAGTATGGATAACTTCGTGTAAAAACAAGGTTGAAGTATGTGAATAACTTGTGTAAAACTCAAAGCAAAAATCTAGCGAAAAAGTTTTACACATTTATACACATAACTTCAACAGTTTATACACATTGTATTCCACAGGTTATCCCCATATGGAAATTTATTAATTTCATGTTTGTGGATTAATTTTTTTCTTTAAGGTTTCAATTGTGTTTTTAAGGTTATCGTCGGAGACAATTTCCTTTTCTATTTTGTCAATTCCATGCATGATCGTAGTATGATCACGGTTGCCGAGACATTTACCTATGGATTTCAGAGGTGTGGATATGATTTCACGGCAAAGGTACATAGCAATCTGACGTGGCATTACGATTTTGGAATTTCGCTTATTTCCGTACAGGTCTTCTACAGAGACATCAAAGTGTTCTGCAACCATTGATATAATATATTCTGGTGTGATCACTTTCTTTTCGTTTGGCGATATGATGTCTTTCAGTGCCTGTTCTGCAAGTTCTAAGTTCACTTCCCGCTGCTCCAGTTTTGCGAAAGCCATAACCTTATTAATAGCTCCTTCCAGCTCACGGATGTTGGATTTAATATTATTGGCAATGTATTTGATGACTTCCTCATTGATATCATAGCCATCCATTTCTTCTTTTTTATGAAGAATAGCCATTCGGGTTTCATAATCAGGCAGTGTGATATCTACAATAAGACCCCATTCAAATCGTGAACGGAACCGCTCTTCCAGAATTTCCATATCCTTTGGTGGTTTATCTGAAGAAATAATGATCTGTTTTCCTGCACTGTGCAGACTGTTAAAGGTGTGGAAAAATTCCTCCTGTGTAGATTCCTTTCCTATAATAAATTGAATATCGTCAACTAGAAGAACGTCAATATTTCTGTATTTTTCCCGGAATTTGGTCATTGCAGTATTGTTTCCGTTACGGATGGTCTCAATCAGTTCGTTTGTAAATTCTTCACTGGTAACATAGAGAACCTTACTATTTTCGTCATGATCTATAATAAAATGTGCAATGGAATGCATCAGATGGGTTTTTCCCAAACCTGCTCCACCATAGATAAAAAGTGGATTGTAGGCATCCCCTGGTGATTCTGCTACAGCAAGAGCCGCAGCTTGGGCAAATTTATTATTGCTTCCGACAACAAAAGTATCAAAAGTATATTTGGGATTCAGATGAGCTTCTTCACATCTTGTATCCTGAGACTGAACTTTTGGTGCTGCAGCTTCCTTTTTGGGTACATCTTCCGGCAGGATAAAGTTTATTTCACAATTTTCCATACCAGTGACTTCGCTGATAGTAACCTGAAGGGGTAATTTATATTTTTTACTGATATAGTTCAGTCCGACCTGTTCAGATGGAACGATAATAGTCACAATATTTCCTTCAACCTGATAAACAGTAAGGGGTTTCAGCCAGGTTTTGAAAGAAACATCGGACAGATCATGTTCTGTTTTGACGATTTGCAGGATTTCATCCCATTTTTCCACAACTTTGTTCATTTTTGGTTCTCCCGGTTCCTTCTAAATTATATATAATAATAAAAGATATTCTATAATCTTTAAAATGGACATAAATATCCATATATATATTATAATAGAATATTGGTTTTCGCAATGAATATTTGAGGGAATTGTGGAAAAAAAAGTTATCCCCAATTTTTATGTGGATTAGTGTGGATAACAGTGTATAAAAGTAATTTGGTTACCATAATGCGACAAAAAGATACAAAATTCTCCCCAAATATGTGTATAAGTTTATACACTGTCGAAAAAGGTATAAATAAAGGATTTTTATTTTGAGATGTGTAAAACACTGGCGAAAAAAGTGGATATATGTTGTGGTATTCCACAAGTTATCCACAAGTTATCCACAAAATGTGGATAATATTACGTAAACCAATTTAATAATCCACAATTTACTGAAAAACCTTAAAAATCTTTATTGTAAAAATCTTTATAGAATTAGTACTTGACGAATTGGGGCTTTATGAATATAATTGAAATGATGTTCTAATAAGTAAAATTAATATGGAAAATAGATAAAGGAGGTGCTTTACCTATGAAAATGACATTTCAGCCGAAAAAAAGATCCAGAGCGAAAGTCCATGGTTTTAGAGCTCGTATGAGTACAAAGGGTGGACGCAAAGTTTTAGCTGCAAGAAGATTAAAAGGAAGAAAGCATTTATCAGCTTAAGAATAAGACCGCAGTTATTGTGGTCTTTTCTTCTATAAAAACGGGAGGATTCTATGAAAAATTCAGAGTCCTTAAAAAAGAATCAAGATTTTCAAAAAGTATATCGAAATGGAACATCAAAAGGTAATCGGTATCTGGTGATGTACGTACTGAAAAATCGGTACATGAAGAATCGTCTGGGAATATCAGTAAGTAAAAAAGTAGGGAATAGTGTGGTTCGCCACAGACTCACCAGGTTGATAAGAGAAAGTTATAGATTAAATGAAATGGAATTTGACAACAGTTTGGATATTGTAGTGGTGGCCAGGCCTCAGGCTAAGGACAGAAGCTATCAGGAGATAGAGAGTGCCTTTATGCATCTGGCAGAAAAGCACCACATAACAGGTAAGAACAATGATGAAAAAATTTCTGATCAGGATAATTAGGCTCTATCAAAAATATTTGTCACCGATGAAGAGAACAAAATGTCCTTATATTCCCACATGTTCTCAATATGGTTTAGAAGCAATTGAAAAATATGGTGCGTTAAAAGGGGGCCTCCTTGCGGTTTGGAGGATTCTGAGATGTAATCCTTTTTCCCATGGAGGCTATGACCCTGTACCATAAGGCAGGATAAACCTGTCACCTATGGATTCTAGGAGGAAAGAAACTTGGAAATGATTTTAGCGACAAAGAGCGGCACTCCTATTATCGGTCAGCTTGCGACCGTCATGGGATGGATCATGGATGGTATTTACAAACTTCTGAATATATTTGGAATTCAGAACATTGGTCTTTGTATTATTATCTTCAGTATCCTTATTTATGCTCTTATGACCCCGCTGCAGATCAAACAGCAGAAATTTTCTAAATTAAGTGCTGTTATGCAGCCGGAACTTCAGAAGATTCAGAAGAAATATAAAGGAAAGAACTCAGATCAGGCTGCAATGCAGAAAATGCAGGAGGAAACACAGGCTGTATATCAGAAATATGGTGTTTCTCCTACCGGAAGCTGTCTACAGCTGGCAATTCAGTTTCCTATTCTGATGGCATTGTATCAGGTTATTTATAAAATTCCGGCATATGTAGGAAGTGTAAAAAATATTCTCTCAGCTGCAGTTACCAATATTACAGCTGTAAGCGGATATACAGATATTTTACAGGATTTTATTAAAGATAATAAGATGACCAGAGTTCAGCTTATTATGGATGGAAGTAAAGCTACCAGCAATTCTGTGACAGACTTTTTATATGCGCTGTCTCCTTCCCAGTGGAAGAGTCTTGCTGAGACAAGTCAGTTTTCAGGTTTTTCTGATACACTGAACAGCACAGCAAAAGAGATTTCACATGTGCAGGATTTTCTTGGACTTAATATTGCGGATCAGCCTCTTACTTATATAAAAGCGGCATTTGTAGGCGGATCTATTATTTTGGCTATTGTTGCAATTCTGATTCCGATTCTTGCATGGGCCACACAGATGCTCAACATCAAGTTGATGCCTCAGGCAGCGCAGCAGGGAAATGGAGATTCACAGCAGGATGCAATGATGAACTCTATGAAGACCATGAACATGGTAATGCCTCTGATGTCTGCAGTATTCTGTTTTACTTTCCCTGTAGGTCTTGGTATTTACTGGGTAGCCAGCGCAGCAGTGAGAAGTGTACAGCAGTTTGTAATTAACAAAAAAATGGACAAAATTGATATTCAGGTTCTGGTTAATGAAAATATGAAAAAGATGGAAAAGAAGCGTGAAAAAGCGGGACTTCCACCTCAGAAGATTACGAACCAGGCTCATCAGAGTGTAAAAAATATCAACAAGATTGAAAAAGGCAGCAGCAATACAGATGTCCAGTCCAGAGCAAAAAAAGTAGAAGAAGCTTACCAGAAAGCTTCAAATGCAAAAGCCGACAGTATTACAGCCAAGGCAAACATGGTAAAAGCATTTGATGAGAGAAATAAGAAGAAGTAGCAAAGAACGGAGGGGTTGGCATGGAGGATTTTATCCAGTTTTCAGCGAAAACAAAAAGTGAAGCAATTACAAAAGCATGTATCGAGCTTGGCGTATCCAGTGACCAGCTTGAAATTCAGGTAGTAAGTGAAGGAAAAAGTGGTTTATTCGGAATTGGAAGCAAACCGGCTGTCATTAAAGTAAGAAAAGCAGAACCGGTTTCTGAAGAAGAGGAAATTAAGGAAATCGTAGAAAAGGTAAAGATTGATTCTCTTAAAGAGGAAAAAGCCTTTAAAGAAGAAATTTCCGTAAAAGAAGAAAAGAAACCAGAACAGGTAAAGAAAGCTCCGAAAGATGCTAAAAAAGAAGTAAAAGAGCCTAAGGCTGCAGCTCCGAAGCAGGATAAACCAAGACAGCCAAAGCCTGTAAAAGAGAGAAAAGAGAAAATCTCAAAAGAACCAAAGGAAGCAGTAGAAAAGCCGGCAAAAGAAAAAGCTGTAAAAACAGGAAAGCCTGTTGAGATCATTACAGATCCTGAAGAAATCAAAGAAGTTGAAGACAGAGCAAGAGTTTTCCTGCATGATGTTTTTGCTTCTATGAATCTGGGTGAAGTAGAAATCACTTCAAAATATAATACTGCAGATGGAAGTCTGGAAGTAGATTTTGAAGGTGAAGATATGGGAATCCTCATTGGTAAAAGAGGACAGACTCTTGATTCCCTCCAGTATCTTACAAGCCTTGTGGTAAATAAAGGAAAAGCAAATTATATTCGTGTAAAGCTTGATACTGAAGATTACCGTAAACGCCGTAAAGAAACACTGGAGAATCTTGCCAGAGGGATTGCCTATAAGGTTAAGAAAACCAGAAAGACAGTTGTGCTTGAGCCGATGAATCCTTATGAGAGAAGAATTATCCATTCTGCTCTTCAGGGAAATAAGTTTGTAGAGACTGTCAGCGAAGGTGAAGAACCATATCGTCACGTAGTGGTTAAGTTAAAGAGAAACTGATAAGCTGTATTTATACAGGTCTAATCATGAAATAAAAACTTTATATTATGATAAAAAAATGTTATTCTAGGTGAAAGCGTGAATAATGCGTAAGATACGTATATGCTTTTTCCGGAGTAACATTTTTTTTATAAGGAATTCTTAAATTATTGGAGGAAATCAGATGGAAACAACAATTGCGGCGATTTCCACGGCAATGAGCGCATCTGGAATCGGAATTGTCCGTATCAGCGGAGAAGATGCCATGGAGGTAATTTCCCGTATCTATAGATCCAAGGGCGGAAAGAAAAGG
The DNA here is from genome assembly GCA_934426285.1 of uncultured Blautia sp. Taxonomy (GTDB): domain Bacteria; phylum Bacillota; class Clostridia; order Lachnospirales; family Lachnospiraceae; genus Blautia_A. Next base: position 34,397 of record CAKRYE010000010.1, read on the forward strand.
ATAAAAGAAGTTCCAAGTCATACCATACATTATGGATATATTTATGACGGAGAGGAATTGATCGATGAAGTTCTGGTGATGATCATGCGTGCACCTCGAACCTTTACAGGAGAGGATACAGTAGAGATTGACTGTCATGGCGGTGTTTTTGCCATGAAGAGAGTGCTGGAGACTGTGCTGAAAAATGGTGCAGAGATTGCCGGCCCCGGTGAGTTTACCAAAAGAGCTTTTCTTAATGGAAGGATGGATTTGTCCCAGGCAGAAGCTGTTATGGATGTGATACAGGCCAAAAATGAATATGCACTTCGAAGCTCCATAGATCAGTTAAAGGGATCGGTACAGAAAGCAATCTGTGATATAAGGGAAAAAATCATTTACCATATTGCTTATATAGAGTCTGCGCTGGACGACCCGGAACATATCAGTCTGGAAGGTTATCCTCAGGAGCTGCTAGAAGTTGTGGATAAAGAGCAGCTGGAAATAAAGAAATTGTTGAAAAGTTCCTCTGATGGGAAAATGATACAGGAAGGAATACAGACGGTTATCCTTGGAAAGCCTAATGCCGGAAAATCTTCTCTGTTAAATCTGCTTTTGGGAGAAAATCGTGCGATTGTTACCGATATAGCAGGAACTACCAGGGACATATTGGAAGAATATATCACCCTTCATGGAATTACCTTAAAAATAGTGGATACAGCAGGTATCCGTGAAACAGAGGATATTGTAGAGAAAATAGGTGTGGACAGAGCAAGAGAAATGGCGCAGAAAGCAGATTTGATCCTCTATGTTGTGGATTCATCAGTTCCGCTGGATAGTAATGATGAAGAAATTATGTCTATGCTCAATGGAAAGAAGGCAATTATCCTGTATAATAAAACTGATCTGAAAGCCGCAATTGAAATAGACACGTTAAGAGAAAAAACGGGACACCCGGTAATTCCCATTTCAGCCAAAGAAGAGACTGGAATTACAGAGCTTGAGGAAAAAATAAAAGATATGTTTTTTGGTGGAGAACTTTCCTTTAATGATGAGGTCTATATTACGAATGCACGACATAAGGCTGCTCTGGAGGAAGCTGATAAAAGCCTGGATCTGGTGAGAAACAGTATTCAGGGAGGCTTGCCGGAGGATTTCTTTTCCATAGATCTGATGAACGCTTATGAAAATCTGGGTAAGATCCTGGGAGAATCTGTAGGAGAGGATCTGGTGAATGAAATATTCAGCAAATTCTGTACTGGTAAATAACAGCGGATTGTGAATATCCGCTTGATTATAAAAAGGAGATCAAATGAAGAATTTAGTGAAGGATTATGACATTGTTGTAGTTGGGGCAGGTCATGCGGGATGTGAGGCTGCCCTTGCAGGTGCCCGCCTGGGACTGAAAACCATTATGTTTACAGTCAGTGTGGAAAGTATAGCATTGATGCCCTGTAATCCCAATGTGGGTGGAAGTTCTAAAGGTCATTTGGTAAGAGAACTGGATGCACTTGGCGGAGAAATGGGGAAAAATATTGATAAGACTTTTATCCAGTCAAAGATGTTGAATTGTTCAAAAGGTCCTGCAGTTCATTCCCTTCGTGCACAGGCAGATAAGCGGGCATACAGTAATGCAATGCGGAAAACTCTGGAGAATACAGAAAACCTGACTATTAAACAGGGAGAAGTAACAAAGCTTCTGGTAGAAGATGGACATATAACAGGTGTAAAAACTTATTCAGGTGCCACATATAATTGTAAAGCAGTAGTTCTTTGTACAGGAACCTACTTAAAGGCAAGATGTATTTATGGAGATGTAAGTAATTATACAGGTCCTGACGGACTTCAGGCAGCAAATTATCTCACAGATTCTCTGAAAGAACTGGGGATTGAAATGTTTCGTTTTAAAACAGGAACTCCGGCACGAATTGCCGGAAATACCATTGATTACAGTAAAATGGAAGAGCAGTTTGGTGATGAGAGAGTAGTGCCGTTTTCTTTTTCCACAGACCCGGAGGATGTACAGATTGAGCAGAAATCCTGCTGGCTGACTTATACCAATGAAAAAACTCATGAGATCATCAGGGCAAATCTGGACAGATCGCCTCTTTATTCCGGCATGATTGAGGGAACAGGACCTCGATATTGCCCATCCATTGAAGATAAGGTAGTCCGTTTTGCAGATAAAAACCGCCATCAGGTATTTATTGAACCTGAAGGACTTTATACAAATGAAATGTATATTGGAGGAATGTCCAGCTCTCTGCCTGAGGATGTACAGGAAGAAATGTATCATTCTGTACCTGGACTGGAGAATGCAAAAATCGTAAAGAATGCTTATGCCATCGAATATGACTGTATTAATCCGCGGCAGCTTTATCCCACTCTTGAATTTAAGAAAATCAAGGGATTGTTCAGTGGCGGTCAGTTTAATGGAAGCTCCGGATATGAGGAAGCAGCGGCACAGGGGCTGATTGCAGGAATTAATGCAGCTTTGGAGATAAAAGGGCAGGAACAGCTGATATTGGATCGTTCAGAGGCATATATTGGGGTGCTAATAGATGATCTTGTTACAAAGGAAAACCATGAACCATACAGAATGATGACCAGTCGCGCGGAGTACAGACTTCTTCTCCGTCAGGATAATGCAGATCTGAGATTGCGGAAAAAAGGCTATCAGGTGGGTCTGGTCAGTGAAGAAGATTATCAGAAGCTTCTGACAAAAGAAAGAGAGATTAAAGTAGAAATTGAACGTCTGGAGCACACGAATATTGGAAATACAGAACCTGTGCAGAAACTTCTGGAACAATATAAAAGTACACCGTTGAAGTCAGGGACCACATTGGCTGAACTGATCCGGCGTCCGGAACTTTCCTATGAAGCGATAGCGTCTCTTGATAAAGAACGTCAGGAATTACCATGGGATGTAAAGGAACAGGTGGATATTAACATTAAATACGATGGCTACATCCGCAGACAGTTAAAGCAGGTAGAGCAGTTTAAAAAGCTGGAAGCCAGGAAAATACCGGAAGATCTTGACTATGAACAGATAGGCAGCCTGCGTATTGAAGCCAGGCAGAAACTGGAAGCCTATCGTCCTATCTCAATCGGTCAGGCATCACGGATTTCAGGAGTATCCCCGGCAGATATATCTGTATTACTGGTATATTTATCAAGTAAATAAGATAGGAAATGCAAAAATTTTTAATATAAAAAACAGAGGAGAAGAAAAGTATGTCATACGATCTCACAACCCTGGAAAATGGATGTCAGGAATTGAGAATCCAATTAAATGGACAGCAAAAAGAGCGGTTTATTAAATTTTACGAATATCTGATTGAAAAAAATAAAGTTATGAATCTGACAGGAATTACGGATTTTGAGGAAGTGCTTACCAAACATTTTCTGGACAGCCTCTCCTGTGTTAAAACCATAGATATGACAAAGGTAAAAACAATGATAGATATAGGAACTGGAGCCGGATTTCCGGGAGTTCCGTTAAAAATCGCATTCCCACATTTACAGGTCTGCTTATTGGACTCTTTAAAAAAACGTGTGAATTTTCTGGAAGAGAGTTTCCGACTTTTGGGACTCACAGATATTAAAGCAATTCATGGAAGAGCTGAAGAATATGCCAGGAATAAAGAATATAGAGAGCAATATGATCTTTGTGTATCCAGAGCTGTTTCCAATCTGGCTACGTTGTCTGAATATTGTCTTCCCTATGTAAAAACAGGAGGAAGCTTTATCTCCTATAAATCCGGAACTGTTCAGGAAGAGACCAGACAGGCAGAAAAGGCTATAAAAATACTTGGTGGGGATTTGCAGGAAATTACTTATTTTAATCTTCCGGATACGGAGATATCCCGTTCCCTGATTCCTGTTAAAAAAATAAAATCAACTCCAAAGGCTTATCCGCGCAAAGCGGGTACACCGTTAAAGACTCCGCTTTCATAAAAAAATTCAGAAAAGAAATAAAAATATAGGATAGTTGAATAAAGTTATCCACATAAACATCACAAAATAAACACATTTTCAACCTATTTTCATCACAACTTCGTCATAAACTATTCTCCATAGAGATGTCCTCGGGTTCCCCCATTCTCTGTTTCACCTGAGGACATTCTCTATTTATTGAATAATAAGGAGGAGAGTAATTTGATTGAAGTAAACAATCTGGTCAAAAAATATGGCGACCATACGGCAGTTGACCACCTTTCTTTTAAGATAGAGAAAGGCAAAATCTACGGATTTCTGGGCCCTAATGGTGCAGGAAAATCAACCACAATGAATATGATCACAGGATATATTGCATCTACAGAAGGTACGGTTACCATTGATGGGCATGATATCCTGGATGAGCCTGAAGAGGCAAAAAAATGTATCGGTTACCTGCCGGAACAGCCACCTCTCTATTTCGATATGACCGTTCTGGAATATATGAAGTTTGTGGCAGATCTTAAGAAAATTCCCAAAGATAAAAAAGCATCTATGATAGAAGAAGTAATGGATATGGTAAAAATATCTGACATGAGAAATCGTCTGATTAAAAACCTGTCCAAGGGTTACCGCCAGAGAGTGGGGCTGGCAGAGGCTATTATGGGATATCCAGAGGTGATTATTCTGGATGAACCTACAGTAGGTCTTGATCCTAAGCAGATCATAGAAATAAGAACATTGATTAAAAATCTGAAGAAAAAACATACTGTGATCCTTAGTTCACATATACTTTCAGAGGTAAGTGCAGTATGCGATTATGTATTAATCATTTCTCATGGAAAGCTTGTGGCAAGTGATACACCTGAGAATCTTGGTAAGCTTGCAGAAGGTTCCAATACTCTTGATATGCTCATTAAAGGTGATAAAACAGCTATTGAGCAGGGCTTAAAGGAGATAGAGGGAATTGATACAGTATCTCTGAAGCATGATGATAAACAAAATCTCTGGAATGTAAATATTTCTACAGAAGAGCAGAATGATGTGAGAGAAAGCGTCTTCTACAAGATGGCACAGCTGAATTGTCCTATTTATGAAATGAAGTCAAAGAAAGTATCTCTGGAGGAAATTTTCCTTGAGCTTACAGCATCTGATAAACCGGTATCTGAGGTGTCTGAAAGTGCAGAAGAGGAGATCCATAATTCAGGGGATAATGACAAAATAAAGACAGAAGCTGTGGAAAAAGATACACAGAAAAAAGATGAAGGGGGAAAAGAATCATGACAGCAATTTATAAAAGAGAGCTGAAAAGTTACCTGACATCAATGGTTGGATATCTGTTTATCTTTTTTATCCTGGTGTTGACGGGAATTTATTTTTCAGCATATCAGCTTTCCGCTGCATATCCTAAATTTGAATATACATTAAGTGCGGTTACATTTGTATTTTTGATCGGAGTACCGATCCTGACCATGCGTGTACTTGCTGAGGAAAGAAAACAGAAAACAGATCAGCTGCTTCTTACAGCTCCTGTTTCTGTAGGTAATATTGTAGTTGGCAAGTATCTGGCGCTGGTAACGGTCTATGCAATTCCCATCCTTGTAATGTGTACTTACCCGTTAATTATGTCAAAATTTGGCACAGTAGCTTTTGCATCTGCTTATACGGCAATCCTTGGATTTTTCCTTCTGGGATGTGCAAATATTGCGATTGGTGTATTTATGTCAGCTCTGACAGAAAGCCAGGTTATTGCAGCAGTACTTACATTTGTACTTTTGTTTGCTTTTTATATGATGAACGGTATTTCTTCCTTTTTCTCCAAAACATCTGTGTCTACCTGTGTTACTTTTGGATTGCTGATTCTGGCAGCAGCGATCATTCTTTATACGATGATCAAAAATGCACTGATTTCAGCAATTGCAGCTGTAATAGGAGAAGTAATTCTTATTGTTATATATGTAGTTAAATCAAGCGTGTTTGAGGGTGGAATCCAGAAGGTATTAAATATATTTAACCTGAGTGGACACTTTGATAATTTCACAAGTAATATTTTTGATATTAAAGGTATTGTATATTTCCTTTCAGTGATTGCAGTCTGCTTATTCCTTACAATGCAGTCTATATCAAAGAGACGTTGGAATTAGGAGGTGACAGGAATGAAACTGAAAGAAAAAATGAAAAACAAAAACCATAACAAATTTGATAAGAAGAAACTAATAGGAACGATCAGTAAAAAGCATATAAAAAATGGTTCGTATACCATGGTTATGTCTGTGATTTTTATTGCAGTTGTTATTGTTATAAACATGATCGTAAGCACGATTCCATCTAAATATTCAGAAATTGATATCAGCAGCCAGAAACTGTACAGTATCGGTGATGAGACCAAGGAAATGCTGAAGGACCTGGAGAAAGATGTAACGATTTATCAGATCGCACAGAGCGGATCTGAAGATGAGAATATCTCCAATCTGCTGAAAAAATATGAAGATGAATCCAAGCATATTAAGGTAGAACAGAAGGATCCGGTAGTAAATCCTAAATTTGTTTCACAGTATACCAGTGATGATCTTTCTGCTAACAGTCTTATTGTTGTCTGTGGAGATAGAAATAAGGTAATTGATTATAACAATATGTATGAGACATCTATTGATTATCAGACTTATAGCTCTCAGACTACAGGCTTTGATGGTGAAGGTCAGATCACAAGTGCAATAGGATATGTAACCTCAGAAAATCTGCCTGTTTTATATACAGTAGAAGGCCATGGTGAGAAAGATATGGATTCTTCTGTAAAAGAGGATATTGAGAAGGCAAATATGGATATTAAATCCTTAAATCTGCTTACAGAGGGAAGTGTTCCGGATGACGCAGACTGTCTCTTTATTGACTCACCTTCTACAGATTTTTCCTCTGACGAGAAGGATGCGATTATTGAATATCTTGAAAACGGCGGAAAAGCAATGATTTTCTCCGATTATACAACAGAAGATATGCCAAATTTTGATGCAATCCTGGAAAATTATGGTGTACAGAGAGTAGACGGTGTTGTATTTGAAGGAGATAATCAGCATTATGCAATGCAGATGCCATATTATCTGGTTCCGACTATTAACAGTACAGACGCAAGCTCTGAGACTGCTTCTGCCGGTTACTATGTACTTGCACCATATGCACAGGGTATTAAAAAACTGGATGATGTACGTGATACCGTAACAATAGAAAGTATACTGACAACTTCTGATCAGGCATATTCAAAAACTGATCTTAACAGTAATACCATTGAAAAAGAGGATGGAGATGTAGAAGGTCCATTTGATCTGGGGGTTAGTATTACAGAAAGTCTGGATGATGACAAAGAGACACAGATCGTTTACTATTCTACCTCTAATCTGATGGATTCGCAGACAAACCAGATGGTATCCGGTGGAAATGAGAAACTGATCATAGAGTCTTTGAAATGGATGACAGATACAGAGGAAAGCGCCAGTGTATCAATTCCTTCCAAGAGCCTGGAAGTATCTTACCTGACAATTACTGATTATGATGCAGCATTCTGGAAGATTTGCACCATTGCATTAATTCCGGGACTCTTCCTTGTTATTGGATTTGTTGTTTGGATAAAGAGGAGAAAGGCTTAAATGAAGAATAAAACTGTTAAAATGATCATTGCAGTTGCTGTTCTTGCTGTCTGCTGTGGCGGCTATGCAGGTGTTAAAACCTTCGTAGCCAAACAGGAGGCAAAAGAAGAATCAGAAGAGGAAAGCGAGAAAACAAGCGTTTTTACAGCATCAGCAGATGATATTAAATCTTTGGATTTCTTAGTGGATGAGAAAGAAACTACTTTTGAAAAAAAGGACGACCAATGGGTTAAAAAGGATGAAGAGGATTTTCCTGTAAACCAGACTACTCTGTCAGATGCAGCTTCCGCATTGACATCAGTAGAATCAGACAGAGTGCTCAGTGATGTGGATGATCTTGCAGAATATGGTCTGGATTCACCCTCCAATACTATAAAGATCACCTGTGAAGCAGAAAAATCAGAAGATAAAGAAGATGAGGAAGCTGACAGCACAGAGGATAAAGAAACTGAGGAGAAGACAACTACATTATATATAGGTGATAAGAATTCGTCCACAAGTCAATATTATGTATATAAGGATGATGATAAGAGTACAGTTTATATGGTGGAATCCTCCAGTATAGAGCCTTTTACAAAAACATTATATGATTATGCACAGATGGAAGATTTTCCGGTCATATCTGATACAGATAATATAAATAAAATCACTGTAAAAGGTGACAAGTCCTATGAACTTTCTAAAAATACGGATACAAATCTGTGGACAGTTAAAGGGGACGGCGATGAGGAAAAAGCAGATACAGCCACTGTTAGTTCTCTGACAACCTCTTTTGGAAGTATGGCATATAATTCTTTCGTAGATTATAAGTGTAAAGATAAGAGTACTTATGGATTGGATGATCCATATGCGGTTATCACAGTTGATTATACGGAAGAGCAGGAGGATACAGATTCTTCTGATACATCAGAGGATAGTTCAACTGAAACTGAAACAACAGATGAGACTCAGAGTGAGGCTACGGATAGTGAAGATACATCAGATGATACAAATGCATCGGATTCTGAAGATTCAGAAAAAACTGTAGAGAATAAGCAGCTGGTGATCACAGTGGGTAAAGAGGCAGATGACAGTAACAGATATGTGATGGTAAATGACAGTGATCAGGTTTACACTATGTCTGATGATACTTTATCTGCACTTACAGATAAATCCGAGGAAGACTTCTGGGATATGACAGTAAATTATGTTTCAACCAGTGATGTGGAAGAATTGAAGGTAAATTATAAGGGCAGTGATTATGATGTAAATGTTTCACGTGAAACATCTGAAGATGATGATGGAAATGAAAAAGAGACTGTCACTTATAAACTGGATGGGTCAGAAGTGGATGAAACGCAGTTTACAACATTTTATAATAAGCTGATCAATCTGGCTGCACAGAAGAGACTTACAGATGAATTTAAGCCTGAAGCAGATCCGGAAATGACAGTTACATTTATAAAAGAAGACGGAAATAAACTGGAAGCAGAGTATTATAGCTATGATACGAATTACTATGCAGTAAAGGTAGACAGTAAGATATATCTGGTAAATAAAATGACGGTAAAAGAATTATTTACAGCATTTGAAACACTGACAGGTACAGAAAATTAGAAAAAAAGATCCCCTGACAAATAAGTCAGAGGATCTTTTTTTTAAAAGAAAATCTGAATCTGTTCCAGAAATTCTTCGGGATTTTCAATCTGAGGAATATGTTTGGATTCATTGATAATTGCAGTCTCAATTGCAGGATTATCTGTGAGATATTCATTCATAATTGATTTGCCATTTGGTTCGGATTCACCTTCCACGATATAAATACTGTTATCCAGAGATTTCACTGCATGACTGATATTTATATTCATATATTTAGAAATCATACTGGAATAAATATATTTGGCATAACAGCCACCGCTGTGAGATGCTTCATAATAAGCATCTTCCATCTGGGTATTTACATGAAATGGATTATAGTACATCTTTTCAACAAATAAATTAGCTACATTTTCTTTTGAGACAATCATATGGTAGATTAAAGTTCCAAAAACAGGAATCTCAAGAGCCAGTTTTAATAAATGATCTTTTCTTGTTGGCATCTGTCTCAGGCAATCAGGGCTTGGTGGATTTACAAGCATAATTTTGTTGAATAATTCTTTTTCGTTGTGACAGGCCATAATAACAAAGGAACTTGAAAAGCCGCTGGCAATAATATCGGTTTTCTGTCCGATTATTTTTCTGATAAAATCACAGATCATCTGCACATATACAAAATTAGTATAAGTAATTCCCGGTTTATCAGAACGTCCGCAACCTAAGAGATCAACGGTATATACAGTATGATCTTCAGCCAGTTTTTCTTCGATTTCAGACCATTCGTAACCGGATGCACCAGGTAATGTATCATGAATTAACAGAATTGGTTTACCATCACCTTTTTTTGTATAATAAATATTTCCAAAACGCCATTCAAAATATTTACTGTTGGTAATTCCAAGCAATTGTTTTAATTGTGCCGCAGCTGCAATTGTACGGTTTATAAAATGAATCACAACAGTGGCAACAGTCATAAGAGCAGCAAATGTTATAATTTTGTGCTTGTTTTTATTCATAGTCTGCCTCCTTTATATGGGCATTTGTTTTGTGTGACAAATATAAAAATGTAAATATATTATACGCCAAAAACAAAGAATTTACAAGTTAATATAAGATACTATGTGATGAAAAAATGTTACATTTATAAAAATAAAATTATATTTTTTATGTTTCACGTGAAACATTATGTGGCATGATCATAGTAAAAGTGTTATAATGAATCTGCGTAATGTACAAAAGTATGTTATAACAATAACCTCATAAAGGAGGAATACAATTGGGAAGAATTATAGCAGTTGCCAATCAGAAAGGCGGAGTGGGAAAATCTACAACTGCAATTAATCTTTCAGCCTGCCTCGCGGAAAAAGGAAAAAAGGTACTTACAATTGATATAGATCCTCAGGGGAACACTACCAGTGGATTGGGTGTGGATAAAAATTCCCCGGAGAATACATTGTATGAACTTTTACTGGGAGAAGCAGAAGCAAAGAATACAATTATTAAAGATGTTGTGGAAAATGTAGATCTGATTCCGTCCAATGTTAATCTTTCCGGTGCAGAAATCGAATTGGTAGGTATTGATAACAAAGAGTACATATTAAAGGGAATTACGGATAAGCTAAGACGTAAATATGATTATATTATTTTAGATTGCCCGCCATCCTTGAATATGTTGACAATCAATGCTCTTACAGCAGCTACCTCCGTGTTAGTACCTATTCAGTGTGAATATTATGCATTAGAGGGACTTTCACAGCTTATTCATACCATAGATTTAGTGAAGGAAAGATTGAATAAGCGCCTGAAAATGGAAGGTGTTGTATTTACCATGTATGATGCCCGTACAAATCTGTCACTTCAGGTTGTTGAGAATGTAAAAGAAAATCTCAATCAGAATATTTACAAAACAATTATTCCTAGAAATGTCAGACTGGCAGAAGCTCCCAGCTATGGACAGCCGATAACAATTTATGATCCCAGATCATCAGGAGCAGAAAGTTATCGCCTTCTGGCAGAAGAAGTTATCAACAGGGAGGACGATTAATGGCAGGTAGAAAAAATGGGCTTGGCAGAGGCTTGGATGCATTGTTTCCGGAAAAAACACCTGTCAGTAGAGAAAATGTAAGGAAACCAGTCACTAAACCCACTAAAAAAGCAGAAATATCTGTAAAAGCGGACGAGAAGAACGAACCATCAAATCAGAAAAAAACAGCAATGATGGTAAAGATATCAAATGTGGAACCAAACAGGGATCAACCACGGAAACAGTTTGATGAAGATGCATTGTTGGAATTGTCAGAGTCCGTTAAACAGTACGGAATACTTCAGCCGCTGTTAGTGTCCGATAAAAAGGATTATTATGAAATTATTGCAGGAGAAAGACGGTGGAGAGCTGCAAAGCTTGCAGGATTGAAAGAAGTACCGGTTATAGTAAAAGAATTTTCTGCTCAGGAGTTGGTTGAAATTTCTCTGATTGAAAATATCCAGAGAGAAGATCTGAATCCTGTTGAAGAGGCAATGGCATATAAAAGGCTGATGGATGAATTTCATTTGAAACAGGATGAAATTGCTGACAGAGTAGGAAAGAGCCGTACAGCGGTTACTAATTCCATGCGTCTCTTGAAACTTAGTGCAAAAGTTCAACAGATGCTGATAGATGAAATGATCACTGCCGGACATGCCAGGGCAATATTGGCTATTTCTGATAAAGAAAAGCAGGAAACAGTGGCAATGAGGGTGTTTGATGAAAAATTAAGTGTACGTGAAACAGAATCATTGGTAAAACGTATTCTAAATCCTCAAAAAGAAAAGAAACAGAAAACAACTACTGCTGAAGATGCAATCTATGAAAGCCTGGAAGAAAAAATGAAGGGAATCATGGGAACCAGAGTGCTGATTCACAGAAAGAAAAATGATAAAGGCAAAATTGAGATTGAATATTATTCCAAGGATGAACTGGAAAGAATTATAGATCTGTTTGAGTCTATAAATTAAGGAGAGTCAGTGATATGAGTAGTATTTTTGACAACCTGGGGATTGATCCTGGAATTATTATTATCATACTGCTGGTTTTGACTATTTTTCTGCTGGTAAAAAGTGTAAGCAGCAGTATGAGGCTGAGCCGCCTGGAACGAAAATATAAAACGTTTATGAAGGGCAGTGATGCACAATCCCTGGAAAAAATATTTGTGAGAAAATTTGCCCAGATTGATAAGCTCTATGAGGCAAAGGAAGATCATGAACACGATATCCTTTTTATCAAGAAAAATCTGGAGAAAATGTTCAGTAAATATGGTGTGGAAAAGTATGATGCCTTTGATGATGTAGGGGGAAAACTAAGCTTTGCTCTTGCATTACTGGATAAGGATAATACTGGATTGATTTTGAATGCAGTCCACAGCCGTGATAACTGTTTCCTTTATCTGAAGGAAATTGTAAAAGGTGAGTCTTATGTTATGTTAAGTCAGGAAGAGGTAGAGGCACTTAGAAAAGCTGTAAACTTTGGCCTGGGAGACATGGAAGAGAATTGATATATTGTTTAAAAATAAGAAAAAAAGAAATAATAAATATGAATAGTTACATATTTACAGGAGGAACAAAATGTTAGATATTAAATTTGTGAGAGAAAATCCGGAGATTGTAAAACAGAATATCCGCAATAAATTCCAGGATAACAAGCTGGAGCTGGTAGATAAGGTTCTGGAACTGGATAAAGAAAACAGAGAGATTAAACAGGAAGTAGAAGCACTTCGTGCAGAGAGAAATAAAACTTCCAAACAGATTGGTGCATTAATGGCACAGGGAAAGAAAGAAGAAGCAGAAGAAGTAAAAAAACAGGTAGCTGCTTCCGGAAGCCGTATTGAAGAGCTTTCTGCCAGAGAGAAGGAAGTCGAAGAAGAACTTCTGAAGGATATGATGGTAATCCCGAACATTATTGATCCATCTGTACCGATTGGTAAGGATGACAGTGAAAATGTGGAAATTGAGAAATTTGGAGAGCCGGTAGTTCCGGATTTTGAAGTTCCGTACCATACAGAAATTATGGAAAACTTTGATGGCATTGATCTGGACAGTGCAAGACGTGTGGCTGGTAATGGATTCTATTACTTAATGGGAGATATTGCAAGACTTCATTCTGCTGTTATCTCTTATGCCCGTGATTTCATGATCAACAGAGGATTTACTTACTGCGTACCACCATTTATGATCCGAAGCAATGTTGTAACAGGTGTTATGAGTTTTGCAGAAATGGATGCTATGATGTATAAAATTGAGGGAGAGGATTTATATCTGATCGGTACCAGTGAACATTCTATGATCGGTAAATTTATTGACCAGATTATTCCTGAGGAAGAACTTCCAAAGACTCTGACCAGCTATTCTCCTTGCTTCCGTAAGGAAAAAGGTGCTCATGGCCTGGAGGAAAGAGGCGTTTACCGTATTCACCAGTTTGAAAAACAGGAAATGATCGTAGTCTGCAGACCAGAGGAGAGCCCAATGTGGTTTGATAAATTATGGCAGAATACAGTTGATCTGTTCCGTTCCCTGGATATTCCGGTACGTACACTGGAATGCTGCTCCGGTGACCTGGCAGACCTTAAAGTAAAATCTCTGGATGTAGAAGCATGGTCTCCACGTCAGAAGAAGTATTTTGAGGTAGGAAGCTGTTCTAACCTGGGTGATGCACAGGCTCGCCGTCTGAAAATCCGTGTAAATGGAAAAGATGGTAAGAAATATCTTGCTCATACATTAAATAATACAGTTGTAGCACCGCCAAGAATGCTGATCGCTTTCCTGGAAAACAATCTGAATGCAGATGGTTCTGTAAATATTCCTAAGGCACTTCAGCCATATATGGGCGGAATGACAAAAATTGAGAAAAAGACTCGTGCCTAATAAGAAGGAGCCTTTTGAGGAGGTGTTCTTATGCACAGTTACCTGAGAGCAATCGGCTTTTCTAAGATCACCAAAAGAAGCAGTATCAGGCAGATTATCATGGATGTAGTAGAAAACTACGATGAGAAAAAAGTAGTAGAAAATTATACGGATGGTATATTTGCCGAATTTAAAAAAAATTATGGATGTGATTGTGGAATTACAGTCTGTGGACAGTATGATGAGGATGATGTGTTCCACGTGGATTATTATTTTCCTTATTTCAGAGGATCAGGTATTACTACACAGGAAAGCGTGTCTGTTGAAAAACATGCAGATAAAGAATCTTTTGCAGCTGCCTGTGATGATCTGAGAATAGGAGTCACATTAATTTTTTATCTTCAGAATGCTGCCGAATATATGCAGCGGCAATATGAAGGCAGTATGCTTCCCAACAGCCAGCCTTTAACCCTTTCCGGGCTGGCGAGGGAAGGAAAAATTCTGTTACCTGTGGAAAAAGATAAAGAAGCAGTAAAAATAGAACGGGAATTGACCAAAAACAGAAATCATCTCATTGCAGCAGCCAGAAATGGCGATGAGGAGGCTATGGAAAGTCTCACAATGGAGGATATGGATACATATTCTATGATTTCACAGAGAATAGTCACAGATGATATTTTTACGATAGTGGATTCTTATTTTATGCCTTACGGAATGGTATGTGATCAATATAGTGTAATGGGTGAAATCCTGGATTATATGCCGTTCAAAAATATTATTACAGGAGAAGAAATATATCAGCTGACTCTGGATTGTAATGATATGCAATTTGATGTCTGCATCAACAAAGAAGACCTGTTGGGAGAACCACAGATCGGCCGGAGGTTTAAAGGCGTTATATGGCTGCAGGGAGAATTACATTTCTGAAAAAGTATCTGTAATGATTAAATGAAAAACATAAATGTTTCACGTGAAACAATTCACCTGGAGATGTTTCACGTGAAACATCTTATAAAATATACTTGTAATTTATAAAAAAATATAGTAATATACTTTATGTGTTCTTTAGATAAATGGACACAAGAGTTTATAGTATGAGTCGTCATAGCTCAGCTGGATAGAGCACTCGCCTCCTAAGCGAGGGGTCGGAGGTTCAAATCCTCTTGGCGACGGCAACGCGGAATGATTAGCAGAAATCGCGAAATCATTCCGCTTTTTATTTTACTGCTGATAAAGTACCAGTCTTTCGTTCTGCAGATCATTACACAGTTCGCATGATACTTTGCTCAT
>CAKRYE010000011.1 GCA_934426285.1 uncultured Blautia sp.
GGTATCACAGGTGTTGAGATCGCTGCACGTATCATCAAAGAGTGCAAGCCATACTGTCAGGGTGTACATATCATGGCGCTTGGCTGGGAATCCAAGATCCCGGATCTGCTGAAACTGGCTGAGATCTAAAACGTAAATCTCTGAACTGAGAATCTGAAAATTATTATCAGGAGCTGTCTGAATTTCGGATGCAAAGCCTGCATCCGGGGCGGACAGCTCTTTTATTTGAAAAAGAACATTGACGGCACAGGATTTTGGCGCTATCATTAATGAAAACTTGTAACTGTGAAACTGTGAACAGTTACAAAACTAAATATACTGGAGGTAATGACATCATGAAGACAATTGAGACAAAGAATGCACCGGCAGCAATCGGACCATATTCTCAGGCGAAAGTAGCCAATGGATTTGTATATGCATCCGGACAGGTTCCGCTGGACCCGGCCACAGGAGAAGTGGTAGGAACTACTATTGAAGAACAGACAGAACAGATTATGAAGAATATCGGTGCTATCCTTGAAGTAGCAGGAGTTACCTATGAAAATGTGATCAAAACCACCTGTTTCCTGGCGGAAATGGCAGATTTTGGAGCTTTTAATGCAGTTTATGATAAATATTTTACCGGAAAACCGGCCCGTTCCTGTGTAGCTGTAAAGCAGCTTCCTAAGAATGTGCTGGCAGAGGTTGAAGTGATTGCAGTAGTAGAATAAGAAAACCGGCCAAGAAAGGAAATACAAAATGAGTACCTGGGAAGATAATGTGCGTAAAGTAATTCCATATACACCTGGCGAGCAGCCGAACCAGCCAGATATGATCAAGCTGAATACCAATGAAAATCCTTATCCCCCTGCACCGGGGGTTGAGAAGGCTCTTAGAGAGCTGGAGACAGATACTATGAGACTATATCCGGATCCTACAGCAGGAGATCTGGTCCATGCCATTGCAGAGAGATATGATCTGAAGGATGAACAGGTTTTTGTGGGTGTGGGTTCTGATGATGTGCTGGCTATGAGTTTTCTGACTTTTTTTAATTCAGAAAAGCCGGTTCTTTTTCCTGACATAACCTATTCTTTTTACGATGTGTGGGCAGATCTGTTTCGGATTCCTTATGAGCGTCCGGCTCTGGATGAGAATTTCCACATCCGGAAAGAAGATTATTTCAGAGAAAACGGAGGAGTGATCTTTCCAAATCCTAATGCACCAACAGGTGTAGAACTGCCCTTAGAGGATGTGGAGGATATTATCTGTCATAACCGGGATGTGATCGTGATCGTAGATGAGGCATATGTGGATTTTGGAGGTACATCTGCAGTTTCACTGATTGAAAAATATGACAATCTTCTGGTAGTGCAGACCTTTTCCAAGTCCAGATCTCTGGCAGGAATGCGTATTGGCTTTGCCTGCGGTAATGCAAAACTGATCAAATATCTGAATGATGTGAAATATTCCTTTAATTCCTATACTATGGATCGTACAGCTCTGGCTGCCGGTGTGGCAGCAGTGAAAGATCAGGAATATTTTGAGGAAACCTGTAATAAGATCATAGAGACCAGGGAATGGACAAAAAAAGAGTTAAAGGCCCTTGGCTTTTCTTTTCAGGATTCCAAATCTAATTTTATTTTTGCATCTCATGAGAACTGTCCGGCAGCTGAGCTTTTTGCAGCGTTAAGGGAAAAGCATATTTATGTGAGATATTTTCCTAAGGGACGTACAGCAAACTTCCTTCGTATTACTATTGGAACCAGGGAGGAAATGCAGAAATTTATTGACTTTTTGAAAGAATATTTGAAATAGGAGGTTTTATGGAAGCACTGGTACAATGGTTTTCCCATAACCTTTCACAGTATATTTCTCCGGAGGGAGCGGTATTTATTATTTCTATGATTCCCCTTCTGGAGTTACGAGGAGGGCTTTTGGCAGCGTCTCTTCTGAAAATACCGGCGGTGACGGCAATTCCCCTGTGTATAGCAGGAAATATTATTCCCATTCCCTTTATTCTGCTTTTCATCAGAAAGATTTTCAAGGTGATGAAAAAGACAAAGATTTTCCGGGGATTGATCCAGAAGCTGGAAGACCGGGCAATGGGAAAAAGCGATCAGGTAAAAAAATATGAGTTCTGGGGGTTGACCTTGTTTGTGGGAATTCCACTTCCCGGAACAGGGGCATGGACAGGCTCTCTGATCGCTTCTCTGCTGGAGATTGATATTAAGAAATCTTCGCTGGCAATCCTTACCGGAATTATTATGGCAACCGTGATCATGTATGTGGTTTCCTATGGAGTTGTAGGAAATCTGGTTCACTGATTAAGATTGACTGTGTAATGCAGAATGTGCAGATCAGAGCAGTTTACGTTTCAGCATATCTGCATTGGCGGCATATTTCAGGACTGTTTCTTTTGTGATGCGGTTCTGCCGGAATAATTCCAGCAGACTCTGATCCATGGAACGCATGCCCTCATGGGCAGAGGAAGAAATTACACCATCGATTTGATGTACCTTATTGTCCCGGATCATATTTCGGATGGCAGGATTCAGGCGCATCACTTCAAAAACAGGGATGTTGTGGCCTTCCACATCCGGCACCAGCTGTTGGGAGATAACTGCCTGAAGAACCATGGAAAGCTGGATGGAAATCTGGCGCTGCTGTGAGGGCTCGAAGACATCTACGATACGTCCGATGGTGTTGGCAGCTCCGATGGTATGCAGACTGGACAGGACCAAATGACCTGTTTCAGCAGCAGTCATAGCAGTCTGGATCGTTTCATAGTCTCTCATTTCTCCAAGAAGGATTACGTCAGGGCTCTGGCGGAGAGTGGCGCGCAGAGATACCAGATAGCTTTCTGTGTCTGTGCAGATCTCCCTCTGGCTGACAATGCAGCGGTCATGTCTGTGCAGATATTCCAGAGGATCCTCCAGAGTAATAATATGACCTTCTCTGGAATGGTTGATCTTGTCCACAAGGCAGGCCATGGTGGTAGATTTACCGCTTCCTGCAGGGCCTGTAACCAGTACCATACCTTTGGTAAAATCAGCAGTGGACATGACATCCTCAGGAATATGGAGGATGTCAGGATTGGGCAGCTCAAAAGCAATCACGCGGATCACAGCTGCCAGGGAACCTCTTTGCCTGTAGGCATTTACACGGAATCTGGACAGTCCGGGGACAGAGAAGGAGAAATCATCATCCCCTGTATTCAGGAAAGAATCAATATTTCTGTTATTAGCCAGCTGATAGATCTGCCGGATCAGGGCGTCTGTATCAGCTGGCATTAGTTTTTCTCCGTAGGTAGAGAGCTTGCCGTCAATTTTTACAGACAAAGGTCTGCCGGCTATGATAAAAATATCAGAGGCATGTCTGGTAGCTGAATAGGATAAAAAATCCGGGATATTGGATGATGTCATTTTGTTTCTCCTTTGTTGTAAACAGGCTGCCGGGTGTCTGGAGTCCAGGTTCCGGTGCTGATGGTTTTCCATGTAAGGATTTTGAAGTCAGGCAAAGCGGAGGCACCGGCATATTCTGCTTTTGCTTCCACGTAGAGTGCCAGAGTGTCTGAATAATCCACAGTGAAGGAAAAGATTTCTGACTGTCTGGACCAGACAGTATTTTTAAAGCTTTCTTCCAGATTTTTCATCTGGGAAAGATAGTGCTCCCTGTCAGAAGCGGATTCGGCAGTTTTCTGGATATATTCTGTGATTTCTGTATACTGTGCAGTGGCATCGGAACAGGCTTTATAATAGGCTGTAGTCTGATCCAGGGACAGCTGGCTGGTCTGCAGATCCTGACGGGAAGTACCCAGAGCAAGGAGTGACAGGATCACCATGCACAGGATAGAAAAGATGACAAACATGGAGGGCAGACCACTGGAAAGAAATACAGTTCTGTGTTTATTCATGTCCCGGCCTCCTTTCCGGAAAAGGGAAAGGTGATAACAGTTTCATATAGGATTGTATGAGAAGCGTTGTAAAAGGTCAGTTCAGCTTCTTTTTTTGTGTTTGAGAGGGAAAGTTGTACAGACAGGCTGTACTGTGCCTCATCTTTGGAACAGATCGTCCATTCTTTGTCATAATAATAGTAAATTTTATCAGATTCTGCAATACCTCCGGGAAGGAGTGATAAAAAGTCATCGGGATTTCCGGTCCAGCCCTCCAGAATTTCTCCTGCAGAAACAGTCAGCGTCTGGAGGTGATTCAGCTCCCGGGCTTTTCTGCGGTCTGTGGCGGCTGCAGCGAAAATCCGGATGCATGCAGTACAGGCCAGGGCCAGGATCAGGATAGAAAGGATCATTTCCATCAGAAAAAGACTGGATCCGGAACGTTTATTAAGCTTTTGCATAGTAATTATCCTTTCTGTCATGGAGTCCCGGAGTGCAGAACCAGGCTGCTCTGTTCTCCCTGGCAATCCTGAAATGTGATCTGGTAAAAGTGACCGGAGGTTTCCTGTACCCTGAAATCATTGAGACTGGCAATGATAGTTCCCATTTCAGGAGAGGGGGAGGTGTCTGCAGCTGTGAAAAGCTCCTTCAGACTGTTGTCCTGCAGATAAATATAGGTAATATATTTTGTTCCCTCTATTGTATCGGTCATGCACAGGGCCTGTGAATTTCCCAGAGTGTCACAGTAGATTTCCTGATCTGCGCCGGTGTCATGCTGCCGGAACTTGGCTGTTACATAGGCAGAGGCAGTGTACAGGTTATTGTTTTTTTGACTGCCGGCAACAGAAACGCTGTAGGCTCTGGCTCCGAATAAAAGCATAAGTAAAAGGAAAAGGAGAAATAAGCCAAAGATCATGACAACAAAAATTCTGTGGACAGAGTGCCTGGGAGATGGTTTGTCATTCATGAGAGACCTCCCTTCTGCTGAGAAAGAACCAGGACACTGATGGAAGGTAGCAGGTTAGAGCCGTTGGGCACATATTCTACCACAAATTTATCAGGGTCATAGGAGATTTTATAATCTGTAAGCAATTCCTCCAGATTCTGGGGATAGTTTCCGGTCAGCGCATAGGTATGGATAGCTCCCTGCTCCAGCGCTCTTTTTAAAGTAGTCTGTTCTTTTGTGACAGCCTCCCGGCCTGCACCTGTGATGCCCAGATAGAAGATCAGACAGACAGCCGCCAGAAGCAGTAGGGGAAGGAATGTCTGCAGTTTTCTTTTTATCCGTGCTCTGTCTGTTTCAAATATATCCATAGCAGTCACCTCAAATTGCAATATCGGAAAGGATTCCAAGGAGCGGCATCATTACAGAAAGGAGAACCAGACCGATCAGGACAGAGAATATGATTACGATGGTTGGTTCTACAATGGAGATAAGGTTTCCTGTAACTGTCAGCGAGGAATCGCGGTAGCGCAGGGCAAGCCGATTCATAACTTCGTCGGCAGAGCCGGCCCGCAGCCCTACAGTGATCAGCCTTGCTTCCATTCCCTGAAAAAGTCCTGAGTCAGACAATGCATTTTCCAGCAGAGCACCTTCTTCCAGCAAAGCGCAGGCTTTTGCATTTTTTTTCTTAATATCCGGCTGGGAAATAAGCTGTCCGGCCATTTCCAGAGTGGTAATATGATCCATGCCGCTGTGAAGTCCCATGGCAATGGCCTGGGTCAGTCTTGCATAATCGGCAGAAATGGAGATTTCCCTTATATGGGGAAGATGACCGGCCAGGTTCTGCAGATAAATGCGTCCTCTGGGAGTAAAGAAAAGAACAGCAAAGGCAGCAATTATTACCAGGATCGCGGCGAATACTACAGCGGAGTATTGGCTGATCATGCTTCCGGCATGGAAAAGACCGTTGGAGAACTGATTCATTTCCAATCCCATCTGCTGAAATACCTGGCGGAATACAGGCAGGACCTTTGCCAGAAGGATAAGGATTACAGCAGCCATCATCATAAGCATGAGAAGGGGATAGGTGACTGCACTTTTAATATTTTCGGATATTTCCATCTCCTGCTGGTAGTGCTGGGAGAGGCTGTTCAGTACCTCATCCAGGCATCCGGTTTCTTCCCCGATTTTTACATAAGAGATCATAGAGTCCGGAAAAAGACCGGTGTTGTGGAGAGAGGTATAAAAGGAACCGTTTTCTTCATAGTCTGTCTGGAGGGACTGGAAAAAATCTCTTCCCCTTTGGGTATGACTGTCCTCCAGCATCAGCTGGATTCCTTCTGCGCAGGAAATTCCGGAGTGCAGAAGTATGGAAAACTGTTCGCAGAAATAAAAAAGCTCCTGATTGGTCAGTTTTGTTTTCATGAAAATTCTATTCCTTTCTGAAACTTGCGGCAGACTCATCGCGTAAATTGTACAGTGTAATTTTCATCATCTCCGATGTATTGCTGAATGGATGCATCTTCCTTGCTGTTTGAGTCAAAGGTGGGATCCATGCGGGACCAGGAATCGCCACTGAATTCCACAGCCTTATCCACCCAGCCTCTGGAGCGGATATATATGCTGATCCAGGCATGCTTGACAGTGCCGGCATATCCAATCTGAAGCTTGCAGGGGATGTCGCGGCTTCTGAGCATGGCTGCTGTAAGGGCGGCGTAGTCAAAACAGATTCCCTTTCCTGTTTCAAGGGTCTGATCCACATCCGGAAGATAATCAGAATCCACACTTTCTGCCAGCTCATAATCATAAGTGACATGGCTGATAACATAATTATAAATTGCCTGAAGGGCATCAATGTCTGAGGTATCCTCTGATACAATGGAGAGGGCAAGCTTGCTGGCTTTTGATTTCGGCGAAAAATTCACATACTGATTGGGATAGAGAAAGGGGAGAAATTCATTATCTAGCTGAACATCCAGATTCTCTGCAAAAAGAGCGGCATATTGTGTACCGTTTATCTGCTGGTAACAACAGATCTGATAAGTACCACTGCCATCTGTAAAGGGAATTACAGCGGTTTCGCCGGGCTGTATAAAATAGGAATAGGTAGTTCCGCCGTCTGCTGTCAGCTGAACATTCACCTTCTGTCCTGTGGAATCAGCCACAGCAGTAAGATAACCCTGCGTGATATTGGAGATATCCAGAGTCAGTGGGGAATTTCCCACAACTTTTTTTCCGGGAGCTTCGGGAACCAGTACCTGAAGAGGGGAATAATCGGGAGGTTCGTTGGAATCTCCGGCAGAAGCCCCACAGCCTGCCAGAACCAGACAGGAAATCAATACCAGGACGACAAAGACATGGACAAAATGAGGTTTTGACATTGGTTCGTTCCTTTGTGTATATTTAAAATAAAAAATGTGTATATAAAGATGATAGTACTTAGGGTTAAAAGGTATTTCTATCAACAGTATAGCAGATTGGCGGAAAAAGGAAATGTAATTTACAAAAAAATTAATATTTGTAATAATTGTCGGTAAAACTGTATTGACATTCTCAAAAACGCGGAATATACTATAGGTAAATAAAGGCAAACCTGTTGAAAAGCAGGGACGCAAAGCCAAGGGTCTAAGATCAGCATTGCTGATTATGACAGCCGGTTGCCACATTAAGTTCCGATAATGTAATGTGATTTCAGGAGAGAGCTGATTTGGATCAGTTTATTATTTGTGGTAGCCGTTTATATATAGATAAACGGTTTTTTTTATTGCCACAGATAGGAAAGTCAATTTTTAATCCATATTGCTTCTGATATCTGGATCCATTCATATAGGATTGCAACATTCAGAAAGGATGTGTAAAGTTTATGAAAAAGAGAATCACTGAATTATTGAAAAAGAGAAGGGTAGCAGCAGGATTAACTGCTATTGTGCTTGCTGTAGCTGTAGGCAGTGTGGCTGTTGTGCAGCAGAAAAGCCAGATACCGGAGCTTCCGGTGTATACAGACCCTGAGATGGAAACCAACATTGAAGAAGAGGAAACACCTCTTGCAGATAAGCCGGTGGTTAAAACTACTACAAGTAAGAAAACCACAACTAAGAAAGTAAAGATGAAAAAGGCAGCAGCAAAAACATACACAAAAGAACTTCCTGCCACATCAACTACTTCCAAAAAAACAGCTCAGACTTCCAGTGCTTCAGTTGTAACCCAGACAACAGTTGTAAAAAAGGTTGAAGAGAAATATACAAAGAAGTCAAAAGTGAAAGTGGTTACTACAGTAGCTACTACCACAGTTACCACAACTACAACAGCGAAGGCAGGAGCTTCCACAGCAGTTAATTCTGCAACCACAGTTAATAACAATAGTGGTGTTACAGGTACTGTTGAGGTTGGACAGCTTGCTCCGAAAGAAGACAGTCGTGTACTGACAGCATACAGAACCCTTGGATTTAAAGTAAATGTAGATCCATCTGTTTCTTATTCAGGATATTTCAATGCCCGCAACAGACAGATCACATTGAAGAAAGCAAATGAAACCATTTATCATGAATTGGGACATTTCATTGCATTTATTGCCGGAAATGTGGACACTACATCAGAATTTAAGACTATCTATAATCAGGAGAAGAGCCTGTACACAGCTTATAATAAAGCTTATGTAACACAGAACAGTTCAGAATATTTTGCAGAATCAGCGAAAGAATATGTTCTGAATCCAGGTGCATTAAAAGCTGCAAGACCGAAGACTTATGAGGCTGTCAGATCAGCGGTTGAGTCTATTACAGATGAACGTATTGCAAAGATTCAGAAATATTACGGAGCAATCTGGAAATAATTTATAAAGTGATGAGCGAAGCCGGAAGCATGGATATGTTTCCGGTTTTTTGCAGGATTCTGCTCATTGCTGAGGAACAGTAACAAAGAACGAATTTTGGCGGAAAAGGTAATAGAAAACCACTTGCATGCAGGAGCATAAAGAGAATATAATATGAGATAATAGAGCAACAGTAGACAGATAACAGAAAGTATGTTAGTATATACAAAATATCTGATATTCCTGCCATTTCCGGCAGTTTATCCCATTAACAGAAACAGATAATGCAAAGAAAACTGATAAAAGTTATATTTAATATGGCTGCAGAAAGCTGTGAGGTATTTATATGAGAGAAAAATATGAATCATTATCTCTGGCAACATTAAAAGATCTGGCAAAAGCCAGAGGTTTAAAGGGAGTGTCCACGTTACGGAAACCGGAACTGATTGAACGGATGCTTCAGGAAGATCAGCTGGAGAAAGAAGAAAATCATAAAAAAGCTGAGAATAAAGAGCCTGATAAAAAGGTAGAGGATGAGGAGCATAAGAAAGTAGAAAATGAGTCTTCCCAGAGCCATGTAGCTACGGAAAATGTACAACTGGACAGCGGAGAGAAGGCCAATGGGATTCTGGAGGTGCTTCCGGACGGATATGGATTTATCCGCTGCGAGAATTATATGCCCGGTGAGAACGATATTTATGTATCTCCCTCTCAGATCCGCAGGTTTAATTTAAAAACAGGAGATATTATCCGTGGTAATATCAGGATTAAGACCCAGGGCGAGAAATTCAGTGCCCTTTTGTATGTGACTTCCATCAATGGATTCCATCCCAGTGAGGGTCAGAGACGATATAATTTTGAGGATATGACCCCTGTTTTTCCAAATGAACGCCTGCGAATGGAGAGACCAGGCGGAACCGTAGCTATGAGAATCGTGGATCTTATCAGCCCCATTGGAAAGGGACAGCGTGGAATGATTGTGTCCCCGCCAAAGGCCGGTAAAACCACCCTTCTGAAGGATGTAGCCAAATCAATCCTTAAAAATAATCCGGATATGCATCTGATCATTCTTCTGATCGATGAGCGTCCTGAAGAGGTTACGGATATCAAAGAAGCAATCCGCGGAAACAATGTGGAGGTGATCTATTCCACCTTTGATGAGCTTCCGGAACATCATAAGCGTGTATCTGAGATGGTAGTGGAGCGTGCGCGCAGACTGGTGGAGCATAAAAAGGATGTTACCATTCTGCTGGATTCCATTACCAGACTTGCAAGGGCATACAACCTGATCATTCCGCCAAGCGGACGAACTTTGTCAGGTGGTCTTGATCCGGCAGCCCTGCATATGCCGAAGCGTTTTTTTGGAGCTGCCAGAAATATGCGGGAGGGAGGCAGCCTGACCATTCTTGCCACAGCACTGGTAGATACCGGAAGTAAGATGGACGATGTGATCTATGAGGAATTTAAGGGAACAGGTAACATGGAGCTGGTACTGGACAGAAAGCTTCAGGAGAAGAGGGTATTCCCTGCTATTGATATCCAGAAATCAGGCACCAGACGAGAAGATCTTCTTCTGACAAAGGAGGAGCAGGAGGCTGTATATATTATGCGTAAGGCATTGAATGGTATGAAGTCTGAGGATGCGGTAGAGCAGATTCTGAATATGTTTGCGCGGACCAGAAATAATGAGGAATTTGTGCAGACAGTGAAGAAACAGAAATTCATTTAAAAAAAACGTAAAATATCTTGCATTCCTCCGGGGGCTGTGATATAATTAAAAAGCTGTTTAATTAATAGTAAATTTGCTGGTGTCGCATAAGCGGCAGTCAGTGATAATTCGTCAATGAATACGAATAGTAAATAGAATCTTTACAGAGAGGTGAAAATCATGAGAGAAGGAATCCATCCGAACTACTATCAGGCAACTGTAACCTGTAACTGCGGTAATACATTCGTAACAGGTTCTACAAAGCAGGACATCCACGTAGAAATCTGCTCCAAATGTCATCCATTCTACACAGGTCAGCAGAAAGCTGCACAGGCTCGTGGACGTATTGATAAGTTCAATAAGAAATATGGTCTGAGCAAATAATCAGAATATAGTATGAATTGAGAAGGTTGAGGTTGGGAAATCTCAACCTTTCTTGGTCTTTAGGAGAAAAGGATGAAATCATCAAATATTGGCGGCCAGGCAGTTATGGAAGGCATCATGATGCGCCATAAGGATAAATACTCCATTGCAGTGCGCAGGCCGGACAAAGAAATTGAGTTAAAGGTAGAGGACTATAAGTGCATATTTGGAAATGCTAAATTCCTGAAATACCCGCTGATCCGTGGAGTTGTAAGCTTTGTGGATTCCCTGGTGGTAGGAACGAAGTGTCTGATGTACTCTGCCGAGATCGCAGGCGATGAGGAGGATGAGGAAGAAGCAGAAAAGAATGCATCCCTCACTGAAGAAGAGCTTGCAGCAAAAAAGAAAAAAGAAGACAGGCAGTTTAAATGGCTGTTATATATTACAGTGGCAATTTCTATTGTAGTATCCATTGCGGCTTTCATGCTTTTGCCTTATGCACTGGCCAGCCTTTGCCGTAAGGTGGGAGCTTCTGAGTTTGTGGTGACGATTGTGGAGGCTTTTGTAAAGCTGGCATTATTCATGGGATATATGCTTCTCATTTCCAGAATGAAGGATATCCAGAGAACATTTATGTATCATGGGGCAGAGCACAAGTGTATCAATTGTGTGGAGCATGGTCTTCCGCTTACAGTGGAGAATGTACTGGCAAGCTCCAGACAGCATAAAAGATGTGGAACCAGTTTTCTGTTTCTGGTAATGATCGTCAGTATTTTCCTGCATTTTATATTTGTACTGGTACCGGTTTACTGGGTAAGATTATTCGGAAGACTTCTGATGGTACCCATCGTGGCAGGTATTTCTTTTGAGATCATTCAGTGGGCAGGCAGATCGGACAGCAAGATCGCAGATTTTTTCAGCAAGCCAGGTCTGGCAATGCAGAAGCTTACTACAAAGGAACCTACAGCGGATATGGCAGAGGTTGCCATTAAGGCTGTTGAGGCGGTGTTTGACTGGAGAGCATATCTGAAGGAGGAATTTGATCTGGAGATTCCTTATCCTTCCGATGAAGAGACAGCTGCTGCAAAGTAGAAGAAAAGACCTGGGAGGAAAGAAACTATGGAAACCCTTACAGGATTATTAAAAAAAGGACAGGAAATTCTTGCACAGGCAGGAATTGAGGAGGCCGGGCTGGATGCCCGCCTCCTTCTGGAATATATCACAGGAAAAAGCCGGGCGTATTACCTTGCACACGGAGAAGAATGTGTTACAAAAGAGACAGCGGACCGGTACCTGGAGTTGGTCGCAAGCCGCTCAGAACATATCCCTCTTCAGCATCTGACGCATCAGGCTTTTTTTATGGGATATGAATTTTACGTTAATGAGGATGTGCTGATTCCCAGACAGGATACGGAGACGCTGGTGGAGGAAGCAATCAGACTTCTGAAGGGCAGGCAAAAGCCCAGGGTTCTGGATATGTGTACAGGTTCAGGCTGCATCCTGACCAGTCTTCTGCTGGAAGTTCCGGATGCATCCGGTACAGGAGCGGATCTTTCGGAAAAAGCATTGAAGGTGGCTGCCTGCAATGCCCGGAGGCTTCAGACAGCAGACAGGGCAGAGTTTGTAAAAAGTGATTTGTTTTCTTCAGAATATTTCAGCGGGCCGGTTTATGATATGCTGATATCAAATCCACCCTATATTCCCACAGAGGAGATTGAGGGACTGATGGAAGAGGTAAGACTGCATGATCCCCGGATGGCTTTGGATGGAAAGGCGGATGGACTGTATTTCTACCGTGCCATTACGAAGCAGGCAATGGATTATATACTGCCCGGAGGCTGGCTTCTCTACGAGATCGGCTGGGATCAGGGAAAGTCTGTGAAGGAACTGCTGGACAAAGAAGGATTTATAAATACAGAGATAAAGAAGGACCTGTGTGGATTAGACCGCGTGGTCCTGGGACAGAAATCATTACAGGAGGAACAGAATGTTTGATAAATTAGACGATCTGCTCATTCGCTTTGAGGAGGTACTGAATGAACTGGGAGAGCCCGGAGTTACAGATAACCAGGAGCATTTCCAGAAGCTTATGAAGGAACAGAGTGATCTGCAGCCTATTGTAGACACTTATCGTGAATATAAGAAAAATAAAGAAACCATCCAGGACAGCATTGCCATGCTGGAAGAGGAAAAGGATGAAGAAATGAGGGAAATGCTCAAAGAGGAGCTGTCCGATGCAAAGAAAAAGGTAGAGGAGCTGGAGCATGAATTGAAGATTCTTCTTCTGCCAAAGGATCCAAACGACAGTAAGAATGTTATCGTAGAGATCCGTGCAGGTGCCGGCGGAGATGAAGCAGCTCTTTTTGCAGCAGAAATCTACCGTATGTATGTGAAATATGCGGAGTCACGCCGTTGGAAAACAGAGATGATGAGCCTTAATGAAAACGGAATCGGCGGATTTAAGGAAGTTACTTTCATGATCACAGGTGCAGGAGCTTATTCCAGACTGAAATATGAAAGTGGTGTACATCGTGTGCAGCGAGTACCGGAGACAGAATCCGGCGGACGTATCCATACCTCTACCTGTACAGTGGCAATTATGCCTGAGGCAGAGGAGATTGATTTCCATCTGGATATGAATGACTGTAAATTTGATGTGTTCCGTGCTTCCGGTAACGGTGGACAGTGCGTTAATACTACAGATTCAGCAGTACGACTGACTCATATCCCTACAGGTATTGTAATTTCCTGTCAGGATGAGAAATCACAGCTGAAAAATAAGGACAAAGCCCTGAAGGTACTTCGTTCCCGTCTGTATGAGATGGAGCTTGCCAAGCAGCATGATGCAGAGGCAGAGGCGCGCAGGAGCCAGATTGGAACCGGTGACCGTTCAGAGAAGATCCGTACGTATAATTTCCCTCAGGGACGTGTGACAGACCACAGGATTAAATTGACTCTCCACCGTCTGGATAATATTTTAAACGGTGACCTGGATGAGATCATTGATAGTCTGATCGCGGCAGATCAGGCTGCGAAACTGAGTAATTTACAGGATGAAGCATAAAAAGGAGGAGCATTATGGGAAAATATTTTGGAACAGATGGTTTTCGAGGAGAAGCAAATGTAAAACTGACAGTAAATCATGCATTTAAGGTTGGACGTTATGTGGGCTGGTATTATGGCCGGAACCACAAAGCAAAGATCGTTATCGGTAAAGATACCAGAAGAAGCAGCTATATGTTTGAATATGCTCTGGTAGCAGGACTGACTGCTTCCGGTGCAGATGCATACCTTCTTCATGTTACTACCACACCAAGTGTTTCCTATGCAGTCCGCACAGAGGATTTTGACTGTGGTATTATGATTTCTGCAAGCCACAATCCCTTTTATGATAATGGAATCAAACTGCTGAATGGAAATGGACAGAAGATCGAGGCTGAGATTGAGGCCAGGATCGAGTCTTACCTGGACGGTGTGCTAGAAGAACTTCCTCTGGCAACCCGGGAGGATGTAGGACGTACTATAGATTTTGCTTCCGGACGTAACCGCTATATCGGACATCTGATTTCTATTCCATGCCGTGATTTCAAGAATATTAAAGTTGGTCTGGATTGTGCAAACGGAAGCTCCTCAGCTATTGCAAAGAGTGTATTTGATGCACTCCGTGCAAAAACATATGTGATCAACAATGAACCGGATGGAACTAATATTAATACAAACTGTGGTTCTACACATATTGAAGTGCTTCAGAAATATGTGGTGGATAACGGTCTGGATATTGGTTTTGCCTATGATGGAGATGCAGACCGCTGTATTGCAGTGGATCATCTGGGAAATGTGATCGATGGAGATAAGATCATGTATGTCTGCGGAAAATATCTCAAGGAGCAGGGAAGATTAAATGGCAATACAGTGGTAACTACTGTAATGTCTAATCTGGGTCTGTACAAATCCCTGGAAAGAGAAGGAATTGATTACGAGCAGACAGCAGTAGGTGATAAATATGTTGCTGAAAATATGATGGAAAATAATTACAGCATTGGCGGTGAGCAGTCAGGACATATTATTTTCAGCAGATATGCAGCAACAGGAGATGGAATCCTGACCTCTCTTATGATCATGGAGGCCTGCGTAGAGAAAAAAGCAACTCTGTGTGATCTGGCAAAGGAAATGAAAGTTTATCCTCAGCTTCTGCGCAATGTGCGTGTGTCTGACAAGAAAACTGCCAGGGAAAATCCGGCGGTTGTAAAGGCTATTGAGGAGGTTGCCATATCTCTGGGCAATGAAGGACGTATTCTGGTCCGTGAAAGTGGTACAGAACCTCTGATCCGTGTTATGGTAGAGGCGGGAACAGATGAACTTTGCCATGAAAATGTAGACCGGGTAGTGAAAGTAATGGAAGCAGAAGGTCTGGTTATTGATTAAATTTTTGATATAAAGGATACTCATGAAGAATAGAAAGATAGCAGTGTTTTTAGCTGTATGCCTGGGAGTTGTTTCTTTTTCCGGCTGCGGCAGTGATATGAAAAATTACAGACAGGCATCCAATGACCTGGAAGCGGAAAAATATGACGAAGCGCTGCAGGAATTTGAAACTGCCATTGCTGCAGGTGTAAATCTGGCAGGCTCTTACAGAGGGGCAGGCGTGGCGAATGTGCATCTTGGAAATTATAAAGAGGCTATTGAGAATTTTACGGATGCCCTGAATTGTAAGAAGGTGGGAAAGTCTCTGAAAAAGGATATTTTATCCTACAGAGCAGCTGCATACCTGAAAATAAAAGCATATGATGAGGCAATGGCAGATTGTCAGTCTATTGCAGCAGATTATGATATGGATGCAGATGTGTATTTCCTTACAGGTGAGGTGGCACTGGCCATGGATTCCTATGAGGAGGCTTCTGCTGATTTTGAGCAGGCATATGGAGAAGAAGCTACTTACGATATGGCAATCCGCATTTACAGTGCTTATCTGGAAAAGGATATGGAAGCAGATGGAACCCGCTATCTGGAAGCTGCTCTGTCAAAGACTGCAGACAATGCCCAGGATCATTGTGACAGGGGACGGGTATATTATTATATGGGTGATTATGATAATGCCCAGAAAGAACTGCAGGAGGCAGCAGATGATGGCAATACAGAGGCTGTGCTGCTCCAGGGAATGGTTTACATGGAACAGAAGGATACAGCCAGTGCCAGAAAAAAATTTGAGGAATATGTATCTCAGGCAGAGGACAGTGCCAGAGGCTTTAATGGTCTGGCTCTCTGTGATATAGAAGATGGAGATTATGACAGTGCTCTTTCTAATATTTCCAGTGCCCTCACCTTTGCAGAAGGAGAGGAACTGAAAAGTCTTTTGTTTAATGAGATGACAATATATGAGAAAAAGCTTGATTTTGTAACTGCAAAACAGAAAGCGGAAGAGTATCTGGAACTGTATCCGGATGATAAGACTATGAAAAAAGAACTGGCATTTCTGAAAACCCGTGTAACCGGGCAGAATGAAAATTCCGGAGCAGAGACAACAGCAGAGGCTGTTGCTGCGGACAGCAGTACTGCAGATAGTACAAATACAGACAGTTCAGAGGAACAGTAGGAGAGTATATGGAAGAGCTTGGCAGATTAGAAGAACGGGTGATCCTCGTAGGTGTGCAGACAGCTGCAGAGGACAATGTACTGGACTCCCTGGACGAGCTGGAGGAGCTTGCAGAAACTGCAGGAGCAGTGACTGTGGGAAGGATTATCCAAAACCGTGAGGCGGTACACCCCGGTACTTATATCGGTAAAGGTAAAATAGAGGAAGTGCGTTCTCTGGTATATGCCATGGATGCCACAGGGGTAATCTGTGATGATGAGCTTTCTCCGGCACAGCTGAACAATCTGGAGAGGGAGCTTGACTGTAAGGTTATGGACAGGACGCTGCTGATCCTGGATATTTTTGCTGCAAGGGCAGTTACCAGTGAGGGAAAGATTCAGGTGGAGCTGGCACAGCTTCGCTATCGTTCAGCAAGACTGGTAGGTCTGCGGGAATCTCTGTCCCGTCTGGGCGGTGGAATCGGAACCAGAGGGCCCGGTGAGAAGAAACTGGAGACAGACAGACGTCTTATCCGCACCAGAATTTCAGCTCTGAAGCAGGACCTGGCACAGGTGGAAAAGCACAGAGAGCTGCTCCGTACCGGGCGGGCAAGAGGTAAGGTAAAGACAGCAGCTATTGTGGGATATACCAATGCCGGAAAATCCACTTTGCTGAACAAGCTTACAGGTGCATCGGTTCTGTCTGAAGATAAATTATTTGCAACCCTGGATCCTACCACAAGAATTCTGAATCTGAAGGATGGACAACAGATCCTGTTGACAGATACCGTTGGTTTTATCAATAAACTGCCCCATCATCTGGTGGAAGCCTTTAAAAGCACACTGGAAGAGGCTAAGTATGCAGATTATATTATTCATGTGGTAGATGCTTCTAATCCTCAGGCGGAAATGCAGATCCATGTGGTATATGAAACCTTGAAGGAACTGGGGGTACTGGGGAAAAAGATCATTACCCTTTTTAATAAGCAGGACGCGCCGGGGGCGGCAGTACTCAGAGATTTTAAATCAGATTATTCACTGAAAATTTCAGCCAGGACCGGAGAGGGACTGGATGCATTAAATGATCTTCTGGAGAAGCTTCTGACAGAGGAGCTGATCTATGTAGAGAGAGTTTTTCCTTATCAGGAGGCTGGGAAAATTCAACTGATCCGTGAATTCGGACAATTGATCTCAGAAGAATATACAGAGGCCGGGATTGCTGTAAAGGCAAGGGTTCCCCGGGAAATCTACCCTCAGGTAGTATAAAAAAACAGAAATAGAAACACCATATAATGTTTTTACGATTAAAATAAAACACAATATATGGTGTTTTTTAATGTTGACGGAATTACAGGACGATGATACAATGAAACGGAATCATTATTTTACATGAGAAGGTTGGGAGGCTTTGATATGTTTCAGGTAGTGAAACGAGATGGACAGATGGATGAGTTCAAGATAGGTAAGATCACATCTGCCATTGATAAAGCGTTTGATGCGCAGGAAAAGAATTACAGCAAAGAGATGATTGATCTGCTGGGACTGCGGGTGACAGCAGATTTTCAGAATAAGATCAGGGATAATAAGATTTCTGTAGAAGAGATTCAGGATAGTGTGGAGAATGTACTGATCCAGGCTGGATATGCAGATGTGGCAAAGGCATATATCCTTTACCGCAAGCAGAGGGAAAAAGTACGTAATATGAAATCTACGATTCTGGATTATAAAGAGATCGTAAACAGCTATGTAAAAGTAGAAGACTGGCGTGTAAAGGAGAATTCTACAGTTACCTATTCTGTAGGAGGACTGATCCTGAGCAACTCCGGTGCAGTAACTGCAAATTACTGGCTGTCTGAGATCTATGATGATGAGATTGCTGATGCTCACAGAAATGCGGATATCCATATCCATGATCTGTCCATGCTTACAGGATATTGCGCAGGCTGGTCACTGAAGCAGCTGATACAGGAAGGTCTGGGAGGTATTGAAGGCAAGATCACTTCTTCACCGGCCAGACATTTAAGTGTACTTTGCAATCAGATGGTGAATTTCCTGGGAATTATGCAGAATGAGTGGGCCGGTGCCCAGGCATTTTCATCCTTTGATACATATCTTGCTCCTTTTGTAAAGGCTGACAACCTGAGCTATCCGGAAGTGAAGAAATGTATCGAATCCTTTATCTACGGGGTAAATACTCCCAGCAGATGGGGAACTCAGGCTCCGTTTTCAAATATTACCCTGGACTGGACAGTTCCGGATGACCTTGCAGAGCTGCCGGCTATTGTAGGCGGCAAAAATATGGATTTCAAATATAAAGACTGCAAAAAAGAAATGGATATGATCAATAAAGCCTTTATCGAGACTATGATCGAGGGAGATGCTAATGGCAGAGGCTTCCAGTATCCCATTCCCACATATTCTATCACAAAAGAATTTGACTGGTCAGATACCGAAAATAACAGATTGCTTTTTGAAATGACTTCCAAATATGGAACTCCATATTTCTCCAATTATATTAACAGTGATATGAAACCCAGCGATATCAGAAGCATGTGCTGCAGGCTTCGTCTTGATCTGAGGGAGCTCCGTAAAAAGAGCGGCGGTTTCTTTGGCTCCGGTGAGAGTACCGGTTCCGTTGGTGTTGTTACCATTAATATGCCGAGGATCGCTTATCAGTCCAAAACCCCGGGAGAATTTTACAGACGTCTGGATCATATGATGGATCTGGCTGCGCGTTCCCTGCACATTAAGAGAGAAGTGATCACCAAGCTTCTCAATGAGGGCTTGTATCCTTATACTAAGAGATATCTGGGCAGCTTTTCCAATCATTTCTCTACCATTGGTCTGGTGGGAATGAATGAGGTTGGGTTAAATGCCTGCTGGCTTGGAGGAGATATGTCTGATGAGCGTACCCAGCAGTTTACCAAAGAAGTTCTTCTCCATATGAGAGAGAGACTGTCTGACTATCAGGTGGAATATGAAGGCGAACTGTTCAATCTGGAAGCCACTCCGGCGGAATCTACAGCCTATCGTCTGGCAAAGCATGACAGAAAGCGCTGGCCGGATATCCGTACAGCCGGAAGCAGAGGTGATACTCCATATTATACAAACAGTTCCCATCTTCCGGTGGAATATACAACAGATATTTTTGATGCACTGGATATTCAGGATGAATTACAGACACTGTATACTTCAGGTACTGTATTCCATGCTTTTATCGGAGAGAAGCTTCCTGACTGGAAGGCTGCAGCTGCGCTGGTTCGTAAGATTGCTGAGAATTATAAGCTTCCGTATTACACGATTTCTCCTACATATTCAGTATGTAAGGAGCATGGTTATATCAGCGGAGAGCATTTTACCTGTCCGAAGTGCGGTAAGAAGGCGGAGGTTTACAGCCGTATTACCGGTTACTACCGTCCGGTCCAGAACTGGAATGACGGTAAGGCACAGGAGTATAAGAACCGTACCCTGTATGATGTGATGCATTCACAGCTGAAAAAAATGAAGCCTGTACACACCAGTGTGGTAACTATGACAGAGGATGATGTAAAAATCCAGCCGGTGACAGAACATAAGTATCTTTTTACTACCAGTACCTGTCCAAATTGTAAGATGGCCAAGAAGATGCTGGAGGGTGAAGAGCTTGAGATCATTGATGCTGAGAAAAATCCGGAGATGGCCAGGGAGTTTGGAATTATGCAGGCGCCTACTCTGGTGGTTATGAGCGGAAAGAATGTGACAAAGTATGTAAATGCATCAAATATCCAGAAGTATGTGGATGATCTGGAGGAATAAGAGGATGAGCTGCTATGCGGCAGCGGATAAATACAGAGGACTCTAAAATCAAGAGGGCAGTTTCCTGCATAAGAGCGGAAACTGCCCTCTTAATGCTGTTGAGAACGGAGAACGGACAGTAACTGTCGTTGCTTATTTACTGTTCACTGGGAATATATTTTGAATATATGAAATATATCTTGACTAATCAACTAGGAAAACTTATAATTATAAAAGACATATGGAATAAATCTGTTAAGTAGTGGAGCGGATGATTTTATCCGTTTGATAAGAGATAAAGGGAGGTTTTTGTATGCAGATTTCGACAAAAGGAAGATATGCACTGAGACTGATGCTGGATCTGGCTGTGCATAATACAGGAGAATTGGTAAAAATTAAAGATATTGCAGCCAGAGAAGCTATTTCAGAGAAGTATCTGGAGCAGATTATTTCGTCCTTGAAGAAGGCAGGATATGTGAAGAGTCTGAGAGGAGCGCAGGGCGGATATATGCTGGCCAGGGATCCGAAGACTTATACGGTAGGGATGATCCTCAGGCTGACGGAAGGCAGTATGAAGCCTGTGGCCTGTCTGGAGGATGAACCGAATCAGTGTGACAGGGCCGGAGAGTGCGTAACTCTGCGGCTGTGGAAGATGCTGGATGAAGCTATTGAAGGAGTATTGGACAAGGTGACTCTTCAGGATCTGAAGGACTGGTATGAACAGATGGGAAATGATTATGTGATATAAAAAAATCCCTTGACAAACCTGGAAAACAGGAATATCATATCAATAACATATAATTCATATTTAGATACTATGAAATAAGGAGGGCGAACTCATGGCAAAGATTTATAAGAATGCAGCGGAACTTGTTGGTAATACTCCTCTTCTGGAGATTGGAAATATTGAGAAAAATCTGGGACTGGAGGCAAAAGTCCTGGTAAAACTGGAATATTTTAATCCGGCAGGAAGTGCGAAGGATCGTATTGCGCTGAGCATGATCGAAGATGCAGAGGAAAAGGGAGTATTAAAACCTGGTGCAGTGATCATTGAACCTACATCCGGAAATACTGGAATTGGTCTGGCTTCTCTGGCTGCGATCAAGGGATATAAGGTGATCCTGACTATGCCTGAGACAATGAGTGTTGAGCGTAGAAATATTCTGAAGGCTTACGGTGCAGAGATCGTTCTTACAGAGGGAAGCAAGGGAATGAATGGTGCAATTGCAAAAGCAAAAGAGCTGGCAGAGGAATATGAAAACAGCTTTATTCCGGGACAGTTTGAGAATCCTGCAAACCCTGCGATCCACAGAAAAACTACAGGACCGGAGATCTGGAGAGATACAGACGGACAGGTAGATATCTTTGTGGCTGGTGTTGGTACAGGCGGAACGATCACAGGTGTTGGAGAATATCTGAAGTCCCAGAATCCGAATGTGAAGGTAGTGGCAGTAGAGCCTGCAACTTCACCTGTACTTTCTCAGGGAAAGAGCGGCCCTCATAAGATTCAGGGTATTGGTGCAGGTTTTGTGCCGAAGGCATTAAATACAGAAGTTTATGACGAGGTTATCCCTGTAGAGAATGAGGATGCGTTTACAACAGGAAAGCTTATTGCAAAGCAGGAAGGAATTCTGGTTGGTATTTCTTCTGGTGCAGCTCTGTATGCAGCGATCGAATTGTCTAAGAGACCGGAGAACAAAGGTAAAACGATCGTAGCACTTCTTCCGGACTCAGGAGACCGGTACTATTCTACAGCATTATTTGTGTAAAACAGCAGTATAATCTGAAAAAGCCTGAAAAAAGCCCTGAAAGGGGCTTTTTTTAGATTACCCAGATGTGATAGAATAGCTATGTTAGTCTTGGAGACAACCCTTGACAATTATTTTAGAGAATAACTTTTAATTATGAACCAATAACAGGACAGATTTATTAAGATAAGATAGGATGGAATGAAACTATGAGAAAAGCAATTATTGCCATGAGCGGCGGAGTGGACAGCTCCGTAGCAGCTTTGTTGACAAAAGAATCCGGTGACCAGTGTATCGGAGCAACTATGAAACTGTTTCACAATGAAGATGTAGGAATTAAACGGGAGAAAACCTGCTGTTCTCTAGATGATGTGGAGGACGCCAGAAGTGTATGCTACAGAATGGGGATTAAATATTATGTTTTTAATTTCTCTGAGAGATTCAAAGAAGATGTTATGGATCGTTTTGTAGATGCCTATGAACATGGATGTACGCCCAATCCCTGTATTGACTGCAACCGTTATCTGAAATTTGACAAAATGTTCCAGAGAATGCGTGAACTGGAGTATGACTATATTGTAACCGGCCATTACGCCCGTGTGGAGTATGATGAGGAAAAAGGCCGTTATTTATTAAAGAAAGCAGTTGATGATACCAAGGACCAGAGTTATGTGCTTTATATGCTTACGCAGGAGCAGCTGGCACATATTTCACTGCCATTAGGCGGACTGCGAAAAACAGAAGTGCGTGAGATCGCAGAAGAACATGGTTTTATTAATGCCAGAAAGCATGACAGCCAGGATATCTGCTTTGTGCCGGACGGAGATTACGCGAAGTTTATTGAGCAGTATACGGGACGCAAGTCCAAACCAGGAGATTTTGTAGATATGGAAGGGAATATCCTTGGTACACACAAGGGAATCATTCACTATACACTTGGCCAGAGACGTGGCCTGGGAATTCCGGCAGCAGCCAGGCTGTATGTGTGTGATATTTCACCGAAAACCAATCAGGTTGTGCTGGGAAGCAATGAGGATCTGTTCCATACAGAGTTGACTGCAGAAAAAGTAAATCTGATTTCCTGTGAATCTCTGAAAGAACCAATGAGACTGAAGGCAAAGATCCGCTATCGCCATCCGGAGCAGGATGCAGTGGCATGGCAGACAGAGGATGGAGTTCTTCATGTGCGCTTTGACAAACCGCAGAGAGCTATTACAAGAGGACAGGCAGTTGTTCTCTACGATGGGGATATTGTTGTAGGCGGAGGTGTAATTGAGAGCTGTATTAAATAGAACTGTAATCAAGCGGATATTCGCAATCCGCTTCGCTACTTGCTCATAACCGAATAACTGCTCCGCAGTTTATCAGAAGGAGTTTGCACCCCTCCTGATACAAGCAAGTCCCCACCCACTGCTTATTGCTTTTCACAATTGAAGCAGGGGACTTACTTGATTCGGTTAAATAAATAGGATATTAATGGGAGGGGCAAAAATAGTTTACCCCTCCCATTTTATGTCCAGGAAGTGTTGTTCTGTTTTACCTGGATTTAGTAATTACTGTAAACATATAGTTATAAACTATAAGAAACAATAGAAAAAGACTACTCTTTTCCTATTGACATACTAGGATTAAAGTGATAATATACAGCTATGCTAAATCATATCAAACAGATATGAAATACGTAGAAAGAGAAGAGGCTTAGAGATGAGAGTATTAAAGAGCCAGAATCGAATTTATATAGAAGAAAAACGAATGTGCCGATGAAAGCTAACATCAGGAGAACATTATTAGAAAAATATTATTATAAGATAAATCAGAGAAAGATGAGGAAAAAAACATGAGCAAAAAAATCGAAAGAAAAGACAGGAAATTTAAATTTGAAACATTACAGCTTCACGTAGGACAGGAAAGCCCGGATCCGGTTACAGATGCCAGAGCAGTACCGATTTACCAGACATCTTCCTATGTATTCAGAAACTGCGATCACGCAGCAGCCCGTTTCGGACTTGCAGATGCAGGTAACATTTACGGACGTCTGACAAACCCTACAGAAGATGTATTCGAGAAGAGAATCGCAGCACTTGAAGGCGGTTCTGCAGCACTTGCAGTAGCATCCGGTGCAGCAGCAATCACATACACCATCGAGAATCTTGCACAGCAGGGAGATCACATCGTAGCTGCCAAGAATATCTACGGTGGAACAACAAACCTGCTTGAGCACACACTTCCGGCATATGGAATCACAACAACATTTGTTGATGTATTTAATCTTGAAGAAGTAGAGAACGCGATCCAGGATAACACAAAAGCAGTGTATATCGAAACACTTGGAAATCCAAACTCTGATGTAGTTGATATTGAAGCAATTGCAAAGATTGCTCATGCACATAAGATCCCGCTTGTTGTAGATAACACATTTGCAACACCTTACCTTGTAAGACCATTTGAATATGGTGCGGACATCGTGGTACATTCAGCAACGAAATTCATCGGCGGCCATGGAACAACCATCGGTGGTGTTATCGTTGAAAGCGGTAAGTTTGACTGGGAAGCATCCGGTAAATTTGCATCTCTGACAGAGCCTAATCCAAGTTACCACGGAGTAAGCTTCACAAAAGCCTGCGGACCGGCTGCATTTGTTACAAAGATCCGTGCAATCCTTCTTCGTGACACAGGTGCAACAATTTCTCCGGTAAGTTCATTTATCTTCCTTCAGGGACTTGAAACACTGTCTCTTCGTGTAGAACGTCATGTGGAGAATGCGCTGAAGGTAGTTCAGTACTTAAATAATCACCCACAGGTAGAAAAGGTTCACCATCCATCTGTATCCACAGATCCGGCTCAGCAGGAGCTTTACAAAAAATACTTTCCTAATGGCGGCGGTTCTATTTTTACCTTTGAGATTAAAGGGGATGCACAGACAGCAAAAGACTTTATTGATAACCTGGAGCTGTTTTCACTTCTTGCAAATGTGGCAGATGTAAAATCTCTGGTCATCCATCCTGCAACTACCACACACAGCCAGTGCACAGAGGAGGAGCTTCTGGATCAGGGAATTAAACCAAACACCATTCGTCTTTCTATCGGTACAGAGAATGTAGATGATATTATCCAGGATCTGGATGAAGCATTTAAAGCTATAAAATAAAGCAATAAAATAAATCAGAGAGCTGCTTTTGAAACTAAGATACAGTTTCAGAGGCAGCTTTTTTAACCGAATCAAGCAAGTAGCGAAGCGGATTGCGAATATCCGTTTTAATACAGAGGGAGGTTGACAAATGCTAAGAAACTGATATAATCATAAAATGCAATTTAATTGCAAATATGAAAATATGGCCTGACGGTCGGGTGATACAGAATTATCAGAAAGGAAAACAGTATGATTGATATTATCATGGATTCCGTAATAGACAGTTTGAAATTGATCCCATTTCTTTTTCTGACCTATCTTTTTATGGAAGCTTTGGAACATAAGACGGGAAGTCTTGCAAGAAACCGTATCCGCACAGCCGGGAAATTTGGTCCTGTATGGGGCGGACTTTTGGGCGTGATCCCTCAATGTGGATTTTCGGCAGCAGCCTCCAGCCTATATGCAGGCAAAGTGATTACAGTGGGCACCTTGCTGGCTGTTTATATGTCTACCTCTGACGAAATGCTGCCGATTATGATCTCTAATGCAGTGCCTGTATCTACTATGCTGCGTATCCTGGCATGCAAGGCGGGAATAGCCATTTTTTCAGGCCTTGTGGTTGAATACGTATATGTGCATGTAATGAAAAAAAGAGAAAAGGATATGGATGTTCATGTACTTTGTGAGGAGGAACACTGTCATTGTGAGCATGGAATTGTAAAATCAGCAGTTGTCCATACTCTTAAGATTTTTATTTATATATTCTTGATTTCTCTGGCATTAAATATTATCATTGGTCTGGTGGGAGAAAATACTTTGGCAGAGCTGTTTACCGGAATTCCGGTTATGGGTGAAATGATCGCGGCACTGGTGGGACTGATTCCCAACTGTGCATCTTCTGTGGTGATCACCCAGCTGTATCTGGACCAGATTATTGGCGCGGGAGCTATGATGGCCGGACTGTTGGTAAATGCAGGAGTAGGTCTTTTGATTCTTTTCCGGTTAAATAAGAACAGAAAAGAGAATCTGAAAATTGTAGGATCCCTGTATGTACTTGGAGTTTTCTGGGGAGTTGTGATAGAGCTTCTGGGAATTGTTTTTTGACCAGGTTACAGGCGGAGTATTTGGAAAATCTGCCGGCAGTATGAAGTTCCATCCTAAATGTGATATGTAAGGAGTGTAAAATGAAAAATGCTTGATTCGAATGAAGCTTTGGAAGAAGCTGGAAATATGAAGGGAGAAAGCTTCAGAAAAGGTCTGAGAGACGGTATTCCCATAGCACTGGGATATTTTGCCGTGTCTTTTACGTTTGGTATGATGGCAGTGGCAGACGGACTGAGCATCTGGCAGGCAGTCCTGATTTCTCTGACTAACGTGACTTCCGCCGGACAGTTTGCAGGTCTGGAAATTATGGTAATGAATGGTTCTTACTGGGAAATGGCACTGACGCAGCTGGTGATTAATCTGCGTTATTGCCTGATGTCATTTTCCCTGGCCCAGAAATTCAGAAGAGATGAGGCCAGGGGCCACAGATATGTTGCGGCTTTTGGTGTGACAGATGAGATTTTCGGTATCAGTGCCAGCCAGCCGGGAAAAGTAAGTGCCTTTTATAATTATGGAGCCATGTGTGTGGCTATCCCGGGCTGGGTGCTTGGAACCCTGGCAGGTGCTATTTCCGGTAATCTGTTGCCTGATTTTATGATGAGTGCCCTGAGTGTGGCAATTTACGGAATGTTTCTGGCGATTATTATTCCTCCGGCAAAGAAAAACCGGGCAGTGCTGGCTGTGGTAGCAGCAGCAATGGCGATCAGCCTGCTGTTTAAGGTCGTTCCGCTGTTAAAAAATGTATCCTCCGGATTTGTGATCATCATTACGACTCTGATAGTGGCAGGTGCAGCAGCTTACTTCTGTCCTGTTCAGGAAGAAAAACAAAGCACGGAAGCTGGAGAGGAAGAGATTATGGAAAAGGAGATAAATCATGCATAATATTTACATTTATATATTGGTAATGGCTGGTGTGACTTATCTGATCCGCATGCTTCCCCTGGCTCTTTCCAGAAAAGAAATCACCAGTCCGTTTATTAAATCGTTTCTGTATTATGTGCCATATGCATGTCTGGCAGCCATGACCTTTCCGGCCATCCTTTTTGCCACCGATAGTATGATATCGGCGGCAGTTGGATTTGTTGTGGCATTGATTGCCGCATATAAGGAGAAGAGTCTCCTGACCGTTGCGCTATTTGCATGTGCGGCAGTCTTTATTGTGGAGAGAATACTGGAATTTGCAATGTAACAGAGTATGTCTGAATTATGATCTCAGCATTTATTCCAGAAAGCTGAGGTCAATTTCTCCGTCAAAAACAGTGGCAGCAGGGCCGGTCATGTAGACCAGGTTCTCCTGTCTGTCCCAGAAAATTTCCAGATCACCGCCCAGAAGTTTCACTGTAACAGGCTTTTCTCCATCAACATGGCCGTTGAGAATAGAGGCAACTGCCACTGCGCAGGCTCCTGTACCACAGGCAAGAGTTTCGCCGGAGCCGCGTTCCCAGACACGCATTTTTAAGGTATGATCGTCCAGCACTTCTACAAATTCTGTATTGACTCTGTCTGGAAATGCCATGTGATTTTCAAAATAGGGACCGATTTCTCCAATATCCAGATGATCCACATCTGTCATATATACAATGGCGTGGGGATTTCCCATGGAGACAGCAGTAATATAGTAGGTTTCCCCGTTTACCTTCAAAGGTGCATTGATCATCTCCTCTGTGGAAGATACCACCGGGATCTGGCTGGCAGTCAGAACCGGAGACCCCATGTTTACTCTGACCAGAGCAACCTTACCGTCCCTGACAGTGAGATCCAGATACTTGATCCCGCTTTTGGTGGATACGGAAATATTTTCTTTTTTTACAATACCATAGTCATATACATATTTGGCAACACAACGGATACCGTTGCCGCACATGGCACCCTGGGATCCGTCCAGATTATACATATCCATTTCGCAGTCTGCTATATCTGAAGGCTTGATCAGGATCAGTCCGTCAGATCCGATACCAAAGTGACGGTCACTGACATATCTGGCAACAGCCGCCGGATCCTTCACGGTTTCCTCAAAACAGTTTACATATACATAATCATTTCCAATGCCTTGCATTTTTGTGAATTTCATCAGCAAATCCTCCTTGTATTTAAGTAGCTTTCAATAAATATTTATATGTTTTTAAATTTTCAATACCTGTAACTATAAAGTAAAAATGTTATGAAAAAGTGAAAAATATAAATTTCCGGGTCTATTATATCGTATATGGAAAAAATATCTGTTATGCAGAATTTACCATGAGCAGCTCCGGCTGTTGGTATTATATATAAATATTTATGGTGTATATAGGGAATGATAGCATAAATATGCTGAAATGAAAATATCATCTAAGTTTTATCTTGCATTTTGTAGAAAGTATGATAAAATTAAAAATAAAAATATACAGCCGAAATGCATAATTATACGCTGCTGTGTGAAAAAATATAAAAACAGCAGCAATAGGTATACTTTCGGATGCGAGGAGGAAAAAAGATGAAAGATCAGAAAAGATTTGCAGCCCTTGCACTGAGTGCGATTATGGTAGTTTCCATGGCTGGCAATGTATATGCAGCCAAAGAAATAAAATCAAAGGATGACCTTGCAGGAGCAACTATTGGTGTTCAGCTTGGTACAACAGGTGACCTTGATGCATCTGATTATGAGAAGGATGGTTCTACAGTTGAACGTTACAGCAAAGGCAGCGAAGCTGTCCAGGCATTAAAAGCAGGCCAGATCGACTGTGTGATCATTGATTCACAGCCTGCTCAGAAGTTTGTAGAGAATAATGATGATCTTAAGATCCTGGATGAGCCTTTTGAGGAAGAAGAATATGCCATCTGCTTAAAGAAAGGCAATGATGAACTTCTTGAAAAGATCAACGGAGCTCTGGAAGAACTGA
Source organism: uncultured Blautia sp. (assembly GCA_934426285.1). Lineage (GTDB taxonomy): Bacteria > Bacillota > Clostridia > Lachnospirales > Lachnospiraceae > Blautia_A. Next base: position 28,903 of record CAKRYE010000011.1, read on the forward strand.
AAAAAGACGGAACTATTGACAGTATTATGGACAACTACATCGGTGAAGATGCAGGTAAGACACCATATGAATCTCCGGAAGATGTTGACCGTTCCAACGGAACTCTGGTAATGGCAACCAATGCTGAGTTTGAGCCATATGAATATCATGAGGGTGATGATATTGTTGGTATTGATGCGGATATTGCACAGGCAATCTGTGATAAACTCGGATATGAACTGAAGATTGAAGATATGGAATTCGATGCCATTCTTCCAGCAGTACAGTCCGGTAAGGCAGATTTTGGTGCAGCAGGTATGACTGTAACAGAAGACCGTAAATCCAGCGTTGATTTTACAGATACCTATGCAGATGCAAGCCAGGTTATCATTGTAAAAAAATAATAGAAACAATATAACAGAGCTGTTGACAATCTGCCAACAGCTCTCTTTTCGGGGACAGAGGTTTTTATGAATAATCCTATGATATTAGCAAGTATAAAAGAAGACTTTTATCTGAACTTTATTAAAGACGACCGTTATCTCTGGCTTTTGGATGGTCTGAAAACAACTCTTATCATCACAGTATTTGCGTTGATCATTGGTCTGATCATCGGCTTTCTGGTAGCCATTATCCGTTCAGCACATGATAAGTCAGGTTCCTTTAAGGTTCTTAATGCAATCTGCAGAGTGTATCTGACTGTGATCCGTGGAACACCAACCATGATCCAGCTGCTGATCATGAATTTTGTAATTTTTGGTGCTGTAAGTATTAACAAGATCATTGTAGGCAGCCTTGCCTTCGGTATTAACTCCGGTGCATATGTAGCCGAGATCGTCCGTTCCGGTATCATGTCTATTGATCAGGGACAGACAGAGGCAGGACGAAGCCTGGGACTGAACTTTTCTCAGACTATGCGTCTGATCATTATTCCCCAGGCATTTAAGAATGTACTTCCTGCACTGGTAAATGAATTTATCGTACTGATCAAAGAAACCTCCATCATTGGTTATATTGGTATGATGGATCTTACAAAGGGCGCAATGCTGATCCAGAGCCGTACCTATAATGCGTTCTGGCCACTGATGGCAGCAGCAGTGATTTATCTTGTGATCATTGGAATCCTTACATGGGGGATGAATAAACTGGAAAGGAGATTAAGAACCAGTGAGCGATAAGAATGTACTGATCCAGGTAAAGGATCTGAAGAAAGCTTTTGGCACAAATCAGGTTCTCGATGGAATTACAACAGATATCTGTCAGGGAGAAGTAGTAGCCGTCATTGGTCCTTCCGGTTCCGGTAAATCTACTTTCCTGAGATCCCTGAATCTTCTGGAGGTTCCGACAGGCGGACAGATCCTCTTTGAAGGAACTGACATTACAGATCCGAAGGTTGACATTAACAGACATCGTCAGAAGATTGGAATGGTATTCCAGCAGTTTAATCTTTTTCCGCATAAAACGGTAAAACAGAATATTATGCTGGCACCTGTAGAACTGAAGCTGATGACAAAGGATGAAGCTTCAAAGAAAGCGGATGAGCTTCTGGCACGTGTAGGTCTTCCGGACAAAGCCAATGCATATCCGGATATGCTTTCGGGCGGGCAGAAACAGCGTATTGCCATTGCACGTTCTCTTGCCATGAATCCGGATGTGATGCTTTTTGATGAGCCAACTTCCGCACTTGACCCTGAGATGGTAGGTGAGGTTCTGGAGCTGATGAAGGAGCTTGCGCAGTCAGGTATGACTATGGTTGTAGTTACCCATGAGATGGGATTCGCAAGAGAAGTGGCAACCAGAGTTCTTTTTATTGATGAGGGTAAGATACAGGAAGAGAATACTCCGGAAGAATTTTTCGCAAATCCGAAGAATCCGAGACTGAAAGACTTTCTTTCAAAGGTTTTATAACAGAAATAAAAAAAGATTGCGGGTTGATTGATCCGCAATCTTTTTTTTGAGGCCGGAATTATTTTGTTTCCGGCTTATTGGATGATTCATATTTTTTTAGTTCCTTGTAGCAATATTTGATAATTTCCTTTCGGGTGATGATTCCGATAAAATAACCCTGGTCATCTGTTACCGGAACATAGTTCTGATTGATGGCCTTGTCTAACAGATCCTCCATATTGGAATCTGCGTGTACAGCCTTGTAAGTGGCTCTACGTGGGATTGCCATAATAGAAATCCCCTCTGCTGCTTTGATATCGGGAATATTCAGAGTCTTCATTCCCCAGAGAAGGTCACCCTCGGAAATGGTGCCTCTGTATTTGCCATCCAGACTGAGGAGGGGAATGCAGGAAAACTTCCGGTGTTCCATTTTTTCCAGTGTCTGTCTCAGAGTTTCATTTTCAAATATGTATGCTACATCGCTTTTTGGTGTTAAAAAAAATAAAATATTCACTTTTGTATTTACCCCATTACATTATTAAGGAACATGTCTCTTATGCTGTTATGATAGTATGCATGGGCAGTTCTGTCAATAAGATGAACTATTAAATTTTTCGAAAAATCTGTGAACACACCGTTGATTTTTGGACAAAATTACAGAAGCTGAACACCTTTTTCCTTTGCTTCATTCATTACATCCTGGGACCACAGGGAAGCGTGTACTTCACCAATATGTGCTTTGCGAAGGAAGAACATACAGATACGGGACTGTCCGATACCACCGCCGATGGTGTAGGGAAGTTCTTTGTTCAGGATTGCTTTCTGGAAAGGAAGCTCTCTTCTGTCATCGCAGCCTGCGATGGTGAGCTGTCTGTCCAGAGAGTCTTCATCAACTCGGATTCCCATGGAGGAAAGCTCCAGGGCAATATCAAGAACCGGATAATATACAAGGATATCACCGTTTAATTCCCAGTCATCATAGTCCGGGGCACGTCCGTCATGGCGTTCACCATTGGTCAGGGTTTTGCCTACCTGCATAAGGAATACAGCACCCTTTTCTTTGACAATCTGATATTCACGTTCTTTGGGAGTCAGTTCAGGATACATATCTACCAGCTCCTGAGTGCTGACAAAGGCGATTTCTCTTGGCAGAATCTCTTCAATATAATCATACTGTACTGCCATATATTTTTCAGTTTTTCTGAGAACACTGTAGATCGTGCGGACAGTGGAAACAAGGGTATCCATGTTGCGCTGGTCTTTACCGATGATCTTTTCCCAGTCCCACTGATCCACATATACAGAATGAATATTGTCCAGGTCCTCATCCCGGCGGATCGCGATCATATCTGTGTAGAGACCTTCGCCCTGGGCAAAGCCATATTTTTTCAGGGCATATCTTTTCCATTTTGCCAGGGAATGTACGATCTCGGCATTTTCCGGCTGTCCTTTAATATCAAAACTTACAGGGCGCTCTACGCCATTTAAGTTGTCATTCAGACCAGATGAAGGATTGACGAAAACCGGGGCAGAAACACGAAGCAGGTTCAGCTTCTGGGCCAGAGTCTGCTGAAAGAAATCCTTCACAGTCTTAATTGCAATCTGGGTATCATGGAGGTTTAAGGCTGAATGATAACCATCAGGAATTTTAATCTGTTCCATTATTATTGAAGTCCTCCTATAGTTTTGTTTGCATATTCTGATTGAATATCCATTTATTTTACACCACGCTATTATAACAGGAAAAAGTGCGATTGGCAATTTTCATCTTGCAAGATTGGCGTAAAATGTTACAATTATTTATGAAACTACAGGGATTAACCGAATCATAATGCAATGATTTGTGAAGTGGGGGATAGAATATGGGAAAAAGATGTCAGGTATGTGACGGACCAATCGTAAACGGACGCTGCAAATACTGTGGAATGCCTTATAGAAACGATGCAGCTATGTATCATCTTAATGAGGATCGCTCTGAGCACTATCGCCATTCTTCGGCAAAGGTGAGAAGAGAAATGGATCAGAGTGAGATCCCTCTCCCTGACCGGAAGGGCGGCGCGGATTATGCAAAGAAAAAGAATGCCGGGAACATAAGTAAGACAGTAAGCAATACCAGGAGGACTGCTTCAAAAACATATACCTCCGGAAAACAGAGCGGAACTAAGGAAAAGAAAAAAGGAAAAAAGATGGTCATATTCTGGCTGGTGATCGCCCTTCTTGCAGCTCTTATAGAATATGTCCCTGATGCGCTGGAAACACTGAAGCCCAATCAAATTGAAGAATTTATATATAAGACAAAACTCATTGACAAAGATGACAAAGAGAAAAAAGAAGTGCCTGACCAGAAGGTGATGTCTTCTTCTGAGCTGGATGAGTATGCTTACTATATGCTGAACACAGAAGATAGATATTATGAGGTTGTGGAAAGTAACACAGAAGACTTCATGGGACCAGGAGAGTATGTTGCGGAGGCTGTCTGGGAGGGAATAGAGTTGGAGTTCGTTCCGGCAGACGGTACTGGGGGAGGAGTCTGGGATTTTGATCAGGAAGGACAGCAGCTGAAGCTGGAGTTACACAAGGGTGATCATCTCACAGTTACTTCTCTGGATGGACAGTATAATTATTTCAGGTTATATGAAATTCAGCAATATGACGAATAAAATTTTCCCCCTTTCTTTTTTACAGACGATGTGCTATACTTGTAAAGCACACCACATATAGGCGTAAATATGGGGCAAATCATTATTTTATACTATATCTTGTATATTGGAGCGAAAAGGTATGATTTATGTAATAAAGAAAGATGGAACAAAGGAAGAATTTAATTCCAAAAAGATCGTAGCGGCTGTGAATAAATCAGCAGCCAGGATTTTATACACTTTTTCTGAGGAAGAGCAGGATTTTATCTGCAAGTTTGCTGAGGAGCATGCAGCTTCCCTGGGAAAAAATGAGATCCAGATCCAGGAGATGCACAACATAGTAGAGGGTGCCCTGGAGAGAGTAAATCCAGCTGTAGCTAAAAGTTACCGGGATTACAGAAATTATAAACTGGATTTTATCCACATGATGGATGACGTATATACCAAGAGCCAGGCAATCCGTTATATCGGTGATAAGAGCAATGCCAACACAGACAGTGCTCTGGTTGCTACCAAGCGAAGCCTGATCTTTAATGAACTGAATAAAGAGCTTTACCGTAAATTTTTTATGAACCGTAATGAGCTTCAGGCATGTAAGGACGGCTATATCTATATTCATGATCAGTCCGCCCGTCTGGATACTATGAATTGCTGTCTTTTTGATGTTGCAGCTGTATTAAAGGACGGCTTTGAGATGGGAAATGTATGGTACAATGAACCCAAAACACTGGATACAGCTTTCGATGTTATGGGAGATATTATTCTGAGTACAGCCGCACAGCAGTATGGCGGATTTACAGTCCCGGAAGTGGATAAGATTCTGGCACCTTATGCAAAGAAAAGCTATGACAGATATATTGAGGAGTTTATGCAATATTCTGATCCAAGCTGGGTAGGAAGAGAAGAAAAGGCTGTTGAGCGCGCACTGGATAAAGTCCGCAGAGATTATGACCAGGGCTGGCAGGGAATTGAGTATAAGCTGAATACAGTAGGATCCTCCAGAGGAGATTATCCCTTTGTCACTGTCACACTGGGACTGGGAACCGGACAGTTCGAGAAAATGTGCAGTATGTCACTTCTGGCAGTACACAAAGGCGGACAGGGTAAAGAAGGACACAAGAAGCCTGTACTTTTCCCCAAAATCGTATTTCTTTATGATGAAAAGATCCATGGAAAAGGGAAAAGTTGCGAGGATGTTTTTGAGGCGGGGGTAGACTGCTCTTCAAAAACAATGTATCCGGACTGGCTTTCCATGTCAGGCAAGGGATATATTGCAAGTATGTACAAACGGTACGGAAAGGTGATCAGCCCTATGGGGTGCCGTGCTTTCCTGAGCCCATGGTACGAAAGAGGCGGTATGTATCCTGCTGATGATAAGGATGTGCCTGTATTTGTAGGAAGATTTAATGTTGGAGCAGTAAGCCTTCACCTGCCCATGATCTTGGCCAAAGCCAGAGCAGAGAGCAGAGATTTCTATGAAGTGCTGGATTTCTATCTGGAAATGATCCGGAGCCTTCATATCCGTACCTACGAATATCTGGGACAGATGCGTGCCTCTACAAACCCTCTTGCTTACTGTGAGGGCGGTTTCTATGGCGGCCGTCTGAAACCAAATGAAAAGATCGGCAAAATCCTCAAACCTATGACTGCGTCCTTTGGAATCACAGCTCTCAATGAGCTGCAGGAACTTTATAATGGAAAATCCATTGCAGAGGATGGCCAGTTTGCACTGGAAGTTCTGAAATATATTAATGAAAAAGTAAATAAATTTAAGGAAGAGGATGGATATCTCTATGCAATCTATGGAACTCCTGCAGAGAGTCTCTGCGGACTTCAGGTAGAACAGTTCCGTAAAATGTATGGAATCATCGAAGGAGTTTCTGATCGTCCTTATGTCAGCAACAGCTTCCACTGCCATGTAACCGAAGAAGTCACCCCAATCGAAAAACAGGATCTGGAAGGCCGCTTCTGGGAACTGTGCAACGGAGGTAAGATCCAGTACGTCCGTTATCCCATCGATTACAATAAAGAAGCTGTCCGAACCCTCATCCGCCGTGCCATGGCCCTGGGCTATTACGAAGGAGTCAATCTCTCCCTGGCCTATTGCGATGACTGCGGACACGAAGAACTTGAAATGGATGTCTGCCCGGTATGCGGTTCCAAAAACCTCACCAAAATCGACCGCATGAACGGCTACCTCTCCTACAGCCGCGTCCACGGCGACACCCGCCTCAACGAAGCCAAAATGGCCGAAATCGCCGAACGAAAATCCATGTAATTTATAAAAAAGGATGTAATTCAAAACGAATTACATCCTTTTTTATAATACATCTTCAAACATTGGTATTACCTTTTGACATCAATCCAATACCAGGGGCAGGCCCCGCCGCCTCCCCGTCCGTCTCACCAACAAAGTAAAGTTAACAAAAGCTCCCTCATATCTCAACCAGGAGCTCCTTCCATACCTAAAAACAACAACACCCCTCCCGTCAGACACCAGCGCGAGGGGTGTGCAGAGGGGACGCCGCTATGCGTCCCCTTTGCAAAACATCATTTAATTATAGTCCCTGTCTTCTCATAAACCCCATCCTTCGCATGGGCAATATCCGTAATAATAGTCCGGCGTCCGTCTCCTTTTTCAACAAAGCTGACTCCCGCTTCAAACTTCGGCAGCATAGATCCCGGTGCAAACTGATTCTCATCCATATATTTCTTAGCATCTGCTACAGAGATTTCACCCAGGAATTCTTCATTATCCATATCAAGATTCAGGCTTACCTTCTCTACACTGGTCAGGATCAGCAGAGTATCTGCATTTAATTCCTGAGCCAGAAGTCCGCTTGTCAGGTCTTTTTCGATAATAGCACTGGCACCGTTTAAGGCAACCCCCTGCTCCATAACAGGGATACCGCCGCCGCCGGCTGCAATGACGATCTCTCCGGCATCTACAAGTGTGCGGATCGTTTCAAGCTCTACGATTTTCTGTGGCTTTGGTGCAGCAAGGATTCTTTTGTAGGTACCGTCTGCAAGCTCTGTAACAAAATTACCCTTATGTTCCTCTGCTTCTGCTTCTTCCTTGGTCAGGACACGGCCGATGATCTTCTCTGGCTCTGCGAAAGCGTCATCATAAGGATCGATCACAACCTGAGTCAATACAGTGGCAACCGGTTTGTAAATACCTCTGGAAAGCAGCTCTGCACGGATGGCAGTCTGAAGGTCGTAACCGATGTAGCCCTGACTCATGGCAGAACATACGGACATAGGTGCAAATGTATAATCCGGATGTGCCTTACCGAATTCGTTCATAGCAGTATGGATCATTCCGACCTGTGGTCCGTTACTGTGTGAAATTACTACACGGTTTCCTGCTTCTACAAGGTCTGCAATAGCTTTGGCAGCTTTTTTTGTGGCAATTTTCTGCTCTGGCAGAGTTGTACCTAATGCTCTGTGGCCCAATGCAACTACTGTAATTTTTTCGCTCATGGGAAATACCTCGTTTCTTTATTTTTGTTGTACACAGGTGGCTGTGGTTCAAGCCTCCCGAGATAATCATAATGATACACTACATTATAAAAGACTGTCCGGGGAAATGCAATAGATTCTTCTCCGAACAGCAATTAAAAACGAATAAAAACAATAATAAAATAAACAGCTCCCGCATTGCTGCAGGAGCTGTCCATTTTTTGAGGGGGGAGATAGAGAGTGGTTTTCATCTATCCAAAACCTATTATAGGGGGAAAATATGTGCAAAGTATGTCAATAATCTGAAAGAAACAGAAAAAATATAAAAGAATTATAAACAAAAATTAAAGTAAGTATATATTTGATCCAATCGCTTGCTTTCCGAAAAGGGACATGCTAAAGTAAAGACAAAGTTACCGGATCTGAGGTAACCTTCATCTGTTTCTGCATTCTGCAGAGATGATTTTCAAGCACTGTTTCGGTGCATTATTTCACAAAACATCATTAAATGGAAGACGGAGATTGATGATCTGTCTGGTAAGGAGGGGGAATGCTTATGTCTGTATGATTGTTATGTACTCCTGGATAAGATGCAGACCTGCAGGCTGAGACGAAAAAGAGCCGGCGGTGGGAATGCGGCATGAGAAACGACAGTAAAAGATCGCAGATTGCGAAATTTTCATGAAATAAATTATTAGGAGACGATAATATGAAAAATAGAATATGGAATCAGACGAAAGCAGCAGTACTTGCCATGGCAGCTATTCTTTCAGGCATCGGCATACCCTTTCAGGGAATGCTGGTATCAGGGGCAGAACTGGTGGCGCCGGTTTTGAATATAGAACAAAGTGCAAAATGGACGGATGAGGAAAACTATAAGGCAGAGCTGACCCTGCGGCTTAGCGGACTGAATACTCTGAAAGATGTCAGTAAAGCGGATCAGGAACAGGAGAAAATCCAGGCAGAAATGGAGACAGAAAGTTTTACAGCAGATGAGGAGGAGAAGGCGGAAGAAGACTTTGAGGAAGGTGAAGCAGCGGAGAAAGCAGAAATTGCAGAGGAGACAGAAGTTAGAGAAGGTGTGGAGACTGGCGAAGACGCAGAGACAGAAGAGGTTTCTGGTAAAGTTGAAAATCCTGTGAGCGAAACTGAAAATCCTGCCATGCAAGAAGAAAAGAAAGAGTATATTCTGACCACATACATATCTGAATATTTCCTTCCGGATACAGCTTTTCTTCCGGAAGAAATTACAGCAGAATCTGTTTCCATAAGGAATCAGAAGGGAGAAGATACGGAGATCCTTCGCCTTACGGAACATCTGCAGATGGAAAAAATCACAGAGGACTATTATACACTGACTGTTCCGGTGACACTGCGTCCGGAATATCAGCTTTCCTGGGAGAAGAGAAATTATCCGGTGGTACAGGATGAGCCTTTACAAAAGGATCAGCCGGGCTTGGGTACATTTTTACAGGAAAAAACAGGAGAAGAGCTTCAGACTCTGGTTTCCAATCCTTCTCCTGAGCTGTTGGTAAATGCTGCAAAAACAGGGATCGAGGCAGTCCTCAGGGCAGATGTGGAGAAAATAAAAGCAGGACAGCCGGTAAATTATATTCTGGATGTGACCAATACAGGCCAGATTCCTTTGACAGACATTCAGTTTTTAAGTAGTTTTTCCATGGAAGATATCCGGGCAGTGTGGGAGTCTGAATCGGATTTTTACGTAGATGGCAAAGAAGCAGTTCTGGCTGCATTAAACCCAGGAGAGAGCAGAAGACTTCGGATGACGCTTCTGCCGGATGAAAATAAGGAGGGAGATCTGTTTCACACGGTAACTGTAAAAACAAAACATCCGGGCAGAGAAGAACTGATTGGCTGTCAGGCTGCATGCCAGATTAAAGTAGAAGGACTGAAGGCCTCTTTTGAGGTGGAAAAAACAGCAGACAGAACGGAAGCCTTTCCGGGTGATACGATTACCTATCAGATATGTATCCGTAATACAGGAGAAAAAACGCTTCATTCTGTTCTCAGTACAGAGAGATTTCTAAACTCAAATATTCAGGCTCAGTTTATGCCAAAGGAGGGAGTAACCTTAAATAGTACAAGAACACAGGCGCTGATTCCCAGCATTGCACCGGGAGAAGCTTTTGGACTTTATGCGGTTGTAACGATTCCTCAATATTTTGAGAGTCAGGAGCTGGTAAATGAGGTAACTGTTATTTCTGATGAAACCGGTACAACAAATATGAAATCTCAGTCAGAGGTGACTGTGAAGTCAGTGGAGGCAACGGTAATACCACAGATCACACAGACCTATTCTTCTTATCAGTCCTATGGGACAGGTTCAAAATCAGGGAGCGCCTATGAGACAGCCTCCAAGCCCAGCACAGGAGATGATACAAAAGGAACGTTTTTTCTTGCCTTATGTGTGTGTGCAGTTATTGTAGGAGCGGCAGCTGCCAAAAAACAACGTTGAAACGGGAATGGAGGTGTGCTATTCTAATATAGAATATATAAAAATATGGAGGGCATCAATGAAGTTAATATCCTTATTAGAGCGTCTGGAGTATACCTGTATTCAGGGAAGCACAGACCAGGAAGTTAAAAACGTTGTATATGATTCCCGAAAGGTAGAAGAGGGTTCTCTTTTTATCTGCATCCGCGGGGCGGTTGTGGACGGACATAAATTTGTGCCGGATGTGATCGCAAAAGGTGCGAAAGTTTTGGTAGTGGAGGAGAAAGTTGAGGCTCCTGCAGATGTGACGGTTATCCTTGTGAAGGATAGCCGCTATGCCATGGCATTTATTTCTGCCGCTTATTTCGGACATCCTGCAGAAAAACTGAAGACGATTGGTATTACAGGAACCAAGGGGAAAACCACAACAACCTATATGGTAAAATCCATTCTTGAAAATGCCGGATATAAGGTGGGACTCATCGGAACTATTGAGGCCATCATTGGTGATAAGGTGATTCCTACAAGCAATACCACACCGGAATCTTATATGGTTCAGAAATATTTCCATGATATGGTTGAAGCAGGCTGTGACTGTGTGGTAATGGAAGTTTCTTCCCAAGGACTTATGCTTCACAGAACACAGGGCTTTGTCTTTGATTTTGGTATTTTTACCAATATTGAGCCGGATCATATCGGGCCAAATGAGCATAAGGATTTCGATGATTATCTCAGATGTAAATCACTGCTGCTGAAACAGTGCAGAACAGGGATTGTAAACAGGGATGATGAGCATTTTGAGAAAATCATACAGGGACATACCTGTGAGCTGGAGACTTATGGATTTTCACCGGAGGCAGATCTTCGGGCTGAGGATGCAAAGCTGGTGGGAGGTAAGGGATATCTGGGAATTTCTTATCATCTGAGAGGACTGCTTGACTTCCCGGTAGAAATCGATATTCCGGGTAAATTCAGCATCTATAATTCTTTAACTGCCATTGCCATCTGCCGTCATTTCAAAGTATCAGAGGAGAATATCCTGAAGGCTCTGAAAGTGGCAAGGGTAAAGGGACGTATTGAAATGGTGAAGGTGTCTGAAGACTTTACACTGATGATCGATTACGCACATAATGCAATGGCACTGGAAAGCCTTCTGACTACATTACGGGAATATCATCCACACAGACTGGTATGCCTGTTCGGATGTGGAGGAAACCGCTCCAGACTTCGCCGCTATGAAATGGGAGAGGTGGCAGGAAAGCTGGCAGATCTGACGATCATTACTTCAGATAACCCAAGGGATGAGGAACCTCAGGCTATTATTGATGATATAAAAACAGGAATGGCCAGGACCAGCGGTAAATATGTGGAGATCATAGACCGAAAGGAAGCGATCGCCTATGCGATCCACCACGGAGAACCGGGAGATATTATCGTTCTGGCCGGTAAGGGACATGAGGATTATCAGGAGATCAAAGGCAAGAAATATCCAATGGATGAGAGAGTACTGATTGCTGATATCCTTGCAGGCAAATAATGATTAATTATGATTTATGCTGATATAATAATAGATATTTCCAGTGAAAAGCTGGATAAAACCTTTCAGTACAGGGTGCCGGAAGAACTGGAGCAGGAAATAAAGATGGGGATGGTGGTATCCATCCCTTTTGGAAACGGAAATAAAATCCGCAAGGGATATGTGATAGGTCTGACGGGTAAGCCGAAGGTAGATCCTGACAGGATAAAGGAGATTTTTCAGTGCAGCAGCGGACAGGAGACAACAGAATCCAGGCTGATCCTTCTGGCAGCCTGGATGAGGGAAAATTATGGCTCTACCATGATCCAGGCATTGAAGACGGTTCTTCCCATACAGGAGAAGATGCGGGCAAAGGAGAAGAGATATCTCTGTCTGAACGTTTCAGAGGAAGAAGGAAGAAAAATTCTGGAAGGACTGGAAAAAACCAGGTTTAAAGCGAGAACAAGGCTTCTGAGGGAGCTCCTGGACAAAAAGCGTCTGGAGTATACTCTGGCAGCCAAAGAGCTTGGAGCTACTTCTGCTATTGTGGGAAAAATGAAAGAACAGGGAATCCTGCGTATAGAGTATGATGAAATTTTTCGTAATTCTATAGATGGAAAGGATATTCCCAGAGAAACGGCTCTGACTCTGAACCGGGAACAGGAGCAGGCAGCAGAGAAAATACTGCAGGAATGGGAAAAGCCTGAGCCACGGCCGGTACTGCTTCAGGGAGTGACAGGAAGCGGTAAGACCCAGGTATATATGCGGCTGATCGAGGAAATACTTGCAAAGGGTCAGCAGGCTGTTGTGCTGATCCCTGAGATTGCATTGACTTATCAGACTGTGAGGCGGTTTTATGCCAGGTTTGGAGAGAAAGTTTCTGTCATTAATTCCAGACAGTCTCAGGGAGAACGCTATGATCAGTTTAAACGTGCAAGGGGAGGAGGAGTCCAGGTAATGGTGGGGCCCCGTTCTGCATTGTTTACCCCCTTTCCTGATCTGGGGCTGATCATAATAGATGAGGAACATGAACCAAGCTATAAAAGTGAAAATACTCCCAGATATCATGCCAGGGAGACTGCCATTGCCAGAGCAGGGATTGAACATGCCAGAGTTGTTCTGGGATCAGCAACGCCCTCTCTGGAAGCGTACAGCAGAGCACAGAGCGGTGAGTATGGTCTGGTGAAACTGACTGCCAGATATGGGGACAGACCAATGCCGCAGGTATCAGTTATTGACCTCAGGGAGGAACTGAGAGCGGGAAACCGCTCAGTTCTGAGCAGATCCCTGCAGGAGAAAATGAAAGAACGGCTGGAGAAAAAAGAGCAGATCATGCTGTTTTTGAACCGCAGAGGCTATGCAGGTTTTGTATCCTGCCGTTCCTGTGGCTTTGTGGTGAAATGTCCACACTGTGATGTATCGCTGTCAGAACATAATAATGGCAGACTGCTGTGTCATTACTGTGGATATGAGACCAGAAAGCCGCAGGTCTGTCCTCAGTGTGGCTCTCCTTATATCGGCGGCTTTAAGGCCGGCACCCAGCAGATTGAGAAGATTGTGAGGGATACCTTTCCTGGAGTCAGGACCTTGCGCATGGATTTTGATACTACCAGAAATAAAGGAAGCTATGAACAGATACTGGCAGCCTTTGCTGCTCATGAAGCAGAGGTACTGGTGGGAACCCAGATGATCGTGAAAGGGCATGATTTTCCGGATGTAACGCTGGTAGGAGTGATCGCTGCAGACCTTTCCCTCAATGCAGAGGATTACCGCTGCGGAGAGCGTACTTTTCAGCTGCTGTGCCAGGCAGTGGGACGCTGCGGAAGAGGAAAGAAAGCAGGTGAGGCAGTGATCCAGACCTATCATCCGGAGCATTACAGCATTCAGGCATCAGCTGCCCAGGATTATCAGGCCTTTTATGAGGAAGAGATGAGTTACCGTATGCTGCTGGATTACCCACCGGCATCTCATATGCTGGCAATTCTTGGATCTGGGGAGAATGAGGAAATACTGACCCAGGCTATGCACTATCTGGAACTGTATATCCACAGGATCTACAGGGGAAAAGATCTGCATGTAATAGGTCCTGCTTATGCATCCATAGGTAAGGTGAAGGATATTTACAGGCAGGTTATTTATTTAAAGCATAAAGAATATAAAACACTGGTCCGAATCAAGGATCAGATGGAAAAATACATTGAAATAAATTCCGGTTTCCGGAAAATATATATACAGTTTGATTTCAGTTGAGAAAAGGAGATTAAAAAATGGCACTTAGAACAATCAGAGTAGAGGGGGATCCTGTACTTACAAAAATCAGCAGACCGGTAGATAAAATGACACCGCGTATCCATGACCTGATCACAGATATGCTGGATACCATGTATGAGGCAATGGGAGTTGGCCTGGCTGCACCGCAGGTGGGTATCCTGAAGCGTATTGTGGTAATTGATGTAGGTGACGGACCGATCATTTTGATCAATCCGGAGATTATTGAGAAGTCAGGAGAGCAGACCGGAGATGAAGGCTGCCTCAGTGTTCCGGGAATGGCAGGACAGGTAACCCGTCCTGATCATGTAAAGGTGAAAGCTCTGAATGAGGATATGGAAGAAGTGGTATATGAAGGAGAGGGACTTCTGGCCCGTGCTTTCTGCCATGAGCTGGATCATCTGGATGGACATATGTATACAGAGCTGGTGGAGGGAGAACTTCACCGGGTCAGCTACGATGAAGAAGACTGAGAGGAAAGGGCGAAAATATGAAAATAGTTTTTATGGGAACACCTGATTTTGCTGTGCCGCCTTTAAAGGCACTGGTGGAAGCCGGATATGATGTGGCAGCAGTGGTTACTCAGCCGGATAAACCAAAAGGAAGGGGAAAATCCTTACTTCCCACACCTGTAAAGGAAGAAGCTCTTTTGCATGAAATTCCTGTTTATCAGCCCCAGCGTGTCAGAAACAACAGGGAATTTCTGGACACACTCCGTGAAATTGCTCCGGATGTGATCATTGTGGCAGCTTTTGGCCAGATCATTCCCAGGGATGTGCTGGAATTGCCGAAATATGGCTGTATTAATATCCATGCATCACTTTTACCGAAATACAGAGGAGCTGCCCCGATCCAGCAGGCTGTAATCGATGGAGAGAAGGAATCCGGTGTTACCATCATGCAGATGGGAGAGGGGCTGGATACCGGAGATATGATCTCAAAGATTGTAATCCCCCTGGAAAAGGAGGAAACCGGCGGCAGTCTTTTTGCAAAGCTTGCCCAGGCAGGTGCAGAACTTCTGATCAAAACATTGCCGTCTATTGAACAGGGAACTGCAGTATGGGAAAAGCAGCCTGAGGAGAGCCCGACTCCTTATGCGGCAATGATCAACAAAAAGATGGGTCTTATGGATTTTAGTAAGTCTGCTGTGGAACTGGAAAGACTGGTACGGGGGCTGAATCCATGGCCAAGTGCTTATACCTTTGTAAATGGAAAGACCCTTAAGGTATGGAGAAGCCGGGCAGATGAGAAATGCTCCGGTGAGGAACCCGGAACTGTTATTCTTACAGATAAAGAAGGAATTCATGTTGCCTGCAAGGATGGAACACTGATTCTGACAGAAGTACAGCTGGAAGGTAAAAAACGAATGAACGCAGAAGCTTTTCTGCGGGGATACCATATAGAAGCAGGAAGCAGATTTACAGATCATAAGGAGTGATTGTATGTACGGATATTATTTTGATCCCACTTATATTTTGCTGGTCATAGGAATGGTACTGTCTCTGGCTGCATCAGCCAAAGTAAAGGGGACTTTTGCAAAGTACAGCAAAGTCCACAGTACTTCCGGCCTTACAGGAGCGGAGGCTGCACAGCAGATTCTGCACATGGCAGGAATCACGGATGTTTCCGTGGTGGCTGTTGCAGGAAGTCTGACAGATCACTATGATCCCAGAACCAGACAGGTTGCTCTTTCCCAGGATGTATATGGGAAAACATCAGTAGCAGCCATTGGAGTAGCAGCCCATGAGTGTGGACATGCAATCCAGGATGCGGTAAACTATGCACCTCTGAATATCAGAACTGCTATTGTACCGGTTGCCAATATTGGCTCTACTCTCTCCTGGCCATTGTTTCTGGCAGGACTTGTTTTCTCCATTCGCCCGTTGCTGACTTTGGGAATTCTTTTATTTTCTCTGGCTGTCCTTTTTCAGCTGGTGACTTTGCCGGTGGAGTTTAATGCATCAGCCAGAGCTTTGAAAATGCTGGGTGACAACCGACTGATCGCCCAGGAGGAGGTAAAGGGAGCACAGAAGGTTCTGGTGGCAGCTGCCCTGACTTATGTGGCAGCTCTTGCAGCATCTGTTCTGCAGCTTCTCAGACTGATCATACTGGCCGGAGGAAGAGACCGTGACTAATGGAATTAATACCAGAGAATTAATACTGGAAATACTACTTGAAATTGAAGAAGAAGGAAGGCACAGCCATATTGCCATTCGCAATGCCCTTTCCAAGTATCAGTTCCTTCCCAGACAGGAACGGGCATTTATTACCCGGGTATGTGAGGGAACTCTGGAATACAGAATTCTGATCGATTATATCATTGATTCTTATTCCAAGGTGACTGTGGATAAAATGAAGCCTGCGATCAGAGAAATCCTGCGCAGCGGGGTATATCAGATTAAATTCATGGACAGTGTACCGGACAGTGCAGTGTGTAATGAAGCGGTGAAGCTGGCTCAGAGAAAAGGATTTTATAATCTGAAACCTTTTGTGAACGGAGTTTTGCGGACCATAGCCAGGGAATATAAAAATCTGGAGCTTCCATCCAGAGAGCAGGATCTGCTGAGATTTCTTTCTGTTAAGTACTCCATGCCTGAAAATCTGGTCAACCGCTGGCTGGAAGCTTACGGTGAAGAAAAGACAGAAATGATTCTGGCAGAGTTTCTGAAGGAGAAACCGGTTACTGTGCGCTGCCGGATCCATAAATATCCACAGGAAGAGATTTACAGGAGTCTGACAGAGCAGGGAGTAAAGGTAACTCCTGCCCCCTATCTTCCCTATGCATATGAAATTTCTGATTATAATCATATTCTTGCCCTGGATGCTTTTATTCAGGGAAAAATCCAGGTACAGGATGTAAGTTCCATGCTGGTAGCTGAGGTGGCAGATCCGAAGAAGGGAGACTATATTATTGATATGTGTGCTGCTCCCGGAGGAAAAAGCCTT
Organism: uncultured Blautia sp.; assembly: GCA_934426285.1. Taxonomy (GTDB): domain Bacteria; phylum Bacillota; class Clostridia; order Lachnospirales; family Lachnospiraceae; genus Blautia_A. The sequence continues at coordinate 46,055 of CAKRYE010000011.1, forward strand.
CATGCAGGAGATAAGATGGGGGATTATGGTACTGTAGATGCCAGAGATGTGAGCCAGCAAAAGGTGGATCTTATTGAGGAAAATATTAATCGTCTGGATTCCATCAATGTGCAGGCAAGAGTGATGGATGCCACTGTTTTTGATGTGGATTCGGAATTGAAAGCGGATATTGTTCTGGCAGATGTACCCTGCTCCGGTTATGGGGTGATCGGCAAGAAGCCGGAAATAAAGTACAGAGTGACACCTCAGAAGCAGGAAGAAATTGTGATCCTGCAGAGAACGATCCTAGATCGGGCAGCAGAGTATGTGAAGCCAGGTGGAGTATTAGTTTTCAGTACCTGCACCATTGCAAAAGAAGAGAATGAAGAAAATATGATGTGGTTTATGAATAATCACCCGTTTAAACTGGAGAGCCTGGATCCTTTCCTTCCTCAGGAGCTTCATTCTGAAACTACTGCTCTGGGGTATCTTCAGTTATTGCCGGGAGTGCATAAAACAGACGGTTTCTTTATTGCAAAATTCAGGAGAAAATAAGTAATGACAGATATCAAGTCAATGACAGTTGATGAATTAAAAGCGCTGGTTACTGCTCTGGGAGATAAGCCTTTCAGGGCAAAGCAGATATACAGCTGGCTTCATGAGCACCTGGTTACTTCCTGGGATGAGATGACCAATTTATCCAGGGGACTTAGAGAGAAGCTGAAGGAATACCCTGTTACTGCCCTGGAGGTGGTAGATGTACAGACTTCCAGACTGGATGGAACGCAGAAATATCTTTTTCGTCTCAGTGACGGAAATGTGATCGAAAGTGTGCTTATGCGGTACAAACATGGAAATTCCGTATGTATTTCTTCGCAGGTGGGATGCCGTATGGGATGCCGTTTCTGCGCTTCTACAATTGGAGGACTTACCAGATGCCTGCTTCCCTCAGAAATGCTGGATCAGATTTATCGTATCCAGACCCTGACCGGTGAGAGAGTATCCAATGTAGTGGTGATGGGAACCGGCGAACCACTGGATAATTATGACAATCTTTTGCGGTTTATACACATTCTCACAGAGGATGGAGGACTTCATATCAGCCAGAGAAATCTGACAGTGTCTACCTGCGGACTGGTACCCAAAATCTATGAGCTGGCTGAGGAAAAGCTGCAGATGACACTTGCACTTTCTCTTCATGCGCCAAATGATGAGAAAAGACAGGAGCTTATGCCAATTGCCAGAAAATACAGTATGGATGAAGTTCTGGAAGCATGCCGCCATTATTTTGATATGACAGGCAGAAGAATCACATTTGAATATAGTCTTGTGGCCGGGGTAAATGACAGTGATGAGGATGCAAGAGAGCTTTCTGGAAGAATCCGGGATATCAATTGTCATGTAAATCTGATTCCCGTAAACCCGATCAAGGAGCGTTCTTTTGAACGTTCTACACGACAGGCTGTTGAGAATTTTAAAATAAAACTTGAAAAATGTGGAATAAATGTTACTATTAGAAGGGAAATGGGCAGTGATATAGACGG